>JBLMXY010000127.1:0-13826 GCA_050257975.1 Acidobacteriota bacterium
ACGACGGCCCACGTGAACACCTGGGAGGTGTCCGCCCGCTTCCAGCCGAACTCCTTCTCCAGAGGCGCGACGAAGACGCTCCAGGCGTAGAGCGAGCCCAGCGCCAGGTTCATCAGGAGGCCGCCCACCACGCGCCACCATCGACTGACGGCTGCTCCCCCTGCTACAGCAACGGCCCCCGGGGATGTTCCAGCGGTACTTGCCATCTCGAAACCTCCTCCCTTTCGGTTCGTGCCCTCTATCGAAGCAACCTCAGTATCGGAAGACCTTTCGTCCGGATCGTGAGCGCGTTCGTGGCGAGTTGGCTTTGTGAACGGAGTCTAAACGTGGGGGCAATCCGGTCCTCGTCGACGCGGCGAGGCCCTCGGTCGGGGATCCGCTGGAGGGGCCGCCCGGCGTCAGAAAGCGCGGGCTCGGCCGCGCTGGAGAAACGCGGGAACCCGGGAACGGTCGTAAGGACCCCCTCTCCGTTGAGTGCTTCCGGAATCATATCCGTGCGCGTCTGGCACGAGTCAAGGCCATTCTCGGAGTGATTTCGTGAGGCAAATGCATCAGTCTCAAAAAACTCGGTTCGCTCGGCCCGATGGCCCCCGAGCGTGGCCAAAGAGCCGCTCTTCTTGCTGAAATCGACGGCCGGAGGCTCGCCTGGAGCGCGAGCCGGCCGATGCTTCGCGAGTCGCAACGGCGGCCGGGCGCCGCCGGGCCATCTTCCGGAAATCCTTGGCCAACATGAACATGGATCACCGGTGAGGTCCTTTGGAGCCCGTGGGCGCGGGGCGGCGGCGCATCACTTCCTCTGGACGAATTGGAAGGCTTCCAACCGGCGGCTCGCCAGAGCGAATGAGCCCGCGACTCACGCCGACATCTCCCGCTCCTGGCGCCGGAGCGCCGCCTCGCCGCGCGGGGTCGAGCTCCCGCGAGCCCTGCAGACCCGTCCGCGGCCGGATTTCGATTTGACCATCCGCGCCCGGGCTTCGCTCGTCCATGCCGCACGAGTTCCGCATCGCGCGCCTTCCTTGCTTTCAAACCGGAGAATCTCCGTGCGAGGCGGGCGACTCCGACGGCGGACCGCCAAGACGCGGCGACGAAGCCGCCGCGCGGAGCGCCGGCCGACGGGGCGCGAATTCCCTTGACATGCCGGAGAAGTTTCAAAAGACTTCCCGCAGCGTTGCGACCTCGATGAACGCGAAGGAGCCGTTCGACGGCGCTGATCCGATCTCGATCACCGCGGAGCTCCGGCGAACCGGAAGGCGGCTGCTTCGGTGAGCGATCCCGACGCCCCATCCGCTCCTCCAGGACGAGGCGTCTCTCGCGCAGCCCGGATCACGCGCGATTCCCTTCGGGTCCGAGACCCGATTTCGTTCCGCGATGGCCGACCGAGGCTTCCGGCGGCGCGTCCGTCATGAGCTTCGCGCTCGAATCCCTGTTCTTCGGGGAAATCAAGGACGTCGACATCCGGCACTTCTGAGGGCCGGCGTCGGCAGAAAGTAATGGAGGTGAACATGTCCACGAAAAAACGGAACCGCGGAATGACTCGCCGGCGTTTCGCCGGCCTCGCGGGAGCCGGCGCCCTGGCCGCCGGAGTCGGTCCCGCATTCCTCTTCCCGGACCGGGCGCGCGCCGCCGACAAGACCCTGAAGATCGTCCAGTGGAGCCACTTCGTGCCCGGCTACGACAAATGGTTCGACAACGTCTACACGAAGGAGTGGGGGGCCAAGAACAACACCCAGGTGATCGTCGATCACATCGCCATCGGCGAGGTCAATGCCCGCGCCGCGGCGGAGGTCGCCGCCAAGAAGGGGCACGACCTCTTCATGTTCCTCGCCCCGCCTGCCGCCTACGAGAAGCAGGTCATCGATCACCGCGAGATCTACCAGGCCGTCGAGAAGAAACACGGCAAGATGATCCCGCTGGCGGAAAAATCGACCCTGAACCCGAAGACGAAGAAATACTTCGCCTTCTCCGATTCCTACGTTCCCGATCCCGGCAACTACCGCAAGGACCTGTGGGAAAAGGTCGGGTTTCCCAACGGGCCCGACACCTGGGAAGACCTGCGCGTCGGAGGAAAGAAGATCAAGGACGAGGTCGGCAACCCGGTCGGGGTCGGGCTCTCGCAGGAGCTGGACACCAACATGGCGATGCGAGCCGTCCTCTGGTCCTTCGGCGGGTCGGTCCAGGACGAGAAGGGCGAGGTCACAATCTACTCGAAGCAAACCCTCGAGGCCATCAAGTACGTGAAGGCTCTCTTCAAGGAGACGATGACGCCCGAGGTCTTCACGTGGGACCCCTCCTCCAACAACCGGGGGATCCTGGCCGGGAAGCTCTCCTTCGTCTGCAACGCCATCTCCGTGACGCGCACCGCGGAGAAGGACAACCCGGACATGTCCAAAAAGATCTGGGTCTCCCCGGCCTTGAAGGGCCCGGTGCGCCGGATCGCGGCCGAGCACGTGATGGACTGCTACGTGGTCTGGGATTTCGCCGAGAACAAGGAAGGCGCCAAACAGTTCCTGGTCGACTACATCGACAACTTCGGCGCCGCCTTCAAGGCGAGCGAGTTCTACAACTTCCCCTGCTTCCCGAGCACCGTCCCCGACCTGCAGAAACAGATCGCCAACGACCCCAAGGCCGACCCGCCGGACAAGTACAAGGTGCTCGGCAACGTGCTCGACTGGGCGACCAATGTCGGCTACCCGGGCTACGCCACGGCGGCGATCGACGAGGTCTTCAACACGTTCGTCGTCCCGACGATGTTCGCCAAGGCCGCGCAGGACGTCATGAGCCCCGAAGAGGCCGCGCGGGCGGCCGAGAAGGAGATCAAGCGCATCTTCGACAAGTGGAAGTGACGAGCGCATGGCGATCGTCCAGACCCGCGCACTGACGAAGATCTTCCGGCAGGGCCAGGTCGGGGCCGTCGTCGACGTCAACCTCGAGAGCCGGGAGGGCGAGTTCCTCGTCCTCCTCGGCCCCTCCGGGTCCGGCAAGACGACGCTGCTGCGCATGATCGCGGGGCTCGAGGAGCCCACATCCGGCGAGATCCTGATCGGCGGCGTGGTCGTCAACGACTGGACGCCCCGGCAGCGGCGCATCGCCATGGTCTTCCAGAGCTACGCGCTCTACCCCCACCTCTCGGTCCTCGGCAACATCGAGTTTCCCCTGAAGGCGCGCCACATGCCGAAGCCCGACCGCCGGGCGAAGGCGGAGTGGGCCGCGGGGCTGCTCGGCATCGGCCACCTTCTCGGGCGCAAGCCGCGCGAGTTGTCGGGGGGAGAGCGGCAGCGCGTGGCCCTCGCCCGGGCCATTGTCCGCGAGCCCACACTCTTCCTCCTGGACGAGCCCCTCTCGAATCTCGACGCGAAGCTCCGGGCCTCCGCCCGCGAGGAGCTCGAGCAGTTCCAGAGGCGAATCGGGACGACGACCATCTACGTGACACACGATCAGGTCGAGGCCATGGCGATGGGAGACCGGGTCGTCGTCATGAATCAGGGCGCCGTCCGCCAGATCGGAACGCCCGCCGAGGTCTACGACGATCCGGCCGACACCTTCGTCGCGACGTTTCTCGGATCCCCTCCGATGAATCTCGTCCCGCACGGAAACGTCATCCTCGGATTCCGGCCCGAGCACTTCTTCCCCGTGCTGCAGCTGGCGGGCCGCGCGGCCGTCCCGGAAGACATCCGCGCCGCGGACCGCGAAGGGCCATTCGTCTCCCTGCACTTCCGGATCAGCCATTCGGAATACCTGGGGGCCGAGCGAATCGTTTACGGCCGCCTCGAGGGGGGACGCTTCCAAGGTGAGAAGGCGATTTCCCGAATGTCTGCGACCTACGGCGGCCGATTCGAGGCGGAAAGCCTGCACGCCTTCGCCGTGTCCGAGAAGCATCTGAAGTTCTTCGACCGGGAAAAGGGCACGCGGACGGCCCGCGTTCCGCTGGTGTCAGGCGATTCCGAAGACAGCGCGATGCCGCAGACGCAAGCGTGAGCGCCCTCGGGCGGCAGAGGTGGCTCGCGCCGGCGATGTTCCTCCCGGCGGTGCTCTACGTGCTCGCCCTGGTCGGCGTGCCGTTCCTTCTCGCATTTTTCTACAGCCTGGGCGACGTGAAGGTCGGCAGCCGCGGCTATCACTTCGTCGGCCTCTCGAACTTCCATTCGGTTTTCCAGAGCCCGGCCTTCTGGCGCGCGCTGACTAACTCCTTCGTCTTCACCATTTCCTCGCAGATCCTCGTCCTCGTCGGGGCGACACTGCTCGCCCTGACGCTCAAGGACGCCTTCCGGGGCCGGCGCCTCATCCGGTTCCTGATCCTGCTGCCCTGGGTGGCCCCGGTCTCCATCGGATCGATCGGCTGGAAATGGATCCTCGACTCGCTCTACAGCGTCATCAACTGGGTCCTGATTCAAATGCATCTGGCCAACGAGTTCTCTCCTCCGATGTGGTTAGGGGAGCCGAAGCTCGCGATGATCTCCGTCATTCTCGTGCACACGTGGCACATGCTCCCCTTCGCGACCGTCATCATCCTGGCGGGATGGACGGCCATCCCCAGGGACATCCCGGAGGCCGCGGAGGTGGACGGAGCCGGGTTTTTCCGCCGCATGTTCCAGATCGAGATCCCGATGATGCTGCCGATCATCAACGTGGCCGTGCTGTTCGGCGTCGTTTTCACGTTCACCGACATGACCGTGATCTACATCCTGACGCGCGGCGGCCCGTACGACACAACCCAGGTGCTCCCCTCCCTCGCGTTCTTCACCGGGATTCTCGGCAGCGACCTCGCGGAAGGGGCCGCCATCTCCATCTTCCTCGTTCCGATGCTCGTCGCCGTCGCCTGGCTGATGCTGCGGTCCGCCCACCGCGCCGAGGTCACCTGATGGCGGGCCTGCAGGCGAGACGGACCGCCGAGCGGCTCCTCCGGTGGACGACGCTGGTCGTCTTCGCCGTCCTGCTCGCCTTCCCCTTCTACTGGATGCTGATCACGACCTTCAAGAAGACCGGCGACCTCTACGACCTGAAGAACAATCCGTTCATCTTCAACGCGCCCCCGACACTCGAGCACTTGAGGCTCCTGTTCCGCGAAACCCTCTTCCTCCGATGGCTCGGAAACACGGCCTTCGCGGGCGTGCTCGTGGTGGCGATCACGCTGCTGCTCGCGGTCCCCGCGGCCTACGCCCTGGCGCGGCTGACCGGCCGCTGGGGCAGCCGCCTCGGGATCGGCATCTTCCTGACCTATCTCGTGCCGCCGACGCTTCTCTTCATTCCCCTGTCGCGCATCGTGGCCTGGCTCGGCCTCCAGGACACGCTCTGGTCGGTCATCGTCGTGTATCCGAGCTTCACCATTCCCTTCTCGACATGGCTGCTGATGGGTTTCTTCAAGTCGATCCCCCCGGAGCTCGAGGACGCCGCCATGGTGGACGGCCTCACCCGCTTCCAGGCGTTTAGGAAACTCGTGATCCCGATCTCCGTGTCCGGGATCCTGACCGTGGTCATCTTCGCGTTCACGCTGGTGACCCAGGAATTCGTGTACGCGCTGACCTTCATCTCGTCGGCCGCCCACCAGACTGTCGGGGTCGGCGTGCCGATCTATCTCGTGCGCGGAGACGTCTACTACTGGGGCTCGCTGATGGCGGCATGCCTGATCGCGAGCCTCCCGATCGGGTTCGTTTACAACCTTTTCCTCGACCGTTTTATCGCGGGCTTCACTTTTGGTTCGGTGAAATGAGGGTCGCGTGACAATCGGGGTTAAGATCTCGTGAAGGCGACCGAGGCGAGAATGCCGACTCCAAGCGGTCCCCCCTTGACGCCCGGGCGCGAGCAGGGCTCCGGACAACCGTTTGCCGGGCGGCCCGGGGGCCGCCAGCCTCCATGAGCCCGGCACAATCTCCCGCCGCGTTTCCTCGCGGCGCCCTGGTGGAATTCCCCGCTCACGTGGGTAGAAAGGAGCTGGCGATGAGGTCAACGGTTCGATCAACGGTCGTCGCGGCGTGCGCAGCCCTCTGGGCGGCGGCCGTCTCGGCGCAAACGGTGCAGCTGGGGCCCGGCTCAAGCCTGACGTTCAAGGGATTCATCAGCGCAACGGCCTTCGCGCAGGACAACAACTTCACCTTCGGCAACGGCCAAAACGCCGAGTGGCCCACCCCGCCGGACTCGACGACGGACGAATGGTTCGGCGGAGGCGACGTGCGCAATACGCGGCTGACGATGGTTTTCGCCGGGCCCAAGGTCGTGGGCGAATTCAAGGTCGGCGCCACGCTCGAGATGGACTTCTTCGGAGGATTCACCGGCACCGGCGCCTTCAACCAGCAGCAGCCCAATCCGCGCCTCCGGCTGGCATACGCGGATCTCTCCAATGGCAGCACGACGATCCGGATCGGACAGATGTGGTCGCCCATCTTCGGCAACGTGCCGGTGTCGCTCTCCCACATCGCCTTTCCGCTCGGCTACGGCGCCGCCGGAGACATCGGCTGGCGGTTTCCCGGGATTCTGGTTGATCAACTCCTGACAGCCAAGGATTCGCCGGTCAAGGCGAACGCGCAGTTCGCGATCTTGTCCGGGTCCTGGAACGGTCCCGGCTCGAACGTCGACTTCGGATCGGCGGGCAGCGCCACCTGGCCTCAGTTCGAAGTGCGCTTCGACCTGAGCGGAAAGGCGGGCACGGGCACGTGGTCGACCTACATCGTCGGGCACGTGGACGAGAAGGACCTGTCCGGCGCCGGGGCCTCGACGGGGACCGCGACGACCAACGATCGGCTGAATGGCTCGGCCGTCGAGATCGGCGCCAAGTTCCAGTTCGGCCCGGTCATGATCCAGGGCAACGGCTACACGGGTCACTCGATCGGGCAGCAGTTCGGCATGCTCACTCAGTTCGGCAAGATCCAGAGCACCGGCGGCTGGGCGCAGATCGGCTTCGACTTCACCAAGAACTGGAGCCTCTTCGGCTTCTGGGGTGTCGAGGATCCGAAGGATTCCGACGTCCTCGCCTCGAACAACACGCGCGTCAAGAACATGATGTACGCGGGAATGCTGCGCTGGAAGGCCGGGCCGTTCGCCATCGGCGCGGAGTACCTGCGCTCCGACCTGACGACGGGAGCCGCGAAAGTCAAGACGAAGGGCACCCAGGTCTCCCTCTCGGCGCTCTATAGCTTCTGAATCCGATCCCGGGCGGAGGTCCATGGGCCCCCGCCCGGGAATTCCTGAAACGGCGCGCCCGAATCCGCCGCCCATCGCCTCTCGGGCCGGGCGCGCCTCTTCGACAGGGCTTGTCCTCGGCCGCCGTGACGCCGCGGCTGCTGCCCGGCCCGGAGACGCCTGCTAGCAGGATGCCGAAAAAGGGTGTGGGTTGGCGTGACGAGCGCCGCGGGGTCCGATGCAAGGAAGCGCGACGACGGCAATGCGAGAGCATCGTCGAGGAGCGATGAGAACTCTTGGCGGGCGCTCGACGCGCCCGGACCAGAGCAGAGAGCCGGCTGTGGCCTACGAAGCAGGGTCGGGTCCCCGTCCGGCTGAAGACTCTCGGCCGCCGTTCGCGAAGCGAACGCCTGCGGCCGACAGCCTCGGACACGACGCCCGCATCCATTTTTCAGCACCCTGCTAGCATCTCGGCGTGGACCCGATCGAGCCGGTCCGCGTTCGCGCCCGAGAAGGCGACGTCGAAGTCGAGCGGACGGACGCGCTTGCGGTCGAGGAGCCCCTGGAGATACGAATCCGCGGGGAGGACGGAGGCCCGGCCGCAAGCTTCGTCACCACCATGCGGACCCCGGGAAACGACGAGGAGCTCGCCGCGGGCCTCCTCTTCGCCGAGGGCGTCCTGGCCGAGCGCTCGGGCCTGCTCTCGCTCGATCGGCCCGCCGATCCGCGCGTCTCGCAGGAGCTGAAGGCGAACGTCCTCATCGCCGTGCTGAGTCCGGAGGCGCGGGCGCGAGCCGCCGGCCTCACGCGGGGCACCGTGATGGGATCGGCGTGCGGCGTCTGCGGCAAGACCTCGATCGAGAACGTGATTCCGGTCGACCGCCCTCCTCTCTCCTCGTGGATGCGCGTCTCGCCGGACTTCCTGTACGCGCTGCCCGCGAAGCTGCGCGAGCGGCAGTCGATCTTCTCGAAGACCGGAGGGCTCCACGCCGCCGCCCTGTTTGGCGCGGACGGCGAGCTTGCGGCGCTGCGCGAGGACATCGGGCGGCACAACGCCACCGACAAGGTCGTGGGGCACTGCTTTCTCGCGGGGCGGCTGCCGGTCGGCGACTCGGTGCTCCTGGTCTCCGGGCGGGCCGGATTCGAGATCGTCCAGAAGGCGTACGGCGCCGGGATCCCGATCGTCGCCGCCGTTTCCGCGCCATCGAGCCTCGCCGTCGAGCTGGCGGACACGGCGGGCCTCACGCTGGTCGGGTTCTTGAGAGACCGGCGCTTCAACGTCTACACCCACGCCCGGAGGGTGGTGAGCGAGTCGGCGGAAAGTCCCTGACGGAGGGCGTCCCTTCTCCCGGCCGACTCCGTCGAGCCGCGGCGGAGGCTCGCTTCGATTCCTCACGGGGCTTCCATCGAGGCCACGTGAGCAGACCGGAAGGCCCGATGCCGGGCTGCGTCTTTGTTGAACAAATCTGCCGCCGCAATCGGAAAGAGGCGTTCGTTTCTCATGGGCCCCTTGACAACCCGGATCGAAAGTCTTGAAATGCATTAGTTCTTGCTTTCGAGGAGGTCCCATGCAGATCTCTCGTCGCGGGTTCCTCAAGGCAACGGGCGTCGGCACCACGATCGCCCTCGGTTTCGACGTCTCTCCTGCCGAAGCGGAAATGCGCGAGTTCAAGATCTCGCGCACCACGGAAACCCGAAGTACCTGCCCCTACTGCGCGGTCTCCTGCGGCTTGATCATTCACACCCTGGGAGACAAAGCCAAGAATGCGACGCCTTCCGTCGTGCACGTCGAAGGCGACCCCGACCATCCGATCAACCGCGGCACCCTCTGTCCCAAAGGCGCCACCGTCAAGGACGACATCAACAGCCCCACCCGCCTCAAGACTCCACAGGTCCGACGTCCCGGCTCCGACAAATGGGAGGACATCACCTGGGACGAGGCGATCACGAAGATTGCGCGGCACATCAAGAACACCCGCGACAAGTGTTTCGTCGCGAAGAATGCCAAGGGGCAGGTCGTCAACCGCAACCCCGGCATGGCGATGATCGGCGGCTGCACCGACACGACGGAGTTCAATTTCCTGTACTGGAAGAGCGCGTCGGCCTGGGGGGTGCCGTACCGGGACACCCAGGCCCGGGTATGACACGGCCCAACGGTGGCCAGTTTGGCCGCCACGTTCGGTCGGGGAGCGATGACCAACGGATGGGTCGACATCAAGAACGCCGACGTGGTTCTCTGCATGGGCGGCAACCCCGCCGAGAACCATCCCTGCGGGTTCAAGTGGGCGGTCGAGGCCAAGAAGACCCGTAACGCCAGGATCGTCGCCGTGGATCCGCGCTTCACGCGGACCGCGGCCGTCGCCGACGTGTACTCGCCGATCCGCGCCGGCACGGACATCGCGTACCTGCTCGGCATCATCCGCTACGCGATCGACAAGAAGCGTTACCACGAGGAGTACGTCAAGATCCACACCAACGGCCCCCTCCTGATCAGCCCGGACTTCCAGTTCGAAGACGGCCTCTTCTCCGGCTTCGACGAGGCTTCGGGCAGCTACAAGCGCGACACGTGGGCCTACCAGCTCGACGCGAAGGGGGAGGCCAAGAAGGACCCGAGCATGGAAGACCCCCACTGCGTCTTCCAGTTGCTGAAGAAGCATGTCGACCGCTACACCCCGGAAATGGTCGAAAAAGTCTGCGGCACGCCCAAGGAGACGTTTCTCAAGGTCGCCGAGGTCGTGACGTCGACGGGCAACGCCGAGCGCTGCGGCACGATCATGTACGCGCTCGGCTGGACGCAGCACTCGATCGGCGTGCAGATCATCCGGACCGCCGCGATGCTGCAACTGCTGCTGGGCAACGTCGGCCGGCCGGGCGGCGGCGTCAACGCCTTGCGCGGCCACTCGAACATCCAGGGCGCGACCGACACGGCGGGCGTCTTCGACATCCTGCCGGGATACGTCAAGACTCCCCAGGCGCAGTGGCAGTCGCTCAAGGAGTACCTCGAGGCGAACACCCCGAAGTCGCTCGGCCCCTCCATGAACTACTGGCAGAACTACTCGAAGTTCATGGTCTCGGTCCTGAAGGCCTGCTACGGCAAGAACGCCACCAAGGAGAACCAGTTCGGATACGACTGGCTGCCGAAGACCGACGGCAACTACTCCTGGATGTTCATCTTCGACGACATGTACCGCGGCAACTCGAGCCGCGCCGGCGGACAGGAGCCCGGCCCGGAAGGCCTGATGACGTTCGGCATGAATCCCGTCGGCATCGGCCCGAACACTCCGAAGATGATCGCGGCGCACTCGAAGCTGAAGTGGCTCGTCGTCGTCGAGAACCACCAGGTGGAGACGGCGACCTTCTGGAAGGCCCCCAAGGAATACGGCGGGCCGGACCCCTCGAAGATCCAGACCGAGGTCTTCCAGCTGCCCGCGTCCAACTTCGCGGAGAAGGACGGCAGCTTCACGAACTCCGCGCGCTGGATCCAGTGGAAGTGGAAGGCCCTGGATCCGCCGGGACAAATCAAGACCGACCAGGAGATCCTCGCCCGGATCTTCCTCGCCGTTCGGGAGCTCTACCGAAAAGAAGGCGGCCCGATGGCGGAGGCGGTCTTGAACGTCGACTGGGCCTATACCAATCCCGTGGCGCCCGACCTCTCCGAGGTTCTCAAGGAGTTGAACGGCAAGGCCCTGGAAGACCTCTACGACCCGAAGGACAAGACGAAGATCATCAAGACCGCCGGCCAGCAGCTCGACGGCTTCGGCCAGCTTCAGGACGACGGCTCGACGATGTGCGGCAACTGGCTGATGTCCGGCTGCTACACGGAGGCCGGCAACCTGACGCAGCGGCGCAACCCCGTGGACGACGCCAACGGCCTCGGCATGTACCACAACTGGTGCTTCTCGTGGCCGGCGAACCGGCGCGTCATGTACAACCGGGCCTCGGCCGATGCGGAAGGCAAGCCCTGGGATCCGACGCGGGCCGGCATCAAGTGGAACGGCCAGAAGTGGGTCGGCGACGTGCCCGACATGAAGCCGGACGCGCCTCCGGGAACGTTCGGCGCCTTCATCATGCTCCCGGAAGGCGTGGGGAGGATCTTCGCGCCCTTGAACGACGGCCCGTTCCCGGAACACTACGAGGCGGTCGAGGCTCCGTGCGACAACCCCCTGCACCCCAAGGTGACGTCCAATCCCGCCACGAAGAAGTTCAAGTCCGACAAGGACATCTATGGAAAACGCGACCAGTTCCCCATCGTCTGCACGACTTACCGCCTGACCGAGCACTATCACTACTGGACCAAGCACATCGACCGGCTGAACCAGGTCCAGCCGGGCTTCTTCATCGAGATCCCCGAGGATCTCGCCAGGGAGAAAGGCATCGTCAATGGAGGCCGGGCCCGCGTCACGTCGGCGCGGGGCTCCGTCGAAGGGGTTGCGATGGTCACCAAGCGGCTGCGCCCCCTGAAGGTAAACGGGCAGCCTCTGTGGCAGATCGGGTTCCCTCTCCACTGGGGTTACGAGGGCGAGCCGGGGCACACCGGACCGCTCGCCAACTTCCTGACGCCTTCGGCGATGGACCCCAACACCTGGACGCCCGAATACAAGACCTTCCTCGTGAAACTCGAGAAGGCGTGAAAGGAGGATGGCGATGAGCACCCAAAATCTCGAGATCCGCCGTTCCTCCGCATCGGTGTGGGGAAGCCTTTCGGGCATGCGCCAGGCCGCGACCGTCTCGAAGTACATCGACACGTCGACCTGCATCGGCTGCAAGGCCTGCGAGGTCGCCTGCCAGGAGTGGAACGACCTGAAGGTCGTCCCGACGCAGCAGGTGGGGACCTACCAGACCCTTCCGACCCTGCATCCGGAGTACTGGAACCTGATTCGGTTCAACGAGCGCGACTTCGACGGCGGCGTCGTCTGGCTGATGCGCAAGGACCAGTGCATGCATTGCGAGGAGCCGGGCTGTCTCGCGGCCTGCCCGGCCCCCGGCGCGATCGTCCAGTACTCCAACGGCATCGTGGACGTGAATCCGGACCAGTGCATCGGATGCGGCTATTGCGCGACGGGCTGTCCCTTCGACGTGCCCCGCTTCCACCAGACGACCGGAAAGATGGCCAAGTGCACGCTCTGCGTCGACCGCGTCTCGGTCGGCCTCGAGCCCGCCTGCATCAAGGCCTGCCCGACCGGCTGCCTCCACTTCGGGACCAAGGAGGACATGGTGGCGCTCGGCAAGCACCGCGTCGGACAGCTGAAGGCCAACGGGTTCCAGAACGCGATGCTCTACGATCCGCAGGGGGTCGGCGGCACGGGCGTCGTGACGGTGCTCGCGCACGGCGATCACCCCGATTGGTACAGCCTGCCCGCCGATCCGCACGTGCCGATCCTCGTCAAGTTCTGGAAATCGGTGCTGCGCCCGATCGGCGTGGTCGCCATCTTCGGCGCGGTCCTGGGCGCCTTCGCTCACTACACCAAGTACGGCCCGAAGAAGGTCAAGGGCGCCAACGACACGGACGCGAATCTTCCGGACGCTTGATCCGGCAGGGAAAGGCGGAAAACCGATGAGCACGGCAAGCCCCCGTCACATGGACGTCGCCGTCGTCACCGCCCGGGACCGGGAAGACGTCGTCGTCGGCAACGAGATCGTCCGGCACAATCGCGCCTCCCGGCTGATCCACTGGGGGGTCGCGCTCACCTTCGTCTATTGCGTCCTTACGGGATTGCCCATCTGGACGCCGGCCTTCACCTGGATGGCGCACCTGTTCGGAGGCCTCTCGGTGTGCCGGGTGGTCCATCCCTGGATCGGCCTGGCATTCTTCCTTTTTTCGGCTCTGATGTTCTTCCAGTGGCTGTCGGACATGCATTTCGAGCCGAACGAGAAGGGGTGGCTCGGCCCCAGGCTCTTCCAGTACATGCGCTACGAGACCGACGACTCGGAGGTCGGCAAGTACAATGGCGGGCAGAAGGCCCTCTTCTGGGCGGTGTCGCTCGGGGCGCTCGGCCTTCTCCTCTCGGGTCTCATGATGTGGTTTCCGCGCTCCTTTCCGAAGCCCCTCATGGAGCTCGCCTACATCGTCCACGATTTCACGTTCATCTGCTTCGCTGTGGCGATCGTGTTCCACATCTACCTCGGGACGGCCGCCGAGCCCGGGACGTTCGGCTCCATGACGCGGGGAACCGTGACGCGCGCGTGGGCGCGCCTGCATCATCCGCGCTGGTACCGGGAAATCACGGGTGACAAGCAGGCCCGGTAGGCCGTTCGGCCGCGGCCCGCGCGCTTGAAGGGGGGTCCCTCCGAGTCGCGGGTCGCGGCGGAGTTCGAGCGCCGGGCGGCTCGCGCGGAGCTCCTCTCCCGCGAGAAACCCGCCTCGGCGGACCCCCTGACGTTTGCCGCCGGTCTCTACCGGGCTCAGGCTCGCATCGCGGGTAGCCTCCAGGCGGCGCACGAGGAGGATTTTTTCACGGGGCATCTCGAGCAGGACGCCGAGCGCCTGTTGCCGCACGCCTCGATCCTGACCCGCTACGCCGCCGAAGAGGGGCCCGAGGCCCTCGCGGAGGATGCGCGGGCACGCAAGCAAGACCTTCCTTCGACGGCCCGCACGCGCCTGCTGGTCTACTGGGCCGGAGACCGGCCCTCGACCGAGGACTACCTCTCCCGGGCCATTCTGCGCCCCTACGTCGAGTTCCTGCGCTCGATCAACCGCGCCCCGGACCGCGTCC
>JBLMXY010000128.1:0-4220 GCA_050257975.1 Acidobacteriota bacterium
CCCGTGCCTCCGCCGGTCGGATAGACGATCGCGTCGGGAAGCCTCCAGCCGAAATCCTCGGCGAGCTCGTAGCCCATCGTCTTCTTTCCCTCCACGCGATAGGGCTCCTTGAGCGTCGAGACGTCGTGCCAGCCCTCGCGCGCCGCCCGTTCGGCCACGAGCCGGCCGCACGCGTCGATCAGGCCGTCGACGAGAGTGACCCGCGCGCCATACCGCTCGCACTCGACCTGGAAGATGCGCGGCGTGTCCCGCGGCATGAAGACGTGGCACTTCATCCCCGCCTTCGCCGCATAGGCCGCCGCCGCGCCGCCGGCGTTTCCCGCCGTCGGCAGCGCGACCCTGGCGACGCCCAGCTCCTTCGCCCGCGAGATCGCCGCCGAAAGCCCGCGCGCCTTGAAGGAGCCGGTGGGATTGCCGCCCTCGTCCTTGATCCAGAGCCTCGCGAATCCCGCGCGCGATCCGAGGCGCTCGGCCCGGAGCAGCGGCGTTCCCCCCTCGCCGAGCGACACGACGTTGGCCGGGTCTTCGACCGGCATCATCTCGTGCCAGCGCCAGATTGTGCGGGAGCGCGAAGCGCCGGAGGAGCGATCGATCGGCCGCGGATGGTAGCGCGCGAAGAGCGACCCCCCGCAGGCGGCGCAGAGATTGCGCCGGCTGTCGCGCTCGAACTGGCGCCCGCACTTCGTGCAGGACAGATGCGCGAGGAAGGAGAACATGGAAAGAAGTTATCAGTTGTCAGTAATCAGTCGTCAGTTCCGCAGCGAAACTGACAACTGACAACTGAAAACTAATTCCAGTCGTCAGTTCTGAGCCGACGGGCATCCCGCGGCAAAACGGATAACTGAAAACTGACAACTGAGAACTAAATCCAGGCAGGCCTACGGCGCGATGAGAGCGCCGCATCAGGATAACACCAATCTCACCTGGAAACATCCTTGACGGTCTCCGAAAACGGGGGCGATAATCGCCGCGCCGATGGAACTGAACGACCACCTCCGCGAGATGCTGAAGGAGCTGGGCCAGGCGATCAACGAATCGATCTCCGGCTCCGGACGCGTCCACGACTCGATCCAGAGGATCCGGGAGGAGGGCTACAACCTCTACATGGTCCTCGACGCCAAGGTGGGAGTCAATCGCCGGGAGTCGGTCCGGGGCGCGCGGCGCGCGATCGGCGACGCGGAGCCCGAGGACGCGGGAACCGAACGGGCGAGCTTCCGCATCAACGTCAAGGACCTGCGTTTCTTGAAGTCCGTCGGCATCGATCCCACCCGGAAAGTGCGCGCGCGCCGCGCCGCGGCGGCGAAGGCGGGCGCGCTGCGGGTCGCCGCCAGGCGCTCGCGATAGGCCTCGGCCGACAGGCCGGCCCTTCCGCCTCCCGCGGTCTTAGACTCTTTTCGTGGCTGCGTCTTTCGACCCGCTGGGCCTCTCTCGTTCCGGCTGGGAAGCGGCGGCCGAGGGGCTCGGCCTTCCGCGCTTCCGCGGCCGGCAGATCTTCGACGCGCTGCACCTCGGTCGCAGGCGCTCGTGGGAGGCGATCACGGTGCTTCCGGCGAGTCTTCGGGAGCGGCTCTCTGGCGAAGCGCCGCTGCGGCTGCCCGAGATCGTGCGCCGCGAGGAGTCCGCCGACGGAAGCCGCAAGTACGGCCTGCGACTCTCCGATGGTGCGCTCATCGAGGCGGTCCTGATGCCGGGGGAAGCTTCGGCCGCGGCGGTCAATGAGTTCGAGGATGCGAGAGCGGTAGTCAGCGGTCGGGGGTCAGGGATCAGAGAGCAGGGGTCAGGGAAGGCGCCGGGACGCCGGCGGAGGGAACCGGGCTCTGAAAGGTACACGGTCTGTCTCTCGTCGCAGACGGGGTGCGCGGTGGACTGCGTCTTCTGCGTGACGGGAAGGCTCGGCGGCGGGCGGAACCTGACGGCCGGAGAGATCGTAGGGCAACTCTACGCCGTGCAGGACGATGCGGGCCTGGCAACCGAGGGGCTGCGCGTCGTCTTCATGGGGATGGGCGAGCCGTTCCTGAATCCCGACGGCGTGATCGGAGCGCTCGAAATCCTCCTCGAGGTGATCTCGCCTCGCCGCGTGACGGTATCGACCTCGGGCATCACTCCGGCTTTCGCCCGCTTCGCCGCGCTGCCTCGGCGACCGAACCTCGCGGTTTCGATCAACGCCGCCGACGAGCAAACGCGAACGAGGATCATGCCGATCAACCAGACCTATCCGCTCGACGGGGTTCTGCGGGCCATGCGCGCCTGGCCCCTCGAGTCGCGCCGCCGCATCACGGCGGAGTACGTCCTGATCGCGGGCGTGAACGATTCCGCCGAGGACGCCCGGCGCCTCGCCCGAAAGCTCAAGGGAATGGCGGTCAAGGTGAACGTGATCCCGTTGAACGAGGACCCGGTCTACCTGCCGGGTTGGAAGAGGCCGGAGGAGGCCGCAATCGATTCCTTCGCGAAGACGCTCGCCGGCGCCGGCGCGACGGTCACCGTGCGGCGCAGCCGCGGGCCTGACGCGCGGGCGGCCTGCGGGCAGCTGAAGGGGCGAACGCAGGATGTGAGGAAGAGAGTTATCAGTTCTCAGTCTTCAGTTCACAGTTCCGGAACCAAGAACTGACGACTGAAAACTGATGACTGAAAACTACGCCGGCAGATTCACGGCGAAGAACTCCTCCCATCGCCGCTCGTACTCCTCGCGCATCACCTTCTCCGGCTCGTCGTCGTGGTGGCAGTGTCCGGCGCCGGCGGCTCGCCAGACGACGCTGCCGGGAGGCAGGCAGGCCTCGAGGCGCCGGGCGAAGCGGGGCGGGACTAGCTCGTCCCGCTCGCCGTAGACGAGGCAGACCCGGCCGCCGAAGCGCGAGAGCGACCGCACCGGATCGACGCGGTCCACCCCGCCGCGGCCGGGCAGGCCGAGCTCCCGGCGGATCCGGGACAGCGCGCGGCCGACCGCCCAGCGCGTCGTCAGAGCGAGCATCCACGGCGGCAGGCCCGTCGCGACCGAGAGGTAGTGGCGCGCCATCTCGAGCGGGTCGGCATAGGGGGACTCGAGCCAGACCGCGCGCACTTCGCTTCTCCCGGCGGCGAACTCGAGAGCGGTCGTGCACCCGGCCGAGCAGGCATGAAGGCCCAGCCGCTGCGAATCGATGCCGAAGCGCTCCCGCGCGGCCTCCACCGCGTTGGCCAGGTCCTCCTTCTCGAGGAATCCGTAGGTGACGAACCTGCCGCCGCTGGGAGCGTGGGCGCGCAGGTCCGGCAGCAGGACGTTGTAGCCCCGCGAGAGGGCGCGCAGCGCGTCGGGCTGCCACTCGGCGGAATTGCCTCCCTTGCCGTGAAGGAAGAGAACCGTCGGCCGGCCCTCCGGAGCGCCGGGGGAGGCGAGGATTGCCGCGAGCTCGACCGGGTCCCTCGCGCTTCCGCGATGGCGGTAGTCGCGCACCGTGGCGCCGGAGGCGCGCAGGGCCTCGAGCAGGTCCTCGCGGCGGAGGAGCGTCGGGCCGAGCCCCTCGGGGGAGATCAGCCGGCCGGCGAGCGCGCGGGCCGCCAGGTACGAGCCGCCGACGAAGGTGGCGCCGCCCCCCACGGCGAGCGCGAGCCAGGCCCTGCGGCGCGTCACCCCAGGCCGAGCTTCTCGCGCGCGGCCCGGGCCTTCTTGCCGAAGAGGCCCACGACCTCGACCGGTCCGTTCACGTAGGACTGACACGCGAGGCGCACGGTCTTCCCGGCCCAACGCTTGCGGACGAAGGCGAGGGGCTTGGCGAACCAGATGCGCAGGGAAAATTTCTCGAGGGACGTCGGCGGCGTCAGGTTCTCCGCGCCGGAGACCGGGACCACGGCGCAGGTGGTGCACTGTCCATGGCCGCCGCACCACTGCCAGAGCCGCGCGCGGGCGTCGAGGGCCGCATCCCAGAGTCGGTAGCCCTGCCACACTTCGACCGCCTCGCCGTTGATGACGCAGCGCACGCGCTGCCGCTGTGGTTTTCGCTCTGCCGCCATCGCCGACATTATAGGGGGCAGGGTGAGTCCTTAGTCCCTTAGTCCGTAGTCCTTTGTCCGGCGGCTCGCGCGACCCGGTAGAATGCGCGCGTGCTGCGGGCCGGTCTCTCGATCGGATTGCTCGCCGGCGCGCTTTGCGCCGCGGCGCAGGAGGCTCCCGGCTCGCCGAAGCACTTCACCCTCGTTCCGGCCGGGGAGGGGGTCTACGCCGCGATCGCGAAGGAAGGCGACTC
>JBLMXY010000129.1:0-8664 GCA_050257975.1 Acidobacteriota bacterium
TGACCGTCTCCTACTTCGAATGGGTGCAGGACCTCTACTCCTTCTTCTGGGATCCGGACATGGTCCGCACGCAGCTCCAGCGCACGATCCGCCGCTCTTTCGCCGACGTCGAGGCGACGGCGCGCGAGCACGACACCGACCTGCGGACCGGGGCCTTAATTCTGGCGGTACACCGCGTGGAAGAGGCGACCCGGATTCGCGGCATCTTCCCGTAGAACCGGACAGGAGCCGCACGGCGGCTCTCTTGACGTATCCTGCTCCATCGTGAGCGAGCAATCGAGCGCGCGCCGCGACGGACGGCTGCTCGCGGCCGAACGGATCCTGTGGGCGGCCGGGATCGTCTGCCTCGGCGCCTACACCGTCCTGCGGATCGTGGGCGCGGCCGGCGCTCGGGACGAGCTCGCGCGGTTCGAGAAGCTGCGGGAGGCCCCCGCCCCCCGCGCGCTTCCGGCCGACCCTTCCCCCAGCCGGGGCCTCTGGTCGGCCGGGAGGATCCGGGCCTTCCGGGAGAGCCTGAAGCGCAATCCTCCCGCCCCCCTGGCCGTGCTCCGGATCCGAAGGATCGGGCTCGAAGCTCCGGTCCTCGAGGGAACCGACGACTGGACCCTCAACCGGGCCGTGGGCCACATCGGCGGCACCGCCGCTCCCGGCGCATCGGGCAATTGCGGAATCGCCGGTCATCGCGACGGCTTCTTCCGCGGCCTGAAGGACGTCGTCCCGGGAGACACGCTGGAGCTGACGACTCTCCAGGGCAACCAGGAGTACCGAATCGAAAAGGTCCGGATCGTCGAGCCCGAGGACGTTTTCGTGCTCGACCCGACGCCGCAACCGACTCTGAGCCTGGTGACCTGCTATCCCTTCTATTTCGTGGGGTCCGCGCCCAAGCGGTACGTCGTGAGGGCCGTCCGCGTGCCCGTCTTGAAGGCCGGCGGCTAGGGCGAGCGGCACCGTCCTGCCTCTTGCCGCCGCGGCCGGAACGCTCCGCTATCGGCCAGGGCTCCGGGCTTCTTCGGTCACGGTCCGGATGAGCACCGCCCTCACCGGCGAAGCGTCGAGAGCCTCGAAGGCCAGAGGCGCGGCGAGCAGGCCGTAGTCCCCCGGCTCGACGTGGCCGAGCCGCAGGCCCTCGAGCACCGCCACCCGCCGGGAGAGCAGCGTGCGATGGACCGGCAGGTCCTCCGCGTCCTCGGGATCGACCGAGCCGGCATCCGTCCCGACGAGAATCGCCCCTCTCTCGGCCAGGCGGACCGCGGCGAGCGGCGAGAGGAAGGCCTTCCCTTCCGTGCGGAAGAGCACCCGCGGCACGCCGATCGACTTCGCGGGCAGAGAGTCGGGGCCGACCTCCCCGATCCCCGAAAGCGCCACGACGCGCGCCGGTCCGATGAACGGATGGAGCGACATGGCTCCGATCGCGGCGCCGTCCCGCAGCACGTGGGAGGGCGCGTCCGCGTGCGTTCCCAGGTGCGCGCTCATCGTGAAGCAGGTGGACTCGTAGGGCGCCCCGTCGAGGAGGCTCGACGTGCTGCGGAAGCTGAAGGGAACGTCCCCCGGCCAGGCCGGGGTCGAGTCGCCGATCGGGCGCGAGATGTCCAGGATCTCGAGGCGCGTCTTCGGGCCGCGCTTCGAGGCCGCTACCGCATCCCTCGGACGGTCTTCTTTTCGGCGTAGCGCTCGGCGACGTGCGGGTCGTACCCGCGGTGCCGCGGATTGAGCGCGACGTCCCGGTACTCGGCGTCGCATCGGTAACAGATGGTAACCGGTCGCACCCGCGCCGCCACGATCCAGTCGACCAGGACCGTCGCGAGCAGGACGGGCGTGAACCAGATCCATCCAAACTTCCATCCGACGAGGAGGGCCGCCGCCAGGGAGAGCGCCATGAAGAGGCACCCCAGGCGCTGGTCGAAGTCCTTCTGGAGGAAGAACGCGCGATTGCCGCAGAACGCGCAGCGCTCGACGCCGGCAGGCCCGAGCGAGGCCGGGACGCGCGCGGCGTAACGCCGGCCGCACTTGCCGCAGGCGAACTCCCCCGCGTCCGTCTCCGAATGATCCCGAAAAGTCAGGCAGTCGGGACAGTAGTAGCGCGCCCTCACGGAGATCTCTCAGGCTGCCGAAAAGAGGATTCGGGCGTCGTGTCCGAGGTCGTCGGCCGCCGGCATTCGCTTCGCGAACGGCCGCCGAGAGACTCCAGGTGCCGGACCGGAACCCGACTCTCTTTCATTCGCCGCAACCGGCTCTCTGCCCTTCGTTCGGGCGCGTCGAGCGCCCGCTCGAGAATCTCATCGCTCTTCGACGAAGCTCTGGCATCGCCGTCCTCGCGCATCCTTGCATCGGCCCGCGGCGGCTCGTCACGCCATCCCGCACCCTTTTCGGCAACCTGCTACGCCGGAAACCCGGTGGCGACGGTCAGATAGGAGGAGAGCAGCTCGCCGATCAGCACGAAGACCAGCGCCACGTAGAGAAGACCGGTGGCCGCCTGGTTCGAGCGCATGTCCGCGGTCTTCCAGATGAAGTACGAGAGCGCCAGGGGCCCGACGATCCCCCACGCCACCCGAAAGAGAAAGAAGAGGGCGTCCTGTTCGAGGGACAGAAGCGAGGCGAGTCCCTCGGGATTGGGCCCCGCAGCGAGCGCGGCGGCGAGCAGCAGCGTCCTGCAGGCCGCGAGCGCCGCGAAGAGCGTCGCGCCGCGCGTGAGCAGCTTGAACGGCAGCGATCGCGAGACGAGGTACCAGTGCCCGAGGTTCATCGTCAGCAGGACCGCCCCGAGAAAGAGGCCCCCGAGAAAGGCCCCGGCGACCGTCCAACCGTCTCCGTGCGGACGCGGCGCCGCGAGCGCGACTCCGGCCAGAGCCCAGGCCGCGCCGGCCGCGGAGAGCGCCAGCGCCGGCTTTGCCGCGCCCGCTCGCCCGAGCTGAGCGAGCACGGCGTAGAGCAGAAGCAGGATCGCCGACGCCGCCCCCGCGGCGGAAGGATAGCCGGCCGGCCTCGCAAGCCACGCCCCGCCGAGGAAAGCGGCCGCCAGGACTCCGTGCAGAAAAAAGAATCCTCTTCCGAGCGTCTCGGCGGGAAAGAAGAGCAGCAGCAGGGCGGTGCCCATTCCCGCCTCGAGCAGGAACAGGCCGAGGCCTCCCAGAGTCATGAGGGGCGGATCTTAATGGATGTCGGCCGCGCGCCTCATCCCGACCCTCTCCCGCCGGGAGAGGGCGAAGGCTCCGAGGCCTCTCGAGAACGGACGGCTAGCGCGGAACCATGGCGAGCCCGAGGATCTCCTCCGCGATGCGGTCCACGTGCTCGACGAGCGAGTGATCGCCGCCGGGGATCTCGACGAACCGCGAGCCGGGAGCGAGCCCCGCCGACGACTCCCACTGCTTCCACACTCCCGAGACGAGTTCGAAGGGGACGCTCTCGTCCAGCCGGCCCATCAGGACGACGACGGGAACCGCCGGCGGCTCCCGGTCCACGTCCACCCGGGCCATCTCCTCGAAGAACCGCCGGTGGATCGCCATCTCGCGCCCCAGGCCGTGATGGAACACGGGGACCAGATCGCCCGGCGGCAGATTTTCGATCCAGCGCTTTCCGAATCCGAGCGCCGGCGCCACCAGCACGAGCGGAGCACGCAGGGCGATGCGCGCCACGGCCAGCCCCACGAGCGCCCCGAGCGAGCTGCCGACGACGACGGCCGGCATGCGCCTGCGGACCTCCCAGACCGAAAGACGGGTCATCGCCTTGAAGTCGAGCCGCTCGAAGGACGGAATGTTCAGGTCGGGAGCCATGATCCGAAAGCCGCGAGGCTCCAGCCGCTCCCGGAGCAGGGCGATCTTCCGCCCGTGCGGCGACGAAGCGAATCCGTGCAGATAGGTGACGTTTCTCAGCCGCCGGCCCTCCTCGGCCCGGCCCATTAAAACCCGAAGGGGACGCTTGGTAAACTCACCCGCGAAATTCCGGAGAATGACCGAATGAAACGTCCCCTGACGCGGCGCGCCGTCACGAAGATCCTGCTTGCCTCCCCCGTCGCCCTGGCGGGCGGCCCGCTCGCCTGCCAGAGTCTCTCCGGCCCCGCGCCGCAGCGCCTCTCTCCCGAAGAGCAGAAGAAGCGTCAGGAGGCGGCGCGCGCGGCCGACCGCCTCTCGTCGGCGGCCGAGCGGCTCCGTCAGATGGAGATCCCCATCGGCAGCGAGCCCGCCGTCCACTTCACGCCCCTGCTCGCCAAGAAGTGACGCCCGACGAAGCGCTCTCCGCGTCCGTCGCGGAAATCGGACCGCTGATCCAGAAGCGCAAGCTCTCTCCCGTCGCACTCGCCGAGGCGTCGATCGCCAGGCTCGAGCGCGAGGGTCGGGCCCTGAACGCGGTCGTCGCCGTCACGCGGGAACGGGCGCTTTCGGAGGCGCGGGCCGCCGAGAAGGAGATCGCGTCCGGAAAGCGCCGCGGGCCGCTCCAGGGCATTCCCTACGGCGTGAAGGACCTGCTGGCCGCAAAGGGGGCTCCGACGACCTGGGGCTCGCGGCTCTTCGAGGACCGGACTTTCGAGGAGGACGCCACGGTCGTTCGGCGGCTGCGCGACGCCGGCGCGGTCCTGGTCGCCAAGCTCTCGATGATCGAGCTCGCCGGCGGTTTCGGCTACGACACCGCGGCGGCTTCGGCCACGGGGGCCGCCCGCAACCCCTGGGACCCGACGCGATGGACCTGCGGCTCCTCCTCGGGATCCGCCGCGGCCACGGCCGCCGGCCTGGTCGGCTTCGCGATCGCCTCGGAAACCTGGGGCTCGATCGTCTGCCCGTCGGCTTTCTGCGGCGTGTCGGGGCTGCGCCCGACCTACGGGCGCGTGCCCCGCACGGGCGCGATGGCCCTCTCCTGGACGATGGACAAGCTCGGGCCCATGGCGCGCTCGGCCGAGGACTGCCAGATCGTGCTCGGCGCCATCGCTGGAAGCGATCCGGAAGATCTGTCCTCGCTCGCGGCGCCGGCCGACTTGAAGGCCTCCCCGGCCGCCCGGGAGTACCGCGTCGGCGTCGTTCGCGTCGAGGGCCCCGTCTGGCCGGACGAGGGGGCGCACGCCGCTTTCGAAGACTCCTTGCGCCTGCTCGCTCGGCTCGGTTGCCGGATGGACGAAGCGAAGCTGCCGGACCTTCCCTTCGAGGAGGCAGCCGCAATCGTGATCGCGTCGGAATCGACCGCGGCTTTTCAGCCGCTGCTCTCGACGGCGAAGTCGGCCGACCTCCTCGAGAAGGGCGCCCGCACGGCCCTCGAGTCCTCCCGCGCCATCAGCGGCGCCGATTACGTTCGCGCCATGCAGGCCCGGCGGATCATGCAGCAGGAAATGGATCGGCTCTTCGCAAAGTTCGACGTCCTCATCGCGCCCGGCGTCTCCTTCGTCGCAACGCCGCTCGACGCCAACCTCGAGCAGGCGTTCTCCGGGCCCGATCCGCTCGGCGCGGCTGGCAACCTGGCCGGCCTGCCGGCTCTCACGATTCCCTGCGGATTCACGCGGGCGAACCTGCCGGTCGGGATGCAGATCGTCGGGCGAGTCCTGGAGGAGCGCCGGGTGCTCGCGCTTGGCCGCCTCTTCCAGCAGCGGACCGACTGGCACCGCCGGCGCCCGGCAGCCTCCCCGGCGTCCGAAGCCAGGCCCTAAACCCCTTGGCCAGCGAGTCTTCGGGCGAGCGGGCCAGAACGGGTCACTTGTCCGGTCTTTTGTCACATTAGGGGGTGCCAAAACCCTCCCCGGGACGCTATAATTCTTTGGAATTCAAGGGGTTTCCACAAATTACTGCATGAGCGTCTCCCAGCCTCGGGACGAGACTGCGCGCCTGGAAGCGCTGCGCCGCTACCAGATCCTCGACACGTCCGCCGAAGACGCGTTCGACGATCTGACTCGTCTCGCCAGCCAGATCTGCGAGACGCCGATGGCGGTGATCAGCCTGGTGGACGCCGACCGCCAGTGGTTCAAGTCGCGTATCGGCATCGAGCTCTCCGAGACTCCCCGCGCCGTCGCCTTCTGCGCCCACACGATCCAGCTGCGGCAGACTCTGGTCGTCCCCAACGCCGCGAAGGACGAGCGATTCCGGGACAACCCGTTCGTGCGAGCCGATGGCGGGATCCGCTTCTACGCGGGCGTCCCCCTGATCACGCCCGACGGCCATGCGATCGGGACTGTTTCCGTGATGGACCGGGTCCCCCGCAAGCTCCAGTCCGGCCAGCTCGAGGCGCTGCAGGCCCTGGCGCGCCAGGCGCAAAAGCAGCTCGAGGTGCGCACGTACGTGGACCGCCTCGCCCGCACGATCGAGGAGCGCGAGATCGTCGAGAAGCAGCTTCGCGACGCCCACCACTTCACCTCCGAGATCATCTCGGGCGCCGGGGAAGGCATCGTCGTCTACGACCGCTCGCTGCGCTACGTCGTGTGGAACCGCTTCATGGAGGAGCTGACGGGCATGCCCGCCAGGCACGTGCTCGGCCGCAACGCGATGCAGCTCTTCCCACACTTCCGCGAGCAGGGCCTCGCCGCCCTGCTCGAGAAGGCCGTCGCGGGTGAAACGGTCGTCACGAAGACCTATCCGTACCAGGTCCCCCAGACCGGAAAGTCCGGATGGGTCACCGGGACTTACGGGCCCCACCGCGACGGCAGCGGCAAGATCGTCGGCGCCATCGGAGTCATCCGCGACGTCAGCGACAGCAAGCGAGCCGAGGAAGCCCTGCGCGCCGCGGAGGCGAAGTTCCGCGGAATCGTCGAGCAGTCGCTCGTCGGCATCTACGTCATCCAGAACGGGCGTTACCAGTACGTGAACCCGAAGCTCGCGGAGATCTTCGGCTACACCGCGGAGGAGCTGCTCGCCCTGGACTCCGTCATGGACCTCATCGCCGAGGAGGACCGCCACATCGTCCAGGAGAACATCCGAAAGCGATTGGACGGCGAGGTCGAGACGGTCCGCTACAGCCTCCGGGCGATCCGCAAGGACGGCGAGCAGATCGAGCTCGAGGTGCACGGAGCCCGAACCGAATACCAGGGGCAACCCGCCATCATCGGAACTCTCCTCGACATCACCGACCGCAAGCGGGCCGAGGCCCAGATCGTCTACCACGCCTACCACGATCCGCTGACGGAGCTTCCCAACCGGATGCTCTTCATGGAGCGGCTGCGGCTGCAGCTCGCCCAGGCGCGGCGCCAGAATCGGAAGCTTTCGATCAGCTACCTCGACCTCGACCGCTTCAAGTTCGTCAACGACACGCTCGGCCACAGCGTCGGCGACGAGTTCCTTCAGACCGTGGCGACCCGTCTCAAGGGCCTGGTGCGCGAGATGGACACGGTGGCCCGCGTGGGAGGCGACGAGTTCGTCATCCTGATCCCCGACGTCTCCCGCGCCGAGGACATCAGCATCATCGCGCAGAAGCTCCTGACCTCCGTGGCCCGTCCGCTGCAGGTCGAAGGGCGCGCCCTCCAGATCACCGCGTCGATCGGGGTCGCGACGTACCCGGCAGACGGCGAAGACGCGGAGACCCTCCTTCGCAACGCGGACACGGCCATGTACCGGGCCAAAGAAGTCGGCCGGAACAACTTCCAGCTGTGCACCCCCGAGCTGACCTCCCGGGCCGTCGAGCGCCTCTCGGTGCAGGACGGCCTGCGCATGGCGCTCGACCGCGACGAGCTCGTCCTGCACTACCAGCCGGTCGTCAGCCTGACCAGCGGCCGGATCGTCGGGCTCGAGGCCCTGGTGCGCTGGCAGCACGCCGAGAAGGGCCTGATCATGCCGGGGGCGTTCATCTCGGTCGCCGAGGAGACGGGCCTGATCCTGCCGCTCGGCGAGTGGGTCCTCCATACCGCATCCCGGCAGCTCAAGCACTGGCAGCAGAACGGCCTGCCGGAGCTGCGCATGGCCGTGAACGTCTCAGCGCGCCAGTTCCGAGAGCCTGGCCTCGTGGGCACGATCGAGAAGGCCCTGGCCGCGGCGGACCTGAAGCCCCAGCACCTGGAGATCGAGATCACCGAGTCGATCGCCATGGAGAGCGCCGAGGTCGTCGTCGCGAACCTCGAGGCCCTGCGGCGAATGGCGATCGGCATCTCGATCGACGATTTCGGGACCGGCTACTCCTCGCTGACGTACCTGAAGCGGTACCCGATCAACTCCCTGAAGATCGACCGCTCCTTCGTGACCGACGTGGCGACCAACCCCGCCGACGCCGGCATCGTCCGCGCCGTTGTCGAGATGGCGCACGGCATGAAGCTGAACGTGATCGCCGAGGGCGTCGAGACCAAGGACCAGTTCTCTTACCTGCAGCGGTACGGCTGCGACGAGATGCAGGGCTACTGGTTCAGCAAGCCGCTCCCCGTCGAGGCGGTGGACAAGCTCCTGGCCGAGGAGCTGCGCCTCTGGACGCCGCAGGCGTAGGGGACTGCCCGGGCTCTAGAAAACGGCGGGGGACGGCCTGAGGGTCTCCCGTCCCGCCGGGACCCGCCTCCGACGGTCATCCGCCGCAGCGGCCTCTCGCCGTGCCCGCTCCGCTCGATCCCGTCGGCGTCGTGGCTCCCCCCGAAGGAGCTTTCGCAGCCTTCCACCAGAGAGTGCCCATCTAGCGCTTCCCCTGCAAGCGCTCCCGAAGTTCCCTGAGGGCGTTCCTGTCGGTCTTTCGCCTCCGGATGGACTCGCGAAGCAGTGCAATGGCGGAAAGGCCTTC
>JBLMXY010000130.1:0-6578 GCA_050257975.1 Acidobacteriota bacterium
TCAGTGCTCGTGGGCGGGCGCGGTTTTCGTCTCGCCGTGCGCGTGCGGCGCGGCGGCGGAGCCCGCGTCGGCGTCGAGCCGTTCGGCGTAGTGGGTCAGCTCGACGTAGGCCGCGACGAACTCCCGGCCCTTCGCGACACTCTCTTCGGCGTGCTTCTTCGCCTCCGCGGCCCGTTCGAAGCGCTCGCGGACTCCGTCGGCGACGCGGCCGCTGATTCTGCGGACGAGCTCCGAGGGATCGCCCGCCGCGAGGGCCTTGTCGGCGAGAGCGATCGAGGGCTCGATCGGCGTTCCCTCGGGCTCGAGGCCTTCGTACGGAGCCCCTTCTCCGGCGCGGTGGATCCGCACGAGCGTCTCGAAGAACCAGGTGTCGGCGAGCGCTTTCGCCTCGGCCCCGCGGCCTCGCACGGCCAGCGTCCGCGCGAAGGCTTCCCGGATCGTCCCCTCCTCTTCGTGCCGGACCCACTTCAAGACCGGCGTCACGTCGCCCTTCTCGAGAGCGAGCTTCGCGGCCCGGACGACCGGGCCGTCCATCGTGTCGCAATGCGCCAGGACGCGGGCCGCCGGAAGAAGGGCGGCGAGCAGCAACCAGGGGATCACGCCGAAGGATGTCTTCATGGTTCCTCCGAAGTCGGGGACCCGTTCCGGCTGGAGCCTGACGCGTCCCGGGTGGTCGAGACAGATGCAAATGCATCGAGAGCGCCGCCGGCGTACCCGCCGGAAGGCCAACGGCGATATCCTCACGAGGCGAGCGCACCGGTCCCGAGGAGAAGTGCGCCGCCTTCATGCGGCGCAGAGAGAGAAAGAAGCCGCGTCGGGTCTTCACGATCGGCCACTCCACGCGGGCCCGGCGAGACTTTCTGCGGCTCCTGCGCGGCCATGGCGTCCGCCAGCTCGCGGACGTGCGGACCATCCCGCGCTCCCGCCACAACCCGCAGTTCAACCGGGCCGAGCTCGCGCGAGCCCTGCGCCGCGCCGGCATTCGTTACGAGCACGTGCCGGAGCTCGGAGGCCTTCGGCGCCCGCGGCCGGACTCGGTCAACACGGCCTGGCGAAACGCCAGCTTCCGCGGCTTTGCCGATTACATGCAGACGCCCGATTTCCAGGAAGCGATCGACGGGCTCGCGCGGCAATCGCGCCGCCGAAGAGTCGCGATCATGTGCGCCGAAGCCGTGCCCTGGCGCTGTCATCGCTCGTTGATCGGCGACGCGCTGATCGCCCGCGGCTTCGCCGTCGAGGAGATCGAGAGCCCGACCCGCTCGCGTCCCCGGGCCCTGACGCCGTGGGCCCGCGTGAAGGGCCGCCGCGTCCAATATCCTCTCCCGACTCCGCCTTCCCGGGCTGCTAGACTCGCCCCGCGTCGTGAGCGAACCGGCGAGGACGGATGAGCGGGCCTGAGCGGCGCGGCTCCGGCGTTACGCAGGCGTCCCGGGAGCTGGAGCGCGGGCGGGAGCTCTCCCGGCGGCGCGCCTGGGCCGACGCCTACCGATCCCTCTCGAAGGCGGACGAAGCGCAGCCGCTCGGCGGCGACGACCTCTTTCTCCTGGCCATCTGCGCCGGTCTGCTCGGCCGGGACGAGGATTTCGTCAGGCTGCTCGAGCGCGCCCACCGCGCGTTCCTGGAGGCCGGCGAATCCGAGCGGGCCGCGCGCGCGGCGTTCTGGCTCGGCATGCGCCTGGGATCCCTGGGCGAAAAGGCCCGCGCGAGCGGGTGGTTCGCGCGCTCGAAGCGGCTGCTCGAGCGCAACGGTCGCGACTGCGTCGAACGGGGCTACCTGCTGCTGCCCGCCGCGCGCGAGCATCTGATCGCCGGGCAACCCGAAGCCGCCTACGACGCGGCGAGCGAGGCCGTCGGGTTCGGCGAACGCTTCGGGGACCGGGACCTCGTCGCCTTCGCCCGGAACCTGCAGGGAGAAGCCCTGCTGCGGCAGGGACAGGTCGATCGAGGGCTCGCGCTCCTGGACGAGGCGATGGTCTCGGTGACCGCGGGAGAGGTCTCGACGCTGATCACCGGCCTGATCTACTGCAGCGTGATCCAGTGTTGCCAGAGGGTCTACGCGCTCGGCCGCGCCCGCGAGTGGACCAACGCCCTGGCGGACTGGTGCGCGGCGCAGCCCGGGATCACCTTCACGGGCTATTGTCTCGTGCACCGGTCGGAGATCCTGCAGTTGAACGGCGCATGGCCGGAGGCGATCGAAGAGGCGCGGCGGGCCGCGGAGCGGATCTCGGAAAAGGCGGACTCGCGGGCCGCGGCCGCGGCGCTGTATCAACAGGCCGAGGTCCACCGCCTGCGCGGGGAGTTCGGTCTGGCCGAGGAAGCCTATCGGGCCGCGAGCCGCCGGGGGCTGGAGCCGCAGCCCGGCCTGGCCCTGTTGCGGATGGCTCAGGGACGCACCCAGACGGCGGTATCGCAGATCCGGCGTCTTCTCGGCGCGACGGCGGACCGGCTGCAGCGCGCGAGACTCCTACCGGCCTGTGTCGAGATCCTGCTCGAGGCCGGCGAAGTCGCCGAGGCACGCCGGGCCAGCCGCGAGCTCGACGAGACGGCGGAGAGCCTGAACGCCGAGGTCCTGAACGCGATGGCCGCCCACGCCCGCGGAGCGGTCGAGCTCGCGGAAGGCGACGCGCAGGGCGCGCTCGCCCACCTCCGCCGGTCCCTCGAGGGATGGCGGCGTGTCGGGGCGCCGTACATCGAGGCCCGGCTGCGCGTGCTCGTGGGGCTCGCATGCCGGGCGCTGGGGGACGAGGAGGGGGCGCGGCTCGAGCTCGACGCCGCCCGCGGGGTCTTCGACGAGCTCGGCGCCGCGCCGGACCTGGCCCGCCTGGACGGTCTCGCGAAGGGGGCGCCTTCGGCGCGGCCGCACGGGCTGACCCCGCGCGAGCTGCAGGTGCTCCGGCTCGTCGCGGCCGGCAAGACGAACAAGGCGATCGCCGCCGACCTCTTCTTGAGCGAAAAGACGGTGGACCGCCACATCAGCAACATCTTCGCGAAGCTCGATGTTTCTTCCCGGGCCGCCGCCACGGCTTTCGCGTACGAGCACGGGCTGCTCTGAAGCTCCCGGTGCTCTGGGGGAAAATACCCATGCCGCCGCGGGGATCGAATTGGGGGATTCTTCCGAAGCGCCGGCCCGGTCGTTCGTCCTACCGTCGCCCCGAAAAGACGCCGAAGAGGCGAAGGAGGACGGAACCGTGAAGGAGATCCTGGTCGAAGAGGGAACGGCACTGCTGCAGCAAGACGGGTTCGAAGGCCTGCGCGACACCGGCGCGCGGCCCTCTCCGAAGAGGGCGCCGGATTCGAAGCGCTTCCCGGTCGTCGTCATCGGCGCCGGCCAGGCCGGCCTCTCGGTCGGATACCATCTGGCGAGGCGCGGCGTGCCGTTCGTGATCCTGGACGCCAGCGAGCGCATCGGCGACTCCTGGCGAAACCGGTGGGACTCGCTGCGCCTGTTCACCCCCGCCGAATTCGACGGGCTCGACGGAATGCCCTTCCCGGCTCATCCCGACAGCTTTCCGACCAAGGACGAGATGGCCGACTACCTCGAGTCCTACGCGAAGCGATTCCAGCTGCCGGTCCGCAGCGGCGTCAAGGTGGACCGGCTCTCGAGGCAGGCGGATCGGTACCTCGTCGAGGCGGGCGACCTGCGATTCGAGGCGCGGCACGTGGTCGTGGCGATGGCGAGCTACCAGCAGCCGCGGGTGCCGCCGTTTGCCGGCAAGCTCGATCCCTCGATCGTCCAGATCCATTCGCGCGACTACCGCAGCCCCGCCCAGTTTCGCGAGGGGGGCGTCCTCGTCGCGGGAGCGGGCAACTCGGGCGCCGAGATCGCCGTGGAGGTCGCCAGGAGCCATCCGACCTGGTTGTCGGGAAGAGACACGGGCCACATCCCCTTCCGGATCGGCGGGCTCCCGGCGCGGCTCCTGCTCCGGCGTCTGGTGCTGCGCTTGCTCTTCCACCGGGTGCTGACCGTGGACACGCCGATCGGCCGGAAAGCGCGTCCGAAGATCCTCTCCCAGGGCGGCCCGCTCATTCGGGTCCAGCCGGAGGACCTGAAGTCTGTCGGCATCGAGCGAGTCCCGAGGATCGAGGGCGTCCGAGACGGTAAGCCGCTGCTCGCAGACGGGCGCGTCCTGGACGCGGCGAACGTCGTCTGGTGCACGGGCTTTCACCCCGGCTTCTCCTGGATCGATCTGCCCATCTTCGACGAGCACGGGGAGCCGCGGCACGAGGCCGGATTCGTCGCGAGCGAGCCCGGCCTCTACTTCGTCGGCCTGCACTTTCTGTACGCGATGTCCTCGACGATGATTCACGGAGTCGGACGGGACGCCGAGCGCATCGCCGAGACGATCGCAGACCGGACCCGCGCCGCCCGGCAGGCCTGAGGGAGCCCTGGAGGCCGCGCCTCCGGCCGGCCGGGTCGGAGGCGACACCTCCCGCGGCCGCGAGCATCTGATGGGAGGAGGGTCGCCATGAATTCGAGGCGCTCGTTTGGGAAGAGGCTGGCCGCCGCGGCGGCGCTCGCGATTGCGCTCTCGGCTCCCCTGTTTGGCCAGGCGCTCGAAAAGAAGGTCGTCAGCTTCGCGGCCGCCCGGCGGATGGCCGAAGCCTCCCGCGAGGCCGCCAGGGCGAAGGGCGTCGCGGTCGTGGTCGTCGTCGTGGACGACGGCGGACACGTCGTCCTGCTCGAGCGGATGGACGGCGCCCAGGTCGCGAGCGTCAATGTCGGGATCGGGAAGGCGCGGACGGCGGCGATCTACCGGCGCCCGAGCAAGGTCTTCGAGGACCAGGTCAGGAACGGCCGGGTGGCGGCCCTGGCGCTCGCCGACGCGACGCCGCTGCAGGGCGGAATCCCGATCCTGCTCGACGGCCAGGTCATCGGGGCCATCGGGGTCAGCGGCGACACGCCCCAGGTCGACGAGGACATCGCGATCGCCGGGGCGAAGGCGTTTCCGTAGACGCCGAGGCCGCCTCGATCCGGCATCGGCGGCGCCGGACCGGGCGGCCTCGATCGATCCTTCAGCGGTTCTCGCGAATCGGGCTCCTCAGAAGTCGAGTCGGGTCGTGATGCCGAACGTCCGGGGCGCGTTCGTCAGGAAACCCTGCCGGGCGAGAAGGCCGCGCTCCCGATCGAGCGCCAGGAGGGCCCGCTCGTCGCCGATGTTGTTGACGTAGAAAGCCACGTCCCAGCCGCCATGCCGGACCCCGAGGCGCGCGCCGACGATGTCGTAGGCCGGCAGCAAGGGGTCGAACGTGAACGTGTCCTGCGTCAACGGGCCGCCGATCGTATTGGGCAACGCGCCGGGGGCGGGAGGCTGCAGCGGGATGATTCCGTAACCCGCCTCCTGGTCGACCAACTGCGTGTAGCGCGAGCCGACGTGCTGGTAATTGCCGTTGATGTAGCCGCGGAATCCGGGCGCCACGTCCTGCTGATAGGTGGCCGAGAGCGCCATCTGGAACTTGGGCACGCTCGGAAGGCGATTGCCCTCGCGGATGCCGGTTCCCTGGATCGTGGCTTCCGAGCCGGCGAGCGTGGTGCGCACGGTCGAGTCGGCGTAGCTTCCCGAGATGGCGAAGTCGAAATGGTCGTTGGGGGTCATGGCGAGCTCGAGCTCGCCTCCGACGCTCCGGGCCTTCGGCACGTTGAAGGTCAAGCGCGACGAGCACGTGCCCGCGGTCACCACCACCTGCAGGTCCTTGACGTCCACGTAGAACGCCGAGGCGTTGACCGAGGCGCGGCCTCCCATGAACCTCGTCTTCGATCCGATCTCGTAGTTCCAGGCCGTCTCGTCTTTCCAGGTCTCGGCGCCGCCGAAGGTCACGATGTCTGACCCCTTGCAGAGCGGCTTCAGGATCGGGTCGTTGACGCCGCCCAGGCGAAAGCCCTTGGAGGCCTGGGCGTTCAGCGTCGTCGAGTCGCCCAGCTTGTAGCTCACGATGAACCGCGGGGCGACCCCGTCGGCCTTCGTCGTTCCCGTCGGGCATTCGGGTCCCGGGCATACCGTGGGGGCGGGGAAATCGGGTGCGAACAGGCCGTCGAAGACGAGCGTCTTGTCCACCTTGTAGTTGTAGTAGCGCAGTCCCGCGGTCAGGCTGAAGCGATCGGTGAACGCGAAGGTTCCCTCGCCGAAGATCCCGTACTCGCGGTTCTTGTAGGCGATGTCCGAGAAATAGAGGGCATCCTTGGGCGCGAACTGTCCCGAGGTGGGGATGTCGATGCCCGCCGCGGCGCTCAAGTCCTCGAAGCCCTTGACCACGAGGTTCTGGCCGTAGCGGCGCTTCACGTCCGCGTAGAAGCCGCCGATCAGCCATCGGAAGCGGCCCTTGTCGCTCGAGAGGCGCAGCTCCTGCGTCCACCCGCTCGCTCGGGTGGTGTCGAGCAACGGCGCATCGAGGGTGTAGACGTTCTCGGGCTCGCCGATGGTCCCGCCCGTGACGCTCCCGGTCAGCGCGCCCGAGTCGCGCAGGACGATGATGCTGCGGTTCGTGTAGGAGGTGACCGACGTCAGGAGGAAATCGCCGAAGTTGTACTTGATGTCGAGGTCGGTGAGCAGGAACTTGTCGGTGAAAGGCTCGTCGATCTG
>JBLMXY010000131.1:0-32613 GCA_050257975.1 Acidobacteriota bacterium
TTGGCGATCTCCGCGATGACGGCGTCGTCGTAGGAAAACCGCGTCCCGTGGTTTTCGTTCAGGCGCTTGCCGATCCGGGAGAGCTGCAGGCGGATGATTTCCCGCATGACCTTGTCGGAAATCGGGTAGTAGGGGACGACCACCATCCGGCCCAGCAGCGCCGGCTTGAAGATCTTGATCAGCTCCGGGCGGATCGCCTCGACCAGCTTCTCCGGCTCCGGAGCAGTTTCCGGGTCGGCGCAGAGCTTCATCATCGTGTCGGTCGCGGCGTTGGAAGTGAGCAAGATCACCGTGTTCTTGAAGTCGATCTCCCGCCCCTCGCCGTCCTCGAGCATCCCCTTGTCGAAGACCTGATAGAAGAGCTCCATCACGTCCGGGTGCGCCTTCTCGACCTCGTCGAGCAGCACGACCGAGTAAGGCTTGCGGCGCACCGCCTCCGTGAGCACGCCCCCTTCCCCGTACCCCACGTAACCGGGGGGCGAGCCCTTGAGCGAGGACACGGTGTGCGCCTCCTGGTACTCGCTCATGTTGATGGTGACGAGGTTGCGCTCGCCCCCGTAGAGCGTGTCGGCGAGCGTCAGCGCGGTCTCCGTCTTCCCCACACCCGACGGTCCGACGAGGAGAAAGACGCCGATCGGCCGGCGCGGGTCGGTCAGGTTCGCCCGTGCCGTCCGGATACGCTGGCTGATGGCCTCCAGGGCATGGCTCTGCCCAATGACGCGGGCCTCCAGTCGGTCCTTCAACTGCATGACCGTGCGGATCTCGTCGGTCAGCATCTTTCCGACCGGAATCCCGGTCCAGCCCGAGATGACTTCCGCGATCGTCTGCGAGTTGACGACCGGCTGCAACAGCGGCGTCTCGCCCTGGAGCTTCGCGAGCTCATCCGAAAGGGACGTGAGCTCCTCCCGCAGCTTCGCGACGTCCGCGGGCTCGCTCCCCGCCGCGGGCTTCGGAACGGATCCGGTTTTTCGCGTCCCGCCGTCCGCACGGGCGGCTCCGGGAGCGAGCGCCTCGAGCTTGCCGCGGACCTCCCGGATCTTCGTGACCAGCTCCTTCTCCCGATCCCACTGCGCCAGAAGTCCCTGCAGGCGCTCCTCGATTTCCTTTTTCTCGACGCGAAGCTCCCCCAGACGCTCCGCGTGGTCGGTGCCGGTCATCGCCTCTCGCTCCCGCGCGCCGATCTCGAGCTCGATCTGGACCAGACGTTTCTGTGCGTCCTCGACGGCCGGCGGCGTCGAGGCCTGGCCGATCGCGACGCGGGCGCAGGCCGTGTCGAGAACCGAGACGGACTTGTCCGGAAGCTGCCGGCCCGAGATGTAGCGGTGCGAGAGGCGCACGCAGTCCTCGACCGCCTCGTCCAGGATCCGAACGCCGTGGTGCTTCTCGAACTTCTCGGCCACCCCTCGCATCATCGCGATGCCCTTCTCTTCGTCCGGCTCCTCGACCTTGACGACCTGGAACCGCCGTGCCAGAGCGGCGTCCTTCTCGAAGTATTTCTTGTACTCGGCCCAGGTCGTGGCGGCGATCGTCCGAAGCTCGCCTCGCGCCAGCGCCGGCTTCAGGAGGTTGGCCGCGTCGTTCTGCCCGGCCTGGCCGCCGGCGCCGATCATCGTGTGCGCTTCGTCGATGAAGAGGATGATCGGCTGCGGCGAGCTCTTGACCTCTTCGATGACGGACTTCAAGCGGTTCTCGAACTCTCCCTTGATGCCAGCACCGGCCTGCAAGAGGCCAAGATCCAGGGTGCGCACGGCGACATTCTTCAACGGCTCCGGAACGTCGGCTTTGGCGATCCGCAGCGCAAAGCCCTCGACGACCGCGGTCTTTCCGACCCCGGCTTCCCCCGTCAGGATCGGGTTGTTCTGGCGGCGCCGGGTCAGGATGTCGATGACCTGGCGGATCTCGAAGTCTCTTCCGAGCACCGGGTCGATCTTGCCCGCCTGCGCCTTGGCGGTCAGGTTCTCCGTGTACTGGTCGAGCGCCCTGGTCCCGGGCGCAACACCCGCGGCGGCTCCCTCGACGGAACCCGGCGCCGGGGCCGCGGACAGCGAGAGCGCCTCCTTCTCCTCCGCGGACCCGTGGGTGATGTCGGCGAGCTTCTTGCCGAGCGACTCGAGCGAGATGTTGTTCAGCTCCTTCGAGAGCCCCCGCGCGACCTGCTCGAGCTCCTTGTGGGTCAGCAGGGCGAGAACCAGATGCCCCGACCGCACGCGGGCGGCGTTGTAGTCGACGGAGCCGATCAGCCAGGCGTTCTCGATCCACTGCGGGATGCGATCCGACATCGAGATCCCGCCGGTGTTTCCCGTCTTCAGGCGTCCGACGGCGGCTGTCAGGTCCTTGAGCAGTCGCGAGGCGTCTACCTCATAGTGGCGCAGGATCCGCGCGAGATCCGTGTCGGGCGGCTCGGCCAGCTTCAGGAGGAAGTGCTCGATCTCGACCGAGTAGTTCCCTCGCGAGTGGCAGAGGCCGGCGGCTCCTTCCAGAGCGCCGCGGCAGGTCGCATCCAGGCGCCCGACCAGAGACTTGAGGTTCACGCTCATCGCATCGCCCTTTCTCCAAGAGGTCTTCTGGGGGGTCTAGTTTGCCACCGACAGCACCACCGGCGAGGCATCCTCCGATACCGCGCGCGTCGTGAGCCACGTGGTCCAGCCGAGCAGCGGCGGCGCCTTGGCGCTCGCGGACAAGACGCAGGACGGCACCTCTGCGGCGGAGAGCACGAGCTGCACGTCGAAATCGAACTCCATTCCGGCCAGGAACCGCGTCAGGTCGGACACCTCCGAAAACGAAGCGCCTCCCGGCAGGAATGAAAGGTATTTCTCGAGAGTCATCGGCCCGAGGCGGACGCGGAATCTGGCCTGGGTGTTGACGACGCGCTCGCCGCAAACCAGATTTGTCCCGAGATCGCTGTTGGCCTCACCGAGGCGAGCCTGGAACTCCGTTTCGAGGGGGAGCCATTGCGGAACGAACTGCATGACCCGTGCGGGAACGCCGAAGTGATGTCCCAGGATCGACTCGATCGCGGTTGCCGAATGGGGCTTCTGCGCGACCAGCCCCGCGTACAGGAGCAACCCCTGGTCGGCGACGCTCAGGCGGCCGGAAAGACCCGGCGTCCCCATCCCGATCAGGTCGAGCAGATATTCGGTGAACGGATCCCGCCGGCTCCGCTCGTAGGCGACCGGGAATCGATACTTCTCCCAGGCGCGGTAGAAGAACGACAAGAATCGATGGTGAAAGAGATCGAGAAATTCCCAGAACGCCCGGTCCTGCCGCCGCGTGCGGTCGAGCAGGAGCTCCGTGTACGGGTGAGGCAGGACCCCCAGAGGGCCGGTCATTCCGAAGAAGGCGACGGTCATTTCCGGCGGGCCGCCGTCCTTTTCCCGCACCTCGTAGATCTGGCTGGCGGGGAACTCGAGCGAGACGCGCGTGCGGAAGCGCACGGCTTCCTGCGACGGCGGACCTTCCCGGCCGACGGGTTCTCTTCCGGGCTCGAGCCGCTCGAGGAGCCGGACAGCCTGGAAGAACTCGAAGCGATAGCCTTCGGTCAGGAGCTCGGCTCTCACAGGACGATTTGCTCCCCCGCTCGAGGCGGCCAGCGCTTGAGAATCGCTTCTCGCTGGCGGGTCGACGCGATCAGCTGAGAAAACGAGTTGACGGATGCGTAAAGCGCGAGAAAGCGCTCGAGGACCGAGGCGAAGAGGAATACACCCGCTCCGATGAACTGGGTCTCGTCGAACTCCGCGGACACCTCGATCCCCCGCACGAAGCCCGCGGCCGCCGACCCGACCGGACGAAGCGCCCGGCGTGCCGCGATGCGCGTGATCCCGGCAATCTGCTGCCGCGTCGCCGAAGAGTCGGCGAAGTCATAGAGCTTGAGAATCTCCTGCAGCGCTTCGGGACCGCCGCCATTCTCGACGAGCGAGAGGTAGTTGAGCGACAGGTGCGAGATCAGGCGCCACTGCGTCCCCCGTCGCAGCGGAGTGCGCAGGCTCCCCGTCGGCTTTCGAAGGCAACGGATCGCCGTGAAGACGCCTGCCCCCTCGAGCTCGAAGTCAGCCCCTCCGGTGCTGCTCCCGAAGGGAAGGCGGCCCGGCAGGTCGCGATTAGAGCAGGTTGTCCGAACCGTCAGGGTTTCGACGTCCGGCACGGAAGGTCGAAACCCGAGGTCCACGAGGGTGAGGTAGACCTCCGTGCCATCGTCGTCCTTCCGGCCCGAAGGGCGCCGGCTCGCGTGCCAGTACGTCTTGGCCTCCTCGCCGGCCAAAGCATGGCGAATCGAGTAGAAGGGCTCATAGATCGTTGCTTTCTCGACGTCCGGACGCGTGGAGGAAACCTCGTCCACGGCGTAGACCTCCATCGCCGTCTGTCGCCCGACGTCGGGGATGACGCGGTACTCGGATTGGAGATGCGTCACGCGGATCGGCTCGGCGACGTGGGAGAAGAGGTTCACGATCGGCGTGCAGTGGAGCCGGAACGTCTGCGACATGACGCTCTTCTCGAGCGGGAATTCCCGACTCAGGGAAAAGACGAGATCGAAGGACTGCGGGAAGGACGCGGCCACGAGCCGCTCGAGGCCCGTCACGTCGAAAAAGAGATACTTCTCGGGAAAGGCGAAGTACTCCTGGACGAGCCGATATCCGGAGAAGGAGCGCTCCGAATACGGCAACAGGCTCTCGTCCCGCTCGAACCCCACGGGACGAAGCGAGCCCGGAGGCAACACGATGGGCGCGGCCGCTCCGGCGCCTGCGCCGGGCCGCAGTTCGACCTGCAGCACATCGTTCATCAGCAGCTCGTAGAGCGCGTAGACCATTTTTCCTTCGCCCTGAAGCGAAAAGCGCAGCGATTCGAGAGGCCGCGGGGCCGACTCGCCGGTGCCCTTTTCCTTCAGCTCCGACGTCGGGACCCCGCCCAGCGTCCGAAGCCCGACCCGCAACATGCTCTTCGTTCCGGGCGCCGCAACGGCGCCGGGGGTCGGGAGCTCGAAGCGCACTTCCCGAATTTCGAGCGGCCAGATCGTCACGGGATAGCACGTCTGAAAGCGGCACGGCTGCCCGTCCACCGGCTCGGACCGCAACCGGGATCCCCGGGCGATCGTGTGCCCCATTCTCAGATTCGCCTGCGCCGCGTCCAGCTGAAATTGCACGATCGACAGCGAGGGAATCGGAGCGAGGAAGTTCGGATACAGGACGTTCAACAACGATTCGGTCAACTCCGGAAACTCGTCGTCGATCTTCAGGTGCACGCGGCTCGCGAGGAAGGCCGCGGCCTCGATCATCCGCTCGACGTGAGGGTCTTCGCAGCGATCCGGCTCGAGCAGCAGGCGGCCGGCGACTTTTGGATATTTCTGCGCGAACTCCGCGCCGAGCTGACGCAGGAAGGACAATTCGCGTTCGTAGTAGTCGAGCAGCTCCTCGCGCATCATTTCTCCCGGACGCGGACCTCGCCCTTGCCGACCTGGAGCATCGTGTCGAAGACGACCGGCTCGGGAGCCGGCTCGACTCGCAGCTGGGCCTCGATCCGGAAACGGACGGTTCGGTCGCTCTCCTCGACCTTCTCCAGGGCCACGCGGACGCCGTCGAGCCGGGGCTCGAACAAGCGGACCGCCCTCTCGACCCCTTGACGAAGCCCCTCGCGTCCCTCGCTTGTCGCGACGTTCGCGCCCGTAAAGTCGGGCAGCCCGAAGGCCGCAAGCGAGCGGGAAACCTCCGGCAGCTCCTCAAGCGGCCCTTCCGGCTCGCGTCGCGTGTTCAAGAGCCACTCGAGGTCGCGGCGGACGGCGTCCTTCAGCAGTTTCAGGCTCGTTTGGCGCGAGGCCGGTGCCTCGCGTGTTTCCTCCGGCCGATCGTCGAGCAACCGATCGAGCACGGACGGCGTGATCCGAATCTCGTTGTCGATTCGTGACATGGGATTGACGAGCGCGGGGACATCTTACTTCGCCCGCGGACCCGGCATCAATGCGGGCGCCCGGCTCGGATGCCTTCTCGGCCGATTACGCCGGAAATGCGGCGCGGGCGCGCGAAGGCCCCGGGACGGCCCGCGCCGATTATCCGGTAGCCGGCTTGGGAAGCTCCGTGACCAGACGCAGCGAAACCTGCAACTCGTCGAGCTGGAAGTGCGGCCGCAGGAAGGCCACGGCCTTATAGGCGCCGGGCTTGCCGGCGATCTCGGTCACGTCGATGCGCGCGTCGCGCAGCGGGAACTGGGCCTTGACCGTCGGCGAGGCCGTGTCGTCGGGCGTGACGTAGTTTGAGATCCACTGGTTCAAGTACCGCTCGACGTCGGCGCGCGACATGAAGCTGCCGATCTTGTCCCGCATGATCGCCTTCAAGTAGTGGGCGAAACGCGAGACCGCGAAGATGTACGGAAGCTGCGAGGAGAGGCGGGCGTTTGCGTTGGCGAAGTCCTGATCGTACTTTTTCGCCTTCTGGCACGACTGCGCCGCGAAGAAGGCCGCGTAGTCGGTCCCCTTGCAGTGAACCAGAGGGATGAACCCGAGGTCGGAGAACTCTTTCTCGCGCCGGTCGGTGATCGCGATCTCCGTCGGGCACTTGAGCGCGACGTCGCCTTCGTCGGTCTTGAAGGTATGAGTCGGCAGGCCTTGAACCAGACCGCCCCCCTCGACACCCCGGATTGCGACAGTCCACTGGTAGAGCGCGAAGGCCTCCGTCAGACGGGTCCCGAAGGAATAGGCGGCGTTGCCCCAGAGGTATTTCTTGTGGTCCCGGCCGTCCACGTCCTCTTCGAAGTTGAACGTCTCGGTCGGCACCGTCTCCTTGCCGTAAGGCAGGCGCATCAGCGTGTGCGGAAGGGTGAGCCCGACGTAGCGCGAGTCCTCCGAGTCACGAAACGACCGCCACTTGGCGTACTCGGTGCGATCGAAGATCTTCGCGATGTCGCGCACTTCGGCGAGCTCCGTGAACGAGTCCCAGCCGAAGAGTTCCGGCGAGGAAGCGGCGACGAAGGGGGCGTTGGCCGCCGCGGCGACCTGCGAGATCTTCTCGAGCAGCGCCATGTCCTGGGGGTGGTTGGAGAACTCGTAGTCGCCGATCAGGGCGCCAAACGGCGCGCCGCCGAAGGTACCGTACTCCTCCTCGTACACTTTCTTGAACAGCGCCGACTGGTCGAATTCCGCGGCGCGCTCCAGATCCTTCAAGAGGTCTTTCTTCGAGACGTTCAGGACCCGGATCTTCAGCATCGTGCTCGTCTCCGACTCAAAGACGAGGTGATGGAGGCCCCGCCACGAAGCTTCCAGCTTCTGGAACTCCGGGTGGTGCATGATCTCGTTCAGCTGCGCCGACAGCAGCTTGTCGATGGCGGCGACCCGGGCGTTGATCGAGGCCTCGAGGTCCCTCGAAACGACCATCTCGCCGCTCATGACCTGCTGGACGAACGAGCCGATCAGGTCTTTGGCCTGCTCGACCTGGCTGTCGTTGCGGGCGAGGCGGCCCTCTTCGATGATCTGAGAGAGCAGGTCCCGCTCGCCCTGCTCTTCGCGGACGACGACTTCGGCCTTGCCCTTCTCCGGGTTCTTACTCATTGGATCCCTCTTCGGTCTTTTCCTTGCCCTTTTGGCCTTCCAGCCCCAGCGCCTCGGAGAGCTGCTTCTGCGCGTTGGCGTTCTGCATCACGTTCTGAAGCATCTGCTCGAGCTTGTCGTTGCCGTCCGTCTTGGAGAGCAGGTCCCGCAGCTTCTGGCGCGCCTCCACGAGCTTGCGTAGCGGCTCGACCTGCTGGACGACGTTGTCGGGCTCGAAGTCCTGAAGGCTGTTGAAGCGCAGCTCGGCGTTGATCTTGCTGCCGTCGTTCGTCAGCTTGTTCTCCACCTTCATGGCCAGTCGCGGCGCCATGCCGGCCAGGACCTGGTCGAAGTTGTCCCGGTCGATCTCGATCAGCTTGCGGTCCTTGACCCTCGGAAGCTGCTGCGCGGGCTGCCCGGAGAAGTCCCCCAGAACGCCCAGGACGAAGGGCAACTCCTTCATCTCGATCGCGCCGCCGATCTCAACGTCGTACGTGATCTGCACGCGAGGAGGCCGGACCCGCTTCAGTTTCTGCTGGATGCTCTCTTTCTTGGGCATGTCGCTTTCTCCTCAGCCCGCGGCCCCACGGGGCCACGAGTCGCTACCCCGACGAGCCTCCCCCGTCTAAGGCCGTGTTGAGTCCCAGCGTCTCGCGAATCGACGCGAGAAGCGCGCCATCCTTGATCACGTCGGTCAGCCACGCGTCGAGCGGCATCTGCCCCCAGGTGATCGCTCGCTGCACCAGGTACGACACGGGGCTGTGCGGCTCGGTGCGGCGGAAATAGTCGGCCACCTCGGCCAGACGCCGCAGGGCATCCTGGCGCGTCTTGATCGGGCCGGCCGAAACCCCGGGGCCCGCTGCGCCCGCAGCCTCCTCGCCTTCGGCTCCCTCCTCGCCCGCCGCCGTGGCGTCCGGCTCCTCGACGCGCTTCTCCTTGACGGTCTTCTCGATCCAGGTCTCGATCTTCTCGAGTGACTTCTGAAGCTCGCCCAGACCCGGGGTCTCGCGCCCGAACTTCTCGTCCATGACGCGATCGAGAGCCTTGAGCTCCTGGCGGCACTCGCCGAGCAGGGTCGAGGTTTCTTCGTAGAAGGGACGGCGGGTGGCATTGCGGGCCTTGACGAAGGCCTCCGTCGTGGGACGCCCCTCGGAAGCCGCCCGTTCGCGATCCTGGTTGAGAGCGGCGAGGGCCTCGGGGGTAAGCGAGGCCGCGTTGGCAGGCAGGTCGAGCCTCTTGGCGTCTTCCATCTGAAGATAGGAGTACGCGGCGCCGGGCGCCTTCGTGATCGGCACGGACGCGATGGCCGCGGCGGCCTGGCGGTCGAGCCAGGCGAGCGAGTTCGCGCGCGCCTCGAGATCCCCGTCCTCGACTGGAGGATAGACGCCGTCCCAGAACTTCTCCTGAAGGCCCCGGGCGAGCTTCAGCCCGTCGCGCAAACCGGCAAAGCCGGCGGTCTGAATGAGCGCTTCCGTCAGCCAGGCGGCGATCTGAAGGTCCTTGGTCTTCTGGGTCAGGGCGTCGCGGGACAGCGAGATGACCCGGTCCCAATCGGCGGCCTTCAACTCCCGCTGCCAGTCCCCCTGCGCGAGCGCCTCCTCGGCGCGCCGGGCCTCACGAATCTCGTCGTGCAGACCGGAGTACTGAAGGTTCTCCCCCGCCGGATTTTCGCCCGGGATGGGCTCCAGCATCGCGTCGACGTCGATTACTGCGGCCGCGGGCATCGGGGCTCCATTATTTTCGGATAAGTTGCGGGCACTCTACCATCCGCTTCGGGCGAGGAAGGCGCGACCACCCTCCGGAGCCGCCGGGCCGTCGCAAGATCGCGCGGCGGCGGGTAGCGGACGGAACGGCGGCGCTTTGGCCCAACAGATGGATCGTCTCGCTCTCCTCCGGAGATGGGATGAGGATAACTATCTGAATCTGAAGAGTCAAGACCGGCTTGCGCAACCGCGCCCTCCGGGAGGTCGGCTCGGCGCCAAAGGGCGGTTAGACTCACCCGATCGCGGAGGTGGACATGCCGACCCCGAAGGAGCTCCTGGACTCGGGCCGTCTCGACGCCGCCATCGAAGCCCTGACACAGGAAGTCAAGGCCAATCCGTCCGACGCCACGCGGCGCATCTTTCTCTTCGAGCTGCTCTGCTTCGCGGGACAGTGGGACCGCGCCGAGAAACAGATCGACGTGCTCGGCTCCGAGAGCGCGCAGGCCTCCCTCGCGGTGCAGGTCTACAAGTCGAACGTGGCCGCCGAGAAGCAGCGCGTGAAGCTCTACCGCGAGGGCGCCGCACCGCACTTCTTGAACGAGCCGCCGGCCTACGCGGACCTCCAGGTGGAAGGCATCCGCAAGCTCGCGTCGGGCGACGCGGCCGCGGCCAGGCAGCTGTTCGACCGGGCCGAAGAGGAGCGGCCGTCGGTCGCGGGCAAGTGGAATGGAAAGGCCTTCCTCGACTTTCGGGACTACGACGACGCCATCGCCGGGGTGCTCGAGCTGATCGTCAAGGACAAGTACGCCTGGCTTCCGTTCGAGCAGATCCGGAAAATCGAGATGCGCCCGCCTTCGAAGCTGCGCGACCTGCTCTGGGTCCCGACGCGCATCGAGGCCCTGGACGGAACGATCGGCGAGGTCTTCGTTCCGGCGCTCTACGCCGGCTCGAGCGACAGCAAAAACGAGAACGCCCGTCTTGGGCGGATGACGGACTGGAAGGAGGTCGGAGACGGCCTCGTCGCCGGCGTCGGGCAGCGGCTCTTCCTCGTCGACGATACGGACGAGCCGATCCTCCAGGCGCGGTCGATCGAGTTCGAGGCGAAGACTTCCGCCGGCGCTCCGGCCAGTTGAGCGCCGAGCCCGAGGTTTTTCAGGTCGTTGTGCGCAGGTCGTCCTGGGCCGTGATCGGCCCGCCGAGGATTCCTAGCGCCGTTTGCTCCTTGTAGGTCACGGTGATCTTGCCGTAGACGAGCTCGAAGGACTCCATCGGAAGGCTCGCGCTGGGCGCACTCACGCTAAAAGAGCTCACGTAGACGTCCTCGAGGTCGACGGTCAAGAACTCCTGCTGGCTCGGCCCCGCCTTCCGAACGATGAGCTGCCCCTTGTCGATCTTCCTGTTCGTAAACAACGCCTGCAGCAGGCGCGACGTCGCCGCGTCCGTGTGCTTGACGCAGAGCAAGGGCGTGTGGTGCCGCTTCCCGATTGGCTGCAGAGTCGCCTCGTCCCGCGGCAATCGGCATCCGAAGCTGAAGCTCTCCAGCTGGATCGTCTTCGGGTGAGCCGAGTCCTTGGACTCTCCCTCAACGCCTTTCAGATCGAGAAAGATGTCGTTGCCGGCCATGAGACCTCCTGATCGAGCAATCCGTGCGGCCGCGCCGGGAAGCGCCGCACTTGGAGAGAGGTCCGGACGAAGGCGGGAAGAGATGCGGCCAGCTTCTCGCCTCCGCGACGCCCGGCTAGGGCGTCTTCTTCGCCTAGCTACGGCGTCTTCTTCGCCTTCACGTCCCAGCCGCCCTTGGTCGCCCCGCCGAGCGTCCCGTCCGGCTTCTGCTCCTTGTACTCGAACTCGATCTTCCCGTAATTGAAGGAAAACCAGTCTTCCGGAAGACGGTGGCTCCCGTCGTTGCTGTTGTAGTAGTGCGAAATGATCACATCGGAGAAGGTGATCTTCCCGTATTCCTGCTGGTCCTTGCCCGCCTTCCGAAGAGTCAGCACCGCCTTCTTGATGTGCTCGCCTGTGGCGCAGGCCTCCGCCAGCTTCGGGGAGGACTTGTCCATGTGCTTGGTAAACGAGTAGTCGCCGTGGACGCTGACCCCAGTCCCCCCGCCTCCGCCGGACTCCACGCTGGGCTTGTTCGAGATCTTGAATCCGTGGCTCAGGATCTCGATCTCGTTCTTGTGCTTGTCGTCCTGACTCTCGCCATCGATCCCGTCGATCTTCAGGAAATTGTCGGCTGCTGCCATCTTGGGATCCGCCATGTTCTCCTCTCTTTCTCGGGTGGCGACCGTCGCTCAAACGCCATCCGTCCGCGAAGCGCCCACTCTGCCGGCTACGGCTAGACCTTCTTTCGCGCCTTGACGTCGTATCCGGCCTTGACCGCGCCTCCGAGTGTCCCGTCCGCCTTCTGCTCCTTGTACTCCATCTCGAACTTGCCGTAGCTGAGCTCGAAGCCGTCCCGGAATTGGTGAGTCGTCGGATCCGGTTTCTCGAGGTGGCGGAACCCGGAAACGAAGACGTCGGAAAACGTGTACTTCAGGTATTCCTGCTGCTGCTTGCCCGCTTTCCGAACCACGAATTCCGCCTTCTTGATGTGCTCGCCGCTCGCGCAGGCCTGCAGGAGCTTCGGGGACGACTTGTCCTGCAGCTTGGCGAACTTGAAACCGTGATGAATGCTCCTTCCGGTGCCGGCTCCTCCTCCGGCGTGGGAACTGCCGACGTTTTCCAGGTGCCCGACCCAACCGATGACCTCGATCTCGTTCTTATGCTTCGAGTCCTGGCTCTCGCCGTCGATGCCGTCGATCTTGATGAACGCGTCCACCATTTGACCTTCGTCCGGCGCCTTTTCGACGTTCTCGAGCTCTTCCCAGAGTTCCTCTTCCTCATCCAGCAGCTTTGCCACGTCGTGCTCCTTTCTCGTCTCTTCGGTGGGCAGAAGTATATCGACGCGGCTGGCGCAAGTCCCGAGTCCCGGCCGCGGTAGGCGTCCAGGGCCGACTGCTGTTAAAGTGATGGGAAAACGGAACCGGTCGCCATTCGGCGGGAAGGGGGATAGCCCGGCATGGCAGACGTCGTGAACACCCAGAAACTCATAGAGCTCCGGAAGGTTACGCGCGGCGTGGCCGACCTGATGCGGGGCGAGCTCAAGCAGTGCCTGACGACCCTGATGCCTCTCTTCCAGCCCCGCACCCTCCTCGGACACTACGTCCAGGGAGCCGGCAAGGAGCCCGCCCGGGGCGCCGACCGCGTCTTCAAGGAGTTGCTCAACGCCTACGAAGGCGTCGCGGGGTCCAAGCCATTCAGCCTTCCGAGGGACCTCAAGCCGCCCCTTCCCGTGGACAGCCATGCCCTCGAGTTCGCCCCGCTCGAGTACTCCCACGCGGCCAAGGGACGCAAGGTGACCAAGAACGTCACCGTCACCTCGCCGCTGCGATGGGTCCTGTCCTATTCGGGCTTCGGGCCCGAGCGTTTGAGGGAGGCGCTCTCGGCCGGTGACTCCTCGGGAGCGACGATCCTCGAACAGGTCCTCCACCACGTCGTCCTGCACGTCGCCTTCCAGCAGAAAGGTGTCGCCGCGCTCTTCGAGGCGCTGCGGCTCCCGGTCTCGACACAACACTTCCCCGACCTCGGCAACCTGCCGATTTCCGTCGTTTCGGCCGCCGTTCCCACGGTGCTGCCGCCGGACGAGACGATCATCGAATCGACGGAGATCTCCGGTTCCGACGCCTTCGAGGAAGTCGTCGACGTGGCCGCCGTGCGTGAGCTCAAGGACCCGCTGCGGGAGAAGCTCCTTGCGGCCCTCGAGGCCGCGGGAGCCCCTTAGCGCGCGCTCTATCGCTTCAGCCTGCCGGAGGCCTTCTCTTCTCGAACGGCCTGCTCGACATGCTCGCGCAGGATCTCGCCGTACTTGGCGAGCTCGTCGGCCCGCTTCAGAACGTAGTCGTTGACGAACGGGGCGAGCTCCCTCAAGGCGTGATCCGCTTCGATCGTGAGCGTTCCGTGGAGCTGATAGTCCTGAGGGTGCCTCGGGTTCATCGCGACCTCCCGCCTGCAAGCCTCCGGAAGGGTTCCTCCCGGGTTCTTCCGGCCTGGATGAGCATCACGCGGACAGAAGCGACGCCAGCGGACGTTCCCAGCCCGCGGGCTCGCCCGGCGGCATCTCGGACGCGCTGGCGGCCGCCGGCGCCTCCTCTCCGGAAGCGCCGCTCTCGAGCGCAAGAAAGTCCTCCGGCCTCAGATCGCGCCAGAAGAACAGAGCCCGGCCGGGGCGCGCGCCGCTGTCGTAGAGCATTCCCGTCGCGGCCCTCCGGCGCGAGCCGGATCGGGAGAGCCGCAGCAGCCAGAACTGAAGCTCGCGCGGCCTTGACAGGGCGCCCGAGAGCGGCAACCGGACCGGGGGCGACCCGGGACCGCCCGCGTTCCCGCCAAGCCCGTCGAGGCCGGAGAGGAGAGCCGGCCATCGGGCGGCGGCTCGCTCGCCGAAGAGCGCTTTCGCCAGGGCCGCCATCGAGAGGCCAGCGAGCTCGGCCCGCGCTTCGCGGTCGATCCGCTCGAAGGGCTTGACCGGCAGGTCGATCTCGGCGCCGCGGTAGAGCCGGTAGAACTCGGCGAGTGAGCCGCCCGGGCCGAAGCGGCGCTGGATGGCGTCCGCCTGCCGGTCGAAGACCTGCAGATGCTCCGTGGCCGGAAGCGGGTCGGCCGCACGGTGCCCGCCGGGAAGGACCGTGAACAGCGTGAACGGAAATCGGCGCAACCCTCCTTCGTCCTGGCTCCCCCAGAGACACCCGGCCACGAAGGCTCCCGACTCGGGCAGTTTGAGCAGGAAAAGATGCCGGGCGATTTCGATCTCCCGGCGCGCCTCGTCGCGCGACCAGAGGTGCGAGAACCCGCGGTCGATCCAGTTGCGAAACTCCCGCGCTCCAGGATCCGTCAAGCCCGACGAAATGAAGTCCTTGTAGATCGGCAGCTTGCCGTAGGCGTTGAGCGCGACGCGGACCGTTCGGACCGGCTCGTCCCTTCCCCGCGCTTCACCCTTGAAGCTCTCTTTGAGCCGCGACAGAAAACCCGGGCGCCGGGCGGAAGCGTCTTCCACGAGCTCCTCAATGGTGCAGGACGCCCGGCAGCGGGTCGTCGAGCTTCAGCTCGAAGACGCCCTGGAGGCGCGTGTTCGCGCGCTCCGCGTCGGGAATCTCGACCCGGATGTCCCAGACACGCGGGTCGGCTCCCGGCCGACGATCCTCGCTCGCCCGCAGGATGTACGCGAAGAGTCGCAGGGGCCCGCCGGTGATGACGAGCGAGCCGGTCCATCCTCCCTTCACGTCCTCGTTTCTCCCGATGATCTCGAGGGCTCCGGCCGCGGCGGCCAGGCGCCAGACGAACGGCGGCGGCGTGCGCCCGGTCTTGACGTCGGTCGAGGGGCGCAGGACCGTCGCCCGGTCGAAGACCGTCACCTGCCCGACGCGGTCTCCGAGGAAGATCGTTCCGGAGGAAGGTGTCCGCTCGACCAGACGCACCTCGATGTTGTGGGGCTTGGCGGGGGCTCCCGGCGGGGCATTGGCTCCGAAGAGGAAGACCTGCCACTCGCGCGCGACGGCGAAGATCGGGCGCGGATCGCCGACGAAGTCGAACTCCCGCGCGTCGCCCCGCAGGATCGGGTCGAGCGCGAACTCCGAGGCGAGCGCGCCCAGCTCCATCAGCGGCCCGTTGATGTCGTCCGGGCTGATGGTCGGGATGTCGATCGAGTACCGCACGGCTCCCGCGGGCCCTCCGCGCGAGAGGCCCTGGCCCGACAGGAGCTGGGAGCGGTCGCTCTGGAGGGCGAGGTCGTTGACGAAAGGGAACTTCGCGAGGCAGCAGGCATTCAGGTGGTCGGCAACCGTCCGCGCCCGCGATTCGAAGCGCGGGCGGATTTCGTCCCGCAGCAGATGCGCCCCGTGATCCTCGACGCCGCGTTTCATCCGCTGGGCCGTCGGCTCGCCGCGCAGTCGCGGGTTGTCCGAGAACCCCTTGTACTGCTTGAGGGTCGCCGCGTCGTTTGCCGCGAGCGCCTTCCAGGCCTCGAGCGGGGTGTCCGGGAGGCCCTGGACGGCGCCCCGGAACGCCTCGGCCGCGGCGAGCAGCTCCGGCGCCGTCCTCTCGGCGGCCGCCGCGGCGCGGGGCCGCTCGATTCGCGTCTTGTAGTAGTCGAGCGCGTCTCCCAGGTTCGCGTTCTCCTGGACGAAGGTCTGCATGTCGGCGTAGGAGAGCTGCGCCGCGAGATCCGGGGCCATTCCTCCGCCGCCTCCCGAAGGCTGCCAGGAGCCGATCGCCCGCCGGAAGGCCGGCCAGGTTCCCGCCTCCGCGGCCGCGCTCGGGAAGATGAACCCTCCCCCGCCTCCCGCTCGTCCGGCCATCTGGTCGACGTAGCGTTTCAGGTACGCCGACTCGGTCTCCGAGATCCTCCGGATCGCGGGCGAAACGCCGTCCCAGTTCGACACGAGCCGCTGGCCGGCGGCCGTGAAGACGACGCCGCTTGCGCCGGACATCATCGCCTTGGCGAAGACGGGCGTGTAGCAGCTGGAAGGAGGACACTGCGCTCCCAGGGAATCGCCGAAGAATTGCTGCGCCGGCGGCAGCATCCGCCAGAGCAGCGCGAGCTCGATGGCTTCGTCCACGCGGGTCCTGCGGTCGGTCCACCCGAACGCCGGATCGGGATTCGACGTCGAGAAGTCCGCGGATTTCCCGAGCAGGGCCTTCGCGGCGCCATCCTGGCGGGCGCGCCACTCGTCGATCTTCTTCTTCTTCTCGTCCCAGTTGGGCATCGCGGCGAGCGCCTCGACGAGCTTGCCGTCCTCGGAGTCGCGATAGGCGGCCGGGTCGGCGAAGACGGCCAGCCCGTTCAAGACCCCTCCGAGGGACTCGGCGGATTTCGACCACTTGATCTTGCCCGTCGGGTCGGTCTCGATCAGATACTTGAGCCCCTCGCGGTCCCGCTGGAGCTGCTGCCACTCGGCGTCGAGCTGTCTCTTCAGGGCGTCTCTTCGGTTCTCGGAGATGAGGCTCGGGGCCACGGGCGCCCAGCGCAGCAGCCCGGCATAGTCCGAGTCCAGGTTCTGCTTCCAGGCCGACGGATCCGCTCCGGGAAAGGCGCCCTTGGAGCCGGGGCGCGGGGTCGCCATGTGGCGCGTCAAAGCGTCGTAGTTGTCCTTGAACTTCTTTCCGGCGGCCGCGACCGGCGCGACGTAGTCGGGAAAGGCGGTCTTCGGAACCGACGTCATCTGGCCGTACAAGGACATGTAGGCGTTCAGCCCGTCCTGAAGCTTCTTGTCCCAGCGCGCGAGGTTGCCGACGGTCCAGTACTCCTCGTACTTGGCGAGGCCGGGCGCCGGGTCGGGCACGGTGATCCCGAGCGACTCGCTCGAGACGCGCGCCCCCTCGAGCACGTGGTCGGCCTCCCCCGCGGGGACCTTCGGCACCCACTCGTCGATCTCCGCGGCGCGGTCGGTCGCCTTCACGCCCCTGGTCCGCCGCGCGAACTCGACGAGCGGCTGGACGCGCAGCTCTTCCGGCCGGACGCGCAGGCCCTCCGTGGCCCTCTTGAAGGCGATCCAGTCGAGGCTCGTGCCGAGCGCGTCGCGAAACGGCTTGTAGTCGGGGAAGGCTTCCCAGTCGAGAGAGGCCATGCGTCCCGAGGTCTCGGCAAGAAGCGGCGCGACCACTCCTGCGACGTACACCTTCTGCTGAATGCGCGCGAGCGTGTCGGTCAGCTCGTTGGAGCGCGTGCCCCGCAGGAAGAGCGTGAACATCCAGCGGCGCCGGATGACCTGGTCGCGGTCGTTCTGCAGTCGGGTCGCGATTTCCCACGCCCTGGGGACGGGACAGGGCTTTCCGACGCAGTCCTGCGCGGCCTTCACGTCGCGGCGGATGGGATTCAACACGCCCTGAAGCGAGCGGTAAGCCGGGATCATGCCGACGAGAAACAGCAACAGCACGAGCGCGCCCAGGCCGCGGACGAGCCAGAGCGTCCGGCGCTGCTGCGCCTCGGCGGCCGCGGTGCGCGTGATGAGGCCCTGTTCGGGAAAGACCTTCTTCTCGTAGAAGTGCCGGATGAAGAAGGCGCGAGACTTCTTGAAGATGCTCTCCAGGCTCTCGATGACCCCTTCCGAGGCGCCGCCCGGAGCCTCGAGCAGATCGCGCGTCGCCTGGGCGATGGGGCGGCCCTGCTGCACGCCGCTCGAGACGTAGAAGCCGCGGAATGCGAACGGCTCGTCGAAGCGCGTCTGCTGGAAGATGGTCTTCAGATACGCCTTCAGCGGCGTCTTGAGCGCCCGGAACTCCTCGGGGAAGACGTAGAGCTTGTCCGCCTGGGCGGGGTTCTCCTCGTCGGCGAGGAGCTTCAGCCGAAGCTTGTAGAGCCGCTCGACGATGGCGTCGTAGACGCCGTCGAAGCTCTCGGGATCCCAGGCCTTGCCCGGACCCTCGGGGCTCGACCACCCGAAAAGCTGCTGCTGGTCCACGGGATCGAGTTTCGAGAAGAACTCCGAGAACCCGAGCACGCGATCGGCCTTGGTCACCATGATGAAGACGGGGAAACGGATCTGGAGCGTGCGCTGCACGTGCAGCAGCTTCGAGCGGATGTTGGCGGCCTTCTTCTCCTGCTCCTCGGGAGAGTCCTCGAGGAGGGACGTGCACGGGATCACGACGAGCACGCCGTTGATGGGGCAGTACCGGCGGTACCGGCGCAGGAGCTTCAGGAAGGCGCCCCACTCCTGCTGATCCGGGGCGGCCTCCTCCTGGAACGTGAATCGGCCCGCGGTGTCGAGGATCACGGCCTCGTTGGCGAACCACCAGTCGCAGTTGCGCGTCCCCCCGGCGCCGGAAAGCCCCTCGGTGCCGACCGGGAACTCGAGTCCCGAATTCTTCAGGGTCGTCGACTTGCCCGACTGCGGCTCGCCGATCAAGAGGTACCAGGGCAGCGAGTAGACCGAGAGGCCCGCCTGCTTCAACTGGGTCGCGGCTTCGTTCCACTTGGCGGCCAGATCCCCCAGCGCCTGACGCACTTCCTCCTTGGAAGCCCCGGCCTTCTGGGAGTCGCGCCGCAGCTCCCCCTCGAACGCGCTCGCCTGGCGCTTCTCCCTCGCCTTCAACGCCATGTTGAAGAGCGCGAGGGCGAGCGCGATGACGAGCATGCCGAGCACGAAGACCCACCAGTACTTCTCGACCCCCAGCCACCGAGAGATCACGTAGACGAGAGGGATGAGCAGGAGGATCGTGCCCAGGTACTTGAGCGGGCGCGGCAGCCGCTGGAGCAGATCGAGCAGCTCGTTCATCGCATGAGTCCCTACGAGGGCAGACCCATCGCCCGGGCCGCCTGGCGCAGCTCCGAAAGCGACGATCCCCAGAGCGCGAAGGCGAGGACGTAGTACAGGACGAGGACGCCGAAGGCCACGATCAGGACGCGGTACAGGTTGATGAGCGGTGAGAGCTTCCGGGCGGGCTGCGGCAGGACGTGGTAGGCCTCGGGCGTGATCTTGTCGCCCAGTGTCGCAAGCCACTCGGCGTTCATGCGGACCAGGCGCTTGCGCGCCTCGGCCAGCTTCTCCGGCCGCTCCTTGTACTTGCCGCCGAATCCGAGCGCGATTCCCGTCGAGAGGATCGCGGCCAGCTCCGTGTCCCTGGCCGGGTCGAGCTCGTTGGCGATCGCGAAGTACTTCTCGCCGCCGATGTTCGTGCCGAAGTACTTTTCCTCGAGCAGCTGCCTCTCCCATTGCGGCGCGTACTCCCACCCCGAGTGCAGGAGAATCTCGTCGGCCAGGACCACCAGCGGGTACCGCGCCTTCTCGTAGAGCGCCTCCAGCCGGGGCTCCTCGCGGGCCTCCCGCGCCTGCTCGGCGAAGATCTCGTCGAGCCGGTCGGACACGTCCCGCAGCTCGACGCGCAGGCCCTTGCGGACGCGCCGTCGGAAGGCCGTCAGGAAGAGAAAGAGCTTCGAGGTGACGCGAAAGAGCTCGGCGGTGTTGTCGCGGGGCTTATCCACGGGCGCCTCCGGGCTTGAGCACGATGTAGAGCGCGAACCTCATCTTCGGGTCGGTCGCGCCGGCGATCGCGATGATGCGGTCGCGGACCACGTTCGACCAGTAGGGGCCGTCCTTCTCGATCGAGAAGTAGAAGTAGTCCTCGCGCGCCGGCAGGCCGGACGGAACGCGCTTCAACATCTCGACGTCCAGACCGAAGAGGCGCCGCTGCTTCAGGAGCGGAATGTCGGAGACGGTCCCGAGCTTCATCACCTCGATGCGGCTCTTGACGTCCTTCTCGTCGAGCTCCGACTCGATCAGCAGATAGACCTCGGTCTCCGGCGCCAGCCACTCGGGCGCGAGCTCCGCCACGTGCAGGTCCTCGCGAATCTTGAAGTCCACCTTGATGAACCGCGAGGCCACGATCTTCTCGGCGAGCATGTCGAGCGTGTGGGTGATCTCGAAGAAGCACGGGCCCAGGTTGTCGTGGTCGTAGAGCGGCACGCGCGGCAGCTGCCGCTCGCCCGAGAACATCGAGAGCTCCCCGACCAGGCGGCAGAACTCGGAATAGACGGTGAAGGGATGAATCCTCGGAATGCGGGTCAGCTGCTGGAAGAGATACAGGAAAGACCCGAGGATCTGGAGCTTCAGGATGGGTTGCCATCCGGTCGTGCCCTCGGAGTCGACCGTCAGCTTGCCCTCCGCGATCTCTCCCGCGAGAAAGCGGTGCTTGGCCTCGAGGCGATTGGTCACCGACTGGCAGAGATTCTCCAGGACCGGCCAGGCCCCGAGCTCGGTCACCGGAGGGATGAACTCCATCGAGAGCACCGGCGTGTTCTTGCCCTGGCCCGACCGCTCGACCAGGGCGATCGGCAGGCACTCGTAGCCCTCGCGGCTCTCGGCTCCGAAGAAGAAGCGCCCGTTGGCGCGGCGCACGTCGACAGGCTGCGCGTTGGCGCCGGTGTTCTCGTCCAGGACCGACACGGTCTCGACGCGGTAGCGGCGGTTCTGGCCGCCCTCCTTTTCTCCGGGCTCGATCGTGTTGGCCTCGAGCTCCCGCCACGAGGGGATGCCCAGGTACACCGGCATGCGCCCGCCGGCCTGGTCGAGCTCCGCCTTGAAGCCCCGGGAGGGAAGGCTCAGGTTCGAGGCCAGGGAAAGGGAGCTGCCGTCCTTCAGCTTCACCTCGGCCTCACGAACCTCGAAGGTGAAGTTCTCGAGCTGGTCGGCGGCGATGTCGATCTTGAGGATTCCCCAGAAGAACGGCTGCAGCCGGCGGACCTCCTGCCGGAGCACCTCGGCCCGCTGGCGCTCGGCCAGCTGAAGGTGGTGCGGCCGCAGGAACATGCCCTCCGACCAGTGCACCTCCGGCGTCTTGGACATGGGCGCGCCCGGCTCCTAGCGGACCGAGACCGCGAGCTCGCGGTCGTGCACGGCGATGTCGAGCGTCTTGCCCTTCCAGCGCTCCCTGGGGAGCGACACGATCTGGCGGGTGGCGTCGGGGCTCTGGTACTTGTAGTCCGCGATGATCACGAGGAACTTGTCCTTGCCCTCGGCCTGCACCGACACCTGGCGCTCGCAGAGACCGGAAGAGTCCCGCGTCGGAAAGGTGACGGTCGTGGTCCGGTCGCGCATCGAATCGCGCAGCGGATCGTAGAACCACTTCTCGCCGAGCGCCTCGATCTGGCGGGCCTGCGCCTCGCCCGCCCTGACGATGTCCACGGTCAGGAGCAGCCCTCCGTTGATCGGGTTGTCGCAGCGAAAGTGCAGCGCCGAGGAGCTCGCGCAGCCCGCGGCGGCGAGGACCGCGAGGGCCGGCAGCAGCGCGGCAATGGTCCGGAACGGGCGCCGCGGGACGAGGTCGTTCATGATTGCCTCCGCTTCGAGAGCTTGTCGAATTCCTCTTTGGCCATTCGAAAGGTCGTCTGCAGGACCTGGTCCTGCGCCACGTCGGGGGTCAGGCCCTTGACGGTCTCCTTGTAACGGCTCCACCACTCCGCCGCCTCTCCGAGCAGCTTCCAGGCGCCGCCCTTCGCCGTGGACGCCTCGATCGCCGCCGGGCTTGCGCGCTTCCAGAACTTTTCGAACCAGACGCGCGCCGACGCGTGATGCGCGGCCAGGATGGCGACCTGCCAGCGCTCGAGCTCGCGCAGATACTCCGAGAGGCTCGTCGGGTCCACCGGTTTTCCCTGTTGAAGCGCCGAAAGAAGCCCTTCTAGGGTATACCGATGCCCGGGCAGACGGAAGCTCATCGTGGCGTCGCCGGGCATGGTCACGCCCTGCACGAGGCCGAGCAGGAACTTTTCCATGTGGCGCGCGAAAGCCACCAGCGCGCGGAGCGCGGGGAGATCCGGCCCTTCTCCCCCCGCCTGCTCGGGCGCCTTCTCCGACAGAAGGGCGCTCCAGGGCACCGCGCCCGAGGCTCGCCGCTCGGACACCTCCGCCGCCTGGGCCTTTTCCGACTTGAGCCTGGCCAGGCTCTGCTCCAGCTCCTGGATGCGGTGCAGCAGCCGCGGCACCTCGTCGGTCTCGGCGGGCGGCGGGGCGCCGACCACCGGGAATTGCACGCGAATTTGCGAAAGGATGCGGCCGCGGTTCTCCGGAGCGATCGCCGCGAGCGACCGGTTGACCAGGTCCTTCATCACGGCGCGCCGGTCCTCGACGGTCGAGAAGCGGTAGAGGGTGGCTGCCTCCTCGAGCTCGAGAGCGATCGCGCGCGCCCGCTGATCGAGGGCGACGTCGCCGGTGGTCGCGAAGGGCGGCTCCTGCGGACGCTGCGGGAGGGCCTCCACCTCCGGTTGCCGCGCCGCCGGAGCCGGGCGCTCCTCCGCGGCGCCCGCGGCGGCCCTGGCGGCCGAGGCCTCCCGGCGCAGCCGCGTTTCGGCCACCGTCTCCTCCTCGGCGCGCAACGGCCGCGCCCCGCGGGCAGGCACCGCCGTGGACGTGACGGTCTTGCGGGCCGCCGAGCGCCGCGGGGGGGCGGGCGTCTCCGCGCGCACGCCGGCTTCCAGGAGCCAGCTGCCGACGGGAGCGTCGGGCGACGCGAGCAACGCGGCCAGAAGCGCCACGGGCGCCAGAGTCTCCGCCTCGCCCGCCGGGTACGTCGCGAGTTTCGCCGCCGCGGTCGAGAGGAGCTGCCGCGCGCGCGGGGAAAGCGCCGCCGCGCCCGCGCCCTTTCGGGATTCGACCGGGGTCGACAGAAACCGTTGCAACCAGGCGGCCGGTCCGCGGAAGAGCCCGCCCTGCCAGAGCGCGGCCTCCGCCTCCTCGCGCGTCTGCCTGGCGCGCGCGAAGCCCTTTTCGACCAGAGCGTCGCCGGAGCGCAGCACGGCGTCGGCGAGGTGACGGCTGTCGACGAACCCCTCCCCGCGGCGGCGGGCGGCCTCGCGCGCGAGCTCCACCATTCTGCGCAGCGGCGAGGAAGCGTCTTCCGGCGCCGAGGACTCCGGTCCGGAGATCTCGGTCCGCGGCTCCGCGACGAGCTCGGCCCGCACCGGAGTCGTCGAGAGGAGGAAGACCTCTCCCGAATCGATGGGGACTTCTCCGATGACCGGCTTGTTCCGGACGAACGTTCCGTTGGTGCTCTTCAAGTCCTTCAGGAAGAGCTTGCCGCCCGAGCACCGCAGCTCGGCGTGGAAGGAGGAGATTCCCTCCCCCTCCGCGAGAACGAATTGATTCTCGAGGCCGCGCTTCTCGTCGGCCCGGCGCCGCCCGACCCGCACGATGGCGTCGCCCGAGGAAGGCACCGGCTCGATGTGCCGCATCCCCTCCATGGGGCCGAGCCAGACGTCCAGGGTAAGTGCGGGATCGGAGGGTCGGGCGAGGCGTTGCGCCATCCGACTCCCTCAGGCCGCCCGGCGGCGAGAGGGGCGCCGCGGCCTTCTCAAGAATGCTCCGTTTCCCGACGGCGAGCGCTCAAAGAAAACCTCTTCCTGCCAGACGGGGGCGCCGTTCTGATTCTCGGTCTGACCGGACTCTTCGCGCATTATAAGCAGCGTCATAAGCAGCGTCGGGAACGCATCGCGGCGCGGGATCAGGCGCCGGGCGCTCGCGGCGAGCTCCCGCGGCGCACCGCTCCCGTCGCGTCCGAGACCTTCTCCGTCGCGAGCTCCGCGAGCACATGCTGGATTTCCAGGTTCATTCCCTGGCGGCCGAGCAGCAGTCCCCGGGCCTCCGCGGCGAGAAGCTCGACCTCGTTGCCCAGCCGCTCGATCTTTTCGGTCGGGTGCGCGTCGTCGTAGTCCGCCGGCGTGGCGCACAGGGAGAAGCCGGGAAGCCGGATGGCCAGGCGCAGCCCCAGCAGGAGCGCCCTTTTCCACAGGGCGTCGGGGATCGCGTTGGGACGCTCGGCCTCCCGGTCCAGGGCCTTGTAGAAGACGTTGGCCTTGCGGAACGCCTCGGCCAGCTCCGCGTCGCGCTCGATCAGGGTCGCCGCGCCCGGCCCCGCCAGGACGTTGGCAAGCGTCGTGTCTCCCGCCGCGGCCAGGCGCTTGCCGACCTTCTCCACTGCGATCTGGATCCGGCGGGCGTCCTGCGAGTCGTTTCCGAGCAGCAGTCGCAGCAGGAGCATTCCAAGGGAATAAAGGTCGCTCGGCGCGGCGAAATCCGCGTAGATCTTGTATCGGGCGCCCGGAATGCGAACGCCGGCGCTCTTCTTCAGCCGCTGCGCGGCGGCCTCCTCGAGGGGGGCCGGCTCGCCGAGGAAATGGACCTCGTGCGTGTCGCCCGCCCCTCGCGGGTCTTTCCGGGCGGCGAAGGTCAGGGCGCCCAACCCCAGCGCCTCGTTATCGAGGGTGATCAGAATCCAGTCGCGCTCGCTCGGCTCCGGATAGATGCCGTACGGATCGGACAGCCGTCCGTGAATTCGCCAGGCGCCCTCCGACGAGCGGGCGCCGGAGGGCGCCTCCAGCTCCGAGACGACCAGCTGCCCGGGGCGCGACGGCGTCAGGTGAAATTCGAGCACTTCCGGCGGCGCGTAGGGCGCAAAGGCGTTGCGCGGCGGGACCATGACCTCGATCGCGCCGGCCAACCGCTCCGAGCGGGCCGCGGAGGAAAGCCCGTGGAGGCGCGCTCCGAAGCTCCAGGCCGACGGCAGCCCCTCGCCCGCCGAGGAAAGGTCGAAGAGAACGTGCCGCGGGTGGAGATCCAGATGCGGCCGGCCGGTTTGCCGGCAATAGGCGAGCAGGCCGGCGACGATCTGGCGGAAGGCGGCGATCTTCAGGTAGAAGACTTCGACCGCGTCCAGGCCCGACCCATCGGCCCCGAAGAGCAGCCGCCCCTCGTCCGGCAGCTCGACCGGATACCGAAGCCGCGCCGAGAGCGACAGCGCGCGCGCCGGCGACTTTTCGCCCAGAAAGGACTCGCGGGTCCGGCCGCCCTGCCAGTCGGCGAAGTCGTCGAGCGAGAGCTGCCCCAGGCCGGTCAGCACGTAAGGCGAGTCGTAGAAATTCAGCGGCGTCCAGCGTCCCTCCCAGAAGGGCGCGGCGCGAACGCCCGACGCGAAGGCCGTCTGGAACTGCCGCGCGGCGTCCCGGCAGCCGGGGCACGGGAAGGACTCCGCGAGCGTCCCCGCATCCGACGCGCCGGCCAGAGCCTCCCCGAGGTCGCGGTAGAGATCCACCGCCGTGAAGCTCTCCCCCGCGGGCGTTTCGGCCGGGGCGTCGAAGCTGTAGAAGGCCGCCGGCGGATTCTCGCTGGCGCATCGCTTGCAGAACAGGAAACGCTCGAGCGAGGAGGCAAACAGCGGCAGGCGCGCCTCGGCAAGGCGCGCGTCGTCGCGGCAGGTCTCGAGCGCGGTTCCGCATCGGGGGCAAGGAGGCGTGAAGAAGCGGCGGTCCGGAATGCAGAAGAGAAGAGCGGGCAGCCTCGGCGGAGCTTCTCCGCCAGGGCGAAGGAATCGCGGCACGGGAAGCCCGGCGACATCGAGCTCGCGCAGGCGCTCCGCCTCCAGGCTCCAGCGGGCTTCGACCGAGGCGTTGTTCAGCGACGGATCGGGAATCACGGGCAGGGGGTGGACATTGCGCGGGATCTTCAACGCGGCGAAGTCGAGCACGCTGTCGGCATCGCCCTTGAAGAGGGCCAGGTACACGCGTGCGAAGTCGTCCTCCTCGGAAAGCACGAAGAAGGGACTCTCGCTCTCCCCCGTCGGCCGCGTGAGCGCGACCTGGAGGGAGAAAGCGGCGGGCTCGATCGGGAGGACGGGCGCGGACTCCAGGCGCGCCGCGGGAGGAGAGGAAGTCATGGGCCTGCTGATTTTAAGGCACCGGCCCGCCAAAACGGCCCGCCGGCTTTCCCGGCCGGGCCGGCGGGGGTCCCGCCCGGAAATAATCGCCGCCGCGGGGCCGTTGGGAAAACCGATGCGTGTGCCGGCGCTTGCCCTGTCCCTTGCCCTCGCCGCGTGCGCCGCGGCGGCCCAGGAGCCGGCCCTCTCCTTTCCCGATCTCGAATTCGCCGGCGCGGAGGGCGGCTCGGTCCGCCTGTCCCAGCTGAAGGGCAACGTGGTGCTGCTCAACGTCTGGGCCACCTGGTGCGGCCCCTGCCGGCTGGAGCTGCCGATCGTTCAGAAGATGTATGACCGCTACAGCGACCGCAACTTCGTCGTTCTCGCGATCAACATCGACGCGGACCGGCGCCGCATCGAGCCCTTCCTGAAACGCTACAACCTGTCGCTGCCGATCTATTACGCCGCCCCGGAGGAGGCCGGCGCCATGACCGCGACCGGCATTCCCTCGACCTTCATCCTCGGGCCCGACCGCACCCTGATCGACCGCGCCGTCGGCTATTCGCCGGACGTCGAGGAACGCTGGAAGGCGGTCATCGAAAAGCACCTGAAGGCGCACAAGGCACGCTGATCCGCGTCCTCCCGGAGGTCCCATGAAGCTCCGCACGCTCTCCATCGCCGCCGCCTCGCTGCTCGCCGCCTCGTCGCTCTTCGCCCAGGTTCGCCAGGGCACCGTCGAGCTCGAGCCCTTCGCCGGCTACCTCTGGGGAGGGCGATTCGCCCGCGGCAGCACGGATCTGTTTTCCTCTTCCGTGGACGTCGACGACCACGCGACTTACGGGGGACGGCTCGGCTTCAACGTGACGAGCGCCTTCGAGATCGAGTTTCAATATTCGCGCACCGACACGGCCTTCGTCACGCCCGACGGCGGCGCCATCTTCGGACCGGGACCCACGCGCCTCGGCGATCTGCGGATCGAGTACTACCTCGGCTACGCGACCTTCAACTTCGGCCACAGCCGGTTCGTGCCCTACGTGACGATCGGGGCGGGCGCCGCCCACTTGAGACCGGACGTCGAAGGCGTCGACGCGGGGTCGGACACTCGCTTCACGGCGAGTTTCGGCGGGGGGCTGAAGATCTTCGTCAATCCGCATTTCGGCTTCCGGTTCGACGGCCGCGGATACTCGACCTCGCTCGGCGACAACAACGACTCGTGCGGGCACCACGACTGCACCAACTCGAACTGGCTGACCAACGGATCGGCGACGGGCGGCATCGTAATCGCGTTCTGACGAGCGCCGGGGCGCTCCGTCAGGGTCCCGCCGCGACTCGAATTCTTCTCTCGCCTTCGTTGAACACTTCGATCGTCACCCGGCGGGTTGCCGGCAGCACGGCCGCCAGCGAGCGGTTCGGCCATTCGACGAGCACGGGCGCGCCCGCCACGGATTCCGGCAGTCCCAGCACGTCGAGCTCGCGGGACGAATCTTCCAGGCGATAGAGATCGAGGTGGCGCAGCACGATGCGGCCTCCCTCCCCCGCATACTCGTGGAGCAGCGCGAACGTGGGAGAGGCGACGTCGCGCGCTCGCGCGCCGAGCCCCCGCGCGACTCCCCGCGCGAGGCAGGTCTTGCCCGCGCCGAGCGCGCCCGACAGGTAGACGACGTCGTCACCCGACAGCGTCGCCGCGAGCCGCTCTCCAAACCGCTCGGTCTCTTCCTCGCTGCGGCTGACGAAGTCTCCGATCAATCGCCTTCTGCCTCGCGCCGTTCGTCCCGCGGAGCGAGGAGCCCGAGCCGGGCCAGGGGCATCGCATCGGCGAGCTCCCCGGCGAGCAGCCCCGCGTCACCGAGCCGCCTCGCGAGCAGCTCTCCGGACGCCCCGTGCAGCCACGCCGCCGCCAGGGCCGCCTCGGCGCCTCGCATCCCGCCCGCCACGAACGCGCCGAGCGCACCCGCGAGCACGTCCCCGGAGCCGGCCGTGGACATCAGCGGAGTCCCCGTGGGATTGACCGCCACGTGTCTGCCGCCCGCTTCGGCCACGAGGCTCGCGGCCCCTTTCAGGAGCACGGTGGCCCGGCTGCGGCGCGCAAGCCGCCGCGCGGCGCCGAGCCGGTCCGCCTGAACCTCCCGGGTCGAGATCCCGAGCAGTCGAGCGGCCTCACCCGGGTGCGGCGTCAGGACCCGAGATGCGAAGACGCCTGGCCTTCCGGCAAAGGCGTTCAAGGCATCCGCGTCGCACACGAGCGGAATCCGCGAAGCGAGCAGGCGCCGCAGGAAGCCGACGACGCCCGGCGCGGTCGAGAGGCCGGGACCGACGACCGCCGCATCGAAGGAGCGCAGCGCCGCGAGCGCGGGAGCGGCGGCTCTCTCCGTCAGAGCCCCGCCTTCCTCGGGCAGACCGAGCGTCATCGCCTCGGGAAGCGCCGCAACCACGGATTGCTGCAGCGACTCGCAGCAGAACACCGTGACCAGACCCGCGCCGGCCCGCAGGGCGCCGCGCGCCGCCAGGATCGCCGCCCCGGACTTGCCCCGCGAGCCCGCGATGATCGCCACCCGCCCGAAGCGGCCCTTGTGGGAGTCCGGGGGCCTTGCCGGAAGAAGTCCCCGCACGTCCGCCGCCTCCGCGAGCGAGAGCCGCGAACCCATCCGTCCAAGAATCGCCCTGGAGATCCCGATGTCGGCGACCTCGATCCGGCCGCACAGGGCGCGGGCGGGGAAGGACACGTGGCAGACCTTGGGCGCTCCGAAGGCGACCGTCCAGGAGGCGCGGACGGCCGGGCCGATCAAGGCGCCCGTGTCCGAGGAAAGACCGGAGGGCAGATCCGCGGCCACGACCGCGCGGCCCGAGCGGTTGATCGCGGCCACGACCCGCGCGGCCAGGCCAACGAGGGGCCGGGCGAGACCGGTTCCGAAGAGCGCGTCCACCACGACGTCCGCATCCGCGAGCGCGTCGGCCAGGGGCCCGACGCCGCGCGCGGCCGCGAGCGAAACGATCGGCACTCCCGCCCTGCGCGCGCGAATCGCGTTGTCTGCGGCGTCGCCGCGATACGCCTCCGGCTCGCGCAGCGTGCAGATGCTCGGAGCCATCCCGCGCCACGCCAGCAGCCGCGCCGCGGCCAGGCCGTCTCCCCCGTTGTTGCCCGGGCCGCAGACGACGACGACCCTTCGAGAGCCCGGATGGCGTCGGCAGAGCTCCAATACGAGGGACGATGCCGCGTTCTCCATGAGGAGCGACGAAGCGATGCCGCCGCGGATCGCCGCCGCGTCGGCCCGCCGCATCCGCCGTGCGTCGAGAACCGGGATCAGGGCGCGCCCCGCCGCCCGAGCGACGCCAGCGCCACGGCCGTCGCGCTCGGATAATCGGGCTCGGAGGGATCGCGCGCGTCGACCTCCGCGCGCAGTCTCGCCAGGTCTTCCGGCCGGTCCACGTCGAAGGAGCCCGGCAGCAGCTCGAACCGCAACCCGATGCGCGAAAGCCGCCCGAGCGTGGCCGAGAGGACCTCGGCGCTCGACCACGGAATTTCGCGGAAGACTTCCTCGACGGGCGTCCCGACGCGAAGGCCGATCGCGCAGTATCCCCCGTCCTCGGCCGGGATCAGCGCCGCCTCGAGGCCCGAATCCAGCCTCTCGAAGACTTCTTCGATCCGGCGGCGGGGCAGCGCCGGGTGATCCGACCCGACGGCAACCGCCGCGGGAGAGCCGCGTGCGAACTCCTCCCGGAAGGCGGCCGCCAGCCGCGCGCCGAGATCGCCTTCCGGCTGCGCATGGACCCGCCAGGGTGAGCCGAAGAGCGCCGCAAGGCCCGGATCGCCGGGATCCGGGTCTGCCCAGAGGACCGGCGACCAGGATGCCGGAAAGCCGTAGGTTCGGGCGGCGTCCTCCAGAAAGGCGCGGTAGAGGAGCGCGGCGCCGGCGGCTCCGATCGCGGGCGTCAAACGCGTCTTGACGCGGCCGACCTGCGGCGCGCGCGCGAAGAGCAGCAGGGAGGGGGGTACCGGCGCCACGCGCCGATTATCGGTCAAACCCGCGCGACCGCCCGCGCGCGCCGGATCCGGCGGCCGGGCTATGAGCTGCTCTTGGCCGCGGTCTTCTTCTCCGGAGGAAGGACCGACACAAAGAAGCTCTTCTGCACGTAGGAAGTCACGCTGGTGACCCCGTCTCGCAGCGCCACGGCGAGCTTCTGGCCTCCCGGGACGCAGATCAGCGACACGTCGTAGTAGAAGTCCTTGGCCTGCGCCTTCTTGAAGTCCGCGGCCGGGACTTCGACCTTTTGGCGCTGAACGGCCAGATCCGACTGCTTGTCGGAAGCGTCGAGCACGACGAAGTAGACCGAGAAGCTCCCCTCATAGCGGTCGCCCGAAGGCACGAGGCCGAGCTTTCCCAGGGGCACCGCGATCCGGACGGGCACCAGGTAGTTGTCGTGGTCGTAGGGCTTGGCCTGCCCCATCGAGAGGCTGATGCCGAGCGGGTTCTCGTTGCGCGGATAGTGCAGGCTCGCGAGGACGGTCTCGGCCGTACGCGTTTCGACCGACTTCTCCAACAGCCCCCGCCGCGCCCGCGCATGGAGCCCCTTGCGCTTGACGATCACCTCGATCGAGTGCGTCTTGTCCACCGTCGCCTTCGTCGAGCGGAAGCCGAGCGAGTAGAAGTTCGAGAAATCGGCCGCCAGGTCGTCGAGGCTCGACTTCCAGTCGTTGGTGTTGATGGCCGCCAGGCCCCCGGTCTGTTCCGCCATCATCTGGAGGGGCGCCTGGGTGTTGGTGCGCATGATGAAGGTCGACGGCCGCGTGTCCATCGTGCGGTTCTCCGCCGTCATCATGTCGTCGACGGCCAGACCCGACGCGTCGAGCGCCCAGATCGTGACTCCCTGAGCGTTGGCCGCCTGAACGATCCCGGCGTATCGGGAGTTCATGTCGTACTCGAACTGGTTCAGAGTGTTGGCCGTGTCTCGAAACTTCCGCTGGATCGCGTCGTAAAGCTCCAGTCCGACGCTGGCCGGCAGCCCGTCCGAGACGTACACGAGCACCTTGCGGCCGGGCACGCCCGCCAGTCCGTTGACCGTCGTCTTGATGCCGTCCACCGTGAACTCGAGGTCGTTGCGGTACGCCTGCGCGTACTGGCGGGCGATGTACTCGGCCTCCGAGGCGCTCTGCGCGTCGTTGATCTTCTGCAGGGCGTCCTTTCGCTCGCCGACCTGCGTCGTCGCTCCCCCGGTCTCTCCCTCGATCTGGTCGAGCACGTTCAGGACCTCGGCCGGATCCGCGGTGAACTTGCGCCGGATTTTCAACGACCGGTTGAACACGACGACCATCGCCTCGGCCTGCTTGCCGACGGTTTCCTGCACGAATTCCTTCAACCGCTTGAACATCCGATTGCGGTTCTGCGGCTGGATGTTCAAGTTGTCGATGTAGAGGATGTACCGGGCCTTCAGCTCCTGGGGAACGAGCTCCGCGGCCTTCGGCTCCTCGATCGAGACGGTCTTGCCGTCCTCCAGGAGAAGCTTGCCTCCGCTCACCGCGTAGAAGTTCGTGATCGTCTGCGGCACGCCGTCCTGCAGGACCTGGAAGTCGTCCTTCGTCAGTCCGGAAACGCGGTGGCCCTTCGAGTCGGTGACGACCACCTCGACGTTGGTGATCGAGACCTCGACGCTCTCGGCAACGGGAGGAAGGCCCTGCTGGGACGCGGCGGCGCCCGGCTTGTCCTGAGCCCGGCCGGACCGGGCGGCGGTCAGGGCGAGCAGGATGGCGAGCAGTCTTCTCAAGTCGGAACTCCCTCCTCGTTAGCTCCGGAAGCGCCCGCCAGACGCCGAAAATTCCCTTTCCGATCGCACCGCGCCCTCTCCCCCCAAAAACGTTGTTGCTTTGTCCCAAGGAATTCAACAGAATTCGGCCTTTCCGGGCGGGCCTCGACGCGCTCGGATCGGAAGCGAAAGAGCAAGGAGCGGTGCAAGAAATGCCTCGACAAAGGCAGCGGACGGTTGCCATTCTCTCCCTCGCGGCGGCTCTCCTGGCGACCGGGGCGTGCGACAAGATCAAGTCGAAGCAGGCCATCAAGACGGGCAACGAGTTCTTCAAGGCGCAGAAGTACGAAACCGCGCTCGCCAGCTACCAGGAGGCCGAGCGCCTCGACCCCGGCGAAGTCAAGATCAAGAAGAACATCGGCCTCGCCTACATGGGCCTCTACCAGCCGGGCTCCAAGCACGCCAAGGATCTGGAGTACGCGAGCAAGGCGATCGACAACCTGAAGGCTTACGTCACCGCCTTCCCGGACGACCGCAAGGCCCGGGAGTTCCTCGTCTCGATGTATCTGGCGACCGACCGCTACGACGACGCCATCTTCTTCTACGAGCAGATGTTGAAGGCCGACCCGAAGGACTCCAAGGCGATGGGCTCGATCGCCTCGATGTATTTCAAGAAGGGGGACTTCGACAAGGGGATCGAGTGGCAGAAGAAGGTGGCCGCGATCGACGGCAACAAGCCCGATCCTTACATCATGATCGGGGTCCAGGCATGGGACCGTTCCTACCACTATCCGGACCTCGACCCGGCCACCCGGGCCCACATCGTGGACGAGGGGATGAGCGCCCTCCAGAAGGCGCTGGAGTTGAAGCCCGACTCCTTCGAGGCCTTGACCTACGTCAACCTCCTCTGGCGCGAGAAGGCGAAGATGGAGACGGACCCCAAGAAGGCGCAGGAGGACACGGACACCGCCAACAAGTTCCTGGCTCAGGCGCTCGAGCTCCGAAAGAAGCAGCAGGAAGCCGCCAAGGCCGCCGTAACGCCGACGGCGGAACCGGGCAAGTGAGTCCGGTGTCTCAAGGGGTCGGAGGGTAGTCCATGTTTGAAGAAAGCCTGATCGAGTCGTCCCATCGCAAGGGGGACCACCGGAACGCCATGACGCTTCCGGTCTCGATCCTGGTTCATGCCGTCGTGATCGGAGTCGCCCTGGGCGCCTCGATCTGGTTCGTTGAGGACGTGCCGGAGCCGCCGATCCCGGTCACCTTCTACGCCGCGGCTCCGCCGCCGCCGCCTCCGCCGCCGGCCGCCCCGAAGGCCGCGCCGCAGCCCAAGCAGGTGGCCCAGAAGCCCGTTCCGATCAGGCCCTCGGAGATGACGGCCCCGACCATCATTCCCGAAAAGATCCCGGAGGCCCTGCCGGCTCCGGAGCCGGAAGCCCCGTCCGGGGTGGA
>JBLMXY010000132.1:0-12935 GCA_050257975.1 Acidobacteriota bacterium
GGCCCCCCCGCCGACGGAACCGTCACGAGCCGCCACTCGCCGTTCTCGTGCAGGAGGACGGCAATCGTCTTGCCGTCCGGCGAGACGCGCGGGTGGCTCCAGACGCGCCAGGCCTCCGGAGGCACGGGCCCCGTGTCGAGCGGGCGCGTCTTTCCCGTCGCGAGGTCCACTCGCGCGAGGCTCGAGATGCCGTACCGGTTGTTCACGGCGACGGCCCAGGAGCCGCCGGGCTCCGGATCGGCGTCCCCGACGTCGGCAAGCCGCGTCAACCGCGAGACCCTCCCGCTCTCGACTTCCCAGCAGAAGAGATCCAGGCGCAGCACGCCCTCCGAATCCGGGACGCGCCGCGAGAAGAGCACGCGGCGGCCGTCCGGCATCCAGCGCGGCTCCTCGGGAGCCTGCCCGTTCCAGCGGTCGAGCCGCCAGCGCGGGGCGCGGCGGCGCGGCACCTCGGGCTTGTCGGCGACCTCGTTGGGATCCGCGAGAAGCTTCTTCTCCTCTGCGCGGCGGCGCTCCAGGGCCCGGCGTTCCTCTTCGGTCTCTTCGAGCGGCCACACGGCGAGAAAGCTCTCGCCCCGCTTCGGCGCGCGGCGGGCGAGCACGCGCTTGCCGTCAGGAGAGACCTGCGGCGACAGCGTCCCGCCTTCCAGCCGCTGCCAGAGCTCCCCTTCCGCGATGCCGGCCGCCTCGCGGCGGCGCTCCTCCTCGATCGCGGCGGCGGTCAGCTCCGCGCGGAACCGGTCGTACAGGTCGGAGGGAGACCGGCCGAACACCGCGCGGAACGCGGTCGGGAAATTCCCTCCGCGGCGCGAGGTGATCCGCTTCCAGAGCCTCTGGAGACTGCCCGCGCCCTCGCGCGCCTCGAGCCACTCGAGGAAGCTCGAGCCGACGAGGTACGCCATCGAGCCGCCGAGCCAGCCCGAGGTCGCCGAGAGCGCGCCGTAGGAGGGAAGCTTGCCCTCGATCGCGAAGCGCCGGAGCACCATCGCCCGGTAGCTCGAGTTCGGGCGGCCGCTGCCGGTCAGCGCCCCTTCCACGACCGTGGCGTAGCCCTCGATCACCCATCGCGGCGATGCGAGCGGCAACGGCCCGACCGGCAGCGGAAGCAGCCGCGAGAGCAGCCCTGCCCGGTTGCGAGGCCTCGTCAGGTGAACGACGTGGGCGATCTCGTGCACGGAGACGAGGTCCATCCAGTCGTTGAAGTCCCCCAGGCCCGACTCCGCATCCGGCGGAAACGCCCAGAGCACGGCGACGGGCCGGTCGAGGAACGGGAGCGCGTAGCCGTTCGCGTCGGCGGCGGGATCGGCGACGACGACGTCGATTGGCTTCGGAGGCGCGTAGCCGACGTAGTCCGCGACCCGCGTGTGGATCGTCTCGATCGACGAGGCCATCCGCTTCGCCCAGGCCTCGAAGGGAGCCGGATAGTGGACCCGGAAATGGGCGGTCTCGATCGTGCGCCACGGCTCCGACGGGGCCTGGGCGTGGGACGCCTGCGGCCGGGCGAGCAACAGGACGCAGAGGACCAGAAGCGATGTACGCTGAGCCCCTTTCCCTCGAGGGGAGAGGGCAGGGTCAGCCCCCTCACCCCGACCCTCTCCCGCCGGGAAATGGAGGAAACTCCAGAGCTCGAAGATGCGGTTCAAGGAAAAAACTCCGAGGACCGGCGGCTAGATCGCCTCGACGCCGAGTCCCGGCGTCTGGGTCGTGCGCATCATGCCGTTCTCCAGAACGAAGCCGCCGCGCACGACGTCGCGCGCGAGGTCGAGGCTGCCGTCGAGATCCAGGTATCGCGTCGCGGGAGAGGCCAGCGCCGCGTGGAGCGCGGCGGCGATCGAGACGGCGCTCTCGTCCATGCAGCCCCACATCACCTCGATCCCGGCGAGCTCGGCCACCGCCGCGATCCGCATCGCGGAAGCGATCCCCCCGCACTTCATCAGCTTGATGTTGAAGATCCCGGCCGCGCGCGGCGGGACGGCGAGCGAGAACGCGTCGCGGTCGGAGAGAAGCGACTCGTCGGCCGCGATCCGGTCCCGAACCGCTTCCGGAAACGAGCGAAGCGTCTCGACTCGATCGGCCCGCACCGGCTGCTCGAGGAACTCGAGGCGGAGCCGCTCGGTCTCGCGAAAGAAGCGCAGTGTCTGCTCCGCCGTGTATCCCTGATTCGCATCGGCGCGGATGCGAACGGTCTCCTCGGAAAACTCTTCCCGAAGGCGGCGCAGACGCTCGAGGTCTTCCTCGAGCGACCGGCCCGTCTTGACCTTCAGGATCCGAAATCCGCGCCCGACGTACTCCCCGGCCTCCGCGAGCGTCTCCTCGACGCCCTTGATGCCGATCGTGATGGACGTGGGAAGCGCGTCGTGGGCGCGGCCGAGCATCTCGACGACGGGCACGCCCAGCCGCCGCGCCAGCAGATCGTGGAGCGCCATGTCCACCGCGGCCCGCGCCGCCGGGGCCGCGGGAAGCCGCCGGGAGAGCTCCCGGCAGAGCGCCGGGAGCGTCCGCGCGTCGCGGCCGACCAGCCAGGCGAGGCTTTCCGGCCCGAGGGCCTCGACGCACGCCTCGAGCGTCTCTCCCGTCACGCGCGGCTCGGGCGAGGCGGCTCCCAGGCCCACGAGCCCCTCTTCCGTTTCCAGACGCGCGACCACGTTTTCGACCGAGTCGGCCGTCTGGAACGCGATCGTGTAGGGGCGCGTCAGGCCGAAGTCTTCCACGCGGGAAGAAACGGCGGCGATCCTCATCGGGCTTCTTCCGCGGCGACGAACTCCCGGATCGCCGGCAGCAGCCGCTCGACGCCTTCCTCCAGGGGCAGGGCGACCGGAATCGAGAGCGCGGCCTCGAGCCGGTCCCGCTCGCGGGCAAGCGCCTCCGCCGAGAGCTCCTCGCCGTTCAACGCCATCCCGAGCGTGCGCGCTCCGAGCAACCGGATCAGCGCGATCTCCTCCTCGACCGGCGGAATCACGCACCCTTCCTCCTCCAGCCCGTCGAAGCAGCGCCGGCCCGGAGCGTGCTGCAGGACGACGCCGCGCGCTCCGGCCGAGAGAATCAACTCCGAGCCGCAGGGACCGGAGGGATTGCGCAACGCGGACTGCCCCTCCAGAAAGACGACCTGCGGCGCGAGCGCTCGCGCGCAGGAGACGACCGCGTGCTCGAGCTCTCCCGAGACGAAGTCGTTGGCCGTCGCGTCGAGCACGAATCCGAAGGGCGCGCCCTGGAGCCAGCCCGTCTGCCCGGTGTAGATCCATTCGGCGGACAGGCCGGCGGCGCGGGCGGCCTGGGAAAGCATCCGGGTCGTCGTGCGCTTGCCGAGCGCGCAGTCGGTTCCCAGCACCGCGACGCGCGGGGTACGGAGCTTCAAGGCCTCGCCGGTCCAGAAGTGAAGCTCCCCCGGCTTCTTCGGCCGGCGGATGTCGGTGATCGTGACGCCGCGCCGGCGCCCGGCTTCCGCCAGCGCCGGCTGATCGGCCGCCAGATGGTGCAGGCCGTTGACGATCGAGAGGCCGCTCTCGATCGCCTCGAGAAGCGCGGCCTCGAGCCCGGGCGTGAAGACGCCGCCGGAGGTCGCGACACCGACGATCGCGAAGTCGGGTTTCGCGGGAAGGCGGGCAAGCGCCTCCGGCAGCGACGCGAAGACCGGGATCCCGCGCGCAACGCCGTCCACCACCTCGCCCGCGTCCCGCCCGGCCGTCGGGCGATCCACGACGCCGACGACCCGGTACCGCTCCGTCCCGCGAACCAGGCCGTGCGCCGTCTTGCCGTTGATCGTCGCGAAGTAGCCGTCGCACAGGACGAGAGCGGTTCCGTCCATCGCGGCGCATTATGCCCTCTCCCCCGCGGTCCTCCGGCAAGCGGGGAGCCGCCGCTTTGATAACCTTCGCGCCGTTTCGCCGGGAGGTGTCGCGTGGGCCCGAAGGAAGCGTCGGCTCCGTCCCAGCCCGAGCTTCTTCGCGCCCTCGGGCTCTTCGACACGGCGGCCATCGTCATCGGGACGGTCATCGGCTCCGGCATCTTCCTCGTCCCGGCGGAGATCGCGCGCGCGGTGCACACCGCGCCGCTGATGCTTGCGGTCTGGGCGATCGGCGGGGCGCTGACGCTTCTCGGGGCGCTCTCCCTGGCGGAGCTCGGCGCCGCCTTGCCGCACGCCGGCGGCATCTACACCTACATCGCGCGGGCCTTCGGGCCCCTTCTCGGCTTCCTCTGCGGCTGGATGCTCTTCACGGTCGGAACGTCCGGCTCGATCGCGACGCTGGGCGCGGCGCTGCCGATCTATCTGGGCGCCTTCCTGCCGCTCACGCCCGCCATGGCGAAGCTCGCCGGGATCGCCGCGATCCTGCTTTTCACCGCGATCAACATCGTCGGCGTGCGGAGCGGAGCCCTCGTCCAGAACGTCCTGACCGCCCTCAAGATGGGCGGACTCGGCGTGATGATTCTCGTCATCTTCCTCGCTCCCTCTCCGGGGACCCCGTCCTCCGCGCCCGTGCCGGGCGGGCCGGCCGGCTTCATGGCCGTGGGCGTGGCGCTCGTGGCGGTGCTCTGGGCGTACGAGGGCTGGCACGACGTCTCCTTTGCCGCCGGGGAGATCCACGACCCGCAGCGAAACTTCCCGCGCGGCCTGGTCGCGGGAACCCTCGCCGTCATCACGCTCTATCTCCTCGCCAACCTGGCCTACCTGCACGTCCTGTCTCCGTCGGAGATCGCCTCCTCCGAGCGCGTCGCGCTGACCGCCATCCGAAAGGTCGCCGGCGAATGGGGCGGCAAGTTCCTGACCGCCGCCATCGTCTGCTCGATCCTGGGAGCCATGAACGCCCTGATCCTCGCCGGGCCGCGCGCCTACTACCAGATGGCGCGGGACGGCCTCTTCTTCGAGCAGCTCGGAAAAGTGCACGCCGCCTATCGAACTCCGGTTTCCGCCCTGGTTTTTCAGGCCATCTGGTCGGCGCTCCTCGTCCTCTTCATCGGCGGCTTCTCGCAGCTCTTCACCTACGTGATCTTCGGCGGCTGGATCTTCTACGCGCTCGCGGTCGCAAGCGTGGTCGCGCTTCGCCGCAAGGAGCCCCGGCTCGCGCGCCCCTTCCGGGTCCCGGGCTATCCCTTCGTCCCGGTCCTCTTCGTCCTGGGGGCGGCCGCGCTGGTCGCCAACACCCTGGTCGCGAGCCCCCGGGAGTCTTCGCTCGGGCTCGCCTTCATCGCTCTCGGGATCCCGCTCTACTTCCTCACTCCCGCGGTCCGACGCCGGGGCAGGGAGAAACGCGCCTGATCCGCCCCCGCCTCGCCTTCGCCCTCGCAGTCGTTCCGACGCTTGCCGCGGCGGCGCTCGCACGGCAGGCCGCGGCCCCGCCGCCCTCCGTCGCCGCCGGCGACGGACCGGCGCTGGCGAGGCTCGAGGCCTTCATCGCGCACGAGATGAAGGACAAGCAGCTTCCCGCTCTCTCGGTCGCGCTGGTGGAGGGAGACCGGGTCATCTGGGCCAAGGGCTTCGGCCTGGCCGACCCCGAAAGAAACGTCCCCGCCTCCGCCGCGACGGTCTATCGCGTCGGGTCGGTTTCGAAGCTCTTCACCGACATCGGAATCATGCAGCTCGCCGAGCGGAAGGAAATCGACCTCGACGCGCCGATCCAGAAGATCCTGCCCGACTTCCGGCCGAAGAACCCCTTCGGCTCCTCCATCACGCTTCGAGAGCTGATGTCGCATCGCTCGGGGCTCGTCCGCGAGCCCCCGGTCGGCCACGACTTCGACGGGACCTCGCCTTCGCTCGCGGCGACCGTCGCGAGCCTGAACGACACCGAGCTCGTCTACGCGCCCGGGACGCACAGGAAGTACTCGAACGCCGGGATCGCCGTCGCCGGTTACGCCCTGGAGCGCAAGGCGGGCGAGCCCTTCGGCAGCCACCTCGAGCGCGCCGTGCTCGAACCGATGGGCATGACCTCGAGCGCCTTCGAGCCGACGCCCTCGATCCGCGACCGCCTGGCGAAGGCCGTGATGTGGGGCTACGACGGCCGGTCGTTTCCGGCTCCGACGTTCGCGCTCGGCATGGCCCCGGCCGGCAGCCTGTACTCGACCGTCGAAGACCTGGGCAGATTCCTCTCCGTTCTCTTCGCGGGAGGAGCGGGACCGCACGGCCGCGTGCTGCGGCGCGAGACCGTGGAAGAGATGTGGACGCCGCAGTTTGCCTCCCCCGGGGCGAAGGAAGGATTCGGTCTCGGCTTTCTCATCGGGCGGATCGAGGGACGCCGCTCGGTCGGCCACGACGGCGCGATCTATGGCTTCGCGACGTCGCTCGAGGCGCTGCCGGAGGAGCGCCTGGGCGCCGTGGCGGTCACGACGGTGGATTCGGCCAACGCCGCCACGGGTCGGATCGTCCGCGAGGCGCTGCGGCTCCTGCTCGCCGCGCGCGAGGGACGGCCGCTCCCGGCGCCCGAAGTCACCGAGCCCATCCCTCCGGAAGTCTCGCGCGGGTGGGAGGGAAGTTACGGGCGCGACGGCCGGACGCTCGTCGATCTCGAGGCCCGCGGCGGTGAGCTCACGATGCTGGCCCGAGCCGGCGGAGAGAGGAAACGCCTGCGCAAGGCCGGCGACGGCCTCGTGACCGACGGGCGGCTCGGCTGGGGCACGCGGATCGGCCTGCGTCCCGAGGCGATCCGGGTGGACGAGCTGCCGCTCCTTCGCATCGAGACGGGCAGGCCCGAGCCCTCCCCGGCGAAGTGGAAGGAGTTTCTCGGCGAGTACGGCTGGGACTACGACATCCTGTACATCCTCGAGAAGGACGGCCGGCTCACGGCGTTGATCGAGTGGTTCGAGTACGACCCGCTGACGGAGATCTCCGCCGGCCTCTTCCGCTTCCCCGACAGCGGACTGTACGACCACGAGACTCTGACCTTCGTGCGAGACGCGCACGGCCGCGTGACCGGGGCCCGCGTCGGGGCGGTCCTCTTCCCGCGCCGCACCGTCGGACCGGAAGAGGGCAAGACCTTTCACATCGAGCCCGTGCGGCCGGTCGAGAAGCTGCGCTCCGAGGCGCTCGCCGCCGCCCCGCCGCCGCAGGCCCCGGACTTGCGCGCACCGGATCTGGTCGAGCTCGTCCGCCTCGATCCCACGATTCGCCTGGACATCCGCTACGCGGCCGCGAACAATTTCCTGGGCGTCCCCCTGTACTCGCAGGCCCGCGCCTTCCTGCAGCGCCCCGCGGCCGAGGCGCTCGTCCGCGCGCACCGCAGGCTCGAGGCGGCCGGCTATGGCCTCCTGATTCACGACGCGTACCGTCCCTGGTATGTCACGAAGATGTTCTGGGACGCGACCCCGGCGGACAAGCACATCTTCGTGGCCGACCCCGCGACCGGCTCTCGCCACAACCGCGGCTGCGCGGTGGACCTGACGCTCTACGACCGGAAGTCCGGCCTGCCCGTCGTGATGACCGGCGGCTACGACGAGATGTCCGACCGCTCCTTCGCCGCCTACCCCGGCGGGACGTCCTTGCAGCGTTGGCAACGCGACCTGCTGCGCCGCGCCATGGAGGAGCAGGGCTTCGCCGTCTACGATTGGGAGTGGTGGCACTTCGACTACAAGGACTGGAATCAGTATCCGGTGATGAACGCGCGCTTCGAGGGGATGCGGTGAGCGGCGGGTGCCGGATGAGGGAAGCCGTTTCGCCCGGTCAGATCGCCGCCGCCGAAGCCTACGAAGCGCTCTTCGTCGAGGCGCTCTTCCGGGACTGGGCGCCGCGCGTGTGCGACGCCGCCGGAATCCGCCCGGGCCAGACGGTCCTCGACGTCGCCTGCGGCACGGGCGTCCTCGCGCGTGAGGCTGCCGCCCGCGCCGGCCCGAGCGGCGGCGTCGCCGGGCTCGACGCCGGCTCCGGCATGATCGCCGTCGCGCGCCGGATCGCGCCGGCCGTCGATTTCCGCGTGGGGACCGCGGAGGCCCTCCCCTGGCCCGACGCGTCCTTCGACGCCGTCGTCAGTCAGTTCGGTCTCATGTTCTTCGCCGACCGCACGGCGGCGATCCGCGAGATGTGGCGCGTGCTGCGCCCGGGCGGCCGCCTCGCGGTTGCGGTCTGGGACCGGTTCGAGAACGAGCCCGCCTATCGGGCGTTCGTCGCCGTCCTCGACCGCATTGCCGGAAAGCCCGCCGGAGACGCCCTCCGCCTGCCGTTCGCCCTCGGAGATGCAAGAAAGCTCGCGGCGCTCTTCGCGGCCGCGGGAATCCCCGGCGCCGCCGTCACGACGACTGCCTGCCTCGCCCGGTTCCCGAGCGTCCGCACGATGGTCGAGGCGGATCTGCGCGGCTGGCTGCCGCTCGCCGGCGTGCCGCTGGAGGAGGAGACGATCGCCCGCGTCCTCGCCGAATCGGAGACGGCGCTCGCCCCGTGGGTCTCCCCGGACGGTCGCGTCGCGTTCGACGCCGGGGCGCACGTCGTCTCCGCCGCCAGGCCCCGGGCGCGACCGCGCGGGCGGCGGAGACGCTCCGCGGGCGCCAGTCGAGCCGGAGCTTCGCCGTCTCCCCGCGCGTCACGGACGGATTCGGGCAGAAGGTCCCGCCGCCTCACCCGCTCGTGATCCCCCCGGCGCGAGCGCCTCGATCACGCGGATCGAGACGTCGCTCGTCGGCACGTCCGCGAAGCTCGCCGTCCGCGGTGCCTGCTCATCGGGAGCGGCAAGGAGATCGATATGACCGTGAGCGCGCTGTCGAGGTGCCAGAGAGTCGTCTTCACCTCGACGTGGAGGTCCTTACGTGTTCAGCGCAGCCGGGAAGCGAGCGGCGCTCGCAGCCGCGCCGGCGTCGCGCGCGCCAGGCTCACGTCCGAAGCCCCGACGAACGCCGCGAGCGAGCGCAGCGCCTCCGCGACGCCATCCAGCGCCTCCTCGACGTCCACGCGCTCGCCGCGGACGGGAGACAGCTGCCCCGCCGCGAACCAGGGCTCGAAGTGGGCGTGGCGGACCTCGAGCCTGCCCTCCGCCCGGTGCGTCTTCGCGTCCAGGCGCCCAATGAGCGCGCCGTCGTGGAGGACCGGCACGGTGTAGTAGCCGTGGACACGCCGGTCGCCCGGCGTGTAGACCTCGATGCGGTAGTCGAAGCCGAAGAGGAGCTTGACGCGCTCGCGGTGCCACATCAGCGAGTCGAAGGGCGCGACGATCGTCGTCCCGCGGGACGGCGCCGCGTTGCGCCCGGCGCGGCGCAGCGCGGGGAGGTCTTCCGCGAGGGCGAGCCAGCGGTCACGCTGCCCCTCGACGGCGATCTCGACGACCTCGCCCGACGCAAGGAGCTCGCGCAGGGCCTTCGTCCGGACGCCTCGCGCGAACCGCGGGAACGAGAGATACCAGGCGAGGCTCTTTTCCGCCGCGGCGCCCATCGCGTGGAGCGAACGCCGCACGTGCCACCGCGGGAATTCGTCGGACGGGATCGGCTCGACGCCGCGCGCGGCCGGCAGCGCGCGCTCGAAGAGGTCGTACTTCTTCTGGAAGTGGCGGCGCGACGAAACGGTCAGGGCCCCCGTCATCCAGAGGTGGTGGAGCGCGTGGTGCGCCGGTCCCCAGCTCCACCAGCCCCCGCCCGGACGCCTGCCCCCAAAGTCGCCGGAGCCCATCGGCCCCTTCGCCGCGATCATGCCCCGCACTTGCGTCAGCACCTTCCGGTTCTTTTTCAGAAACCGCTGCCAGCCGGCGTGGCGCGGGTCGTAGTCGAGCATCGCGCGGCGCCAGCCGGGCAGCAGGGACGTCGGGACGAGGCACGCCGCGTGCGCCCAGTACTCGAAGAGGACGCGGCGGCGGTACACGAGCCGGTCGAGCGCCGCGCGGTCGTACGAACCGAAACGGCTCCAGACGGTCAGATAGTGCGCGCGCTCGAGGACGTGGATCGAGTCGAGCTGGATCCCGCCGGCGTCCTCGGCGAACCGGAGGAGCCGCCCCGCGGTGAGGCCTCGCGCGCGCGGGCGCTTCAGATGCTGCCGCTCCAGGAAGAGCGCGGCGACGGCGGAGAGCGAAAACGACGGGCTCGCCATGGCGGCGCGAGACTACACCGAGCGAGTGCGCAAGACGGAGAAGGAACGCGCATGCGCCGCTCGCGGAAACGGCGGCCCCCGGCTCGAGGCGGCCGCTTCGCGGCCCGCTACTCCTCGCAGTCCGGGCATCCCAGAAACGGGATGCGCTCGGCCGGCGTCGGATGGGAGTCTCCCTCGACGCGCGCCCAGGCGCCTCCCTGCGCGTGCCAGAGGTAGCACTCGAGCCGGTAGGCCTCGTTGGCGTCGGAAGCGAAGATCCAGCCGAAGAGGACGTTGTCGGAAGCCTCGCGCGCCCGCGCGAGCAGGCGCTGGCGCAGGTCCACGTCGTCGCGCCCGACGCGCTCGCTGACCCGGCCCCCTCTCGCGACGGTCTTCAGGAAATAGACGCCGGCGATTGCGGGCGGCACGGTCCTCGCGACGTTCGACTCGGTCAGGCGGACCGCCGGCTGGATGCGCGCGGGAGGAGGAAGCTCGGGAAATAGGGACGGCTGGGCCGGGTCTTCCGCGGGCTCTTCGAACCGCGTTCGGCGGGCCGGCCGCATGCTGGACCACTAGTGTAGCCCGAAAAATCGGCGCCCGGCGCCCCCGAGCCTTTACCGGAGCGGGCGGAAGAACTCGCGAATGTCGCGGGCGAGGCGCCCGGGGCCGCCGTGCTAGATTCCGGCCGCTCGAAATCGCCGATCAGGAGAGACGAAGATGGCGACCCGAACCCTGGTGAGAACGAGCCTCAACCTCTTGACCCTCCTTTTCTCCGCCTTGTCCTCCCATGCGGCCGAACCGGCCGTGCTGCGCCTGCCCCTCAAGGCGGAGACGCTCTCGCCGTCGGCCGGCTCGACCTTCCCGTCCTACGACACGCTCGAGCTCGCCCGCGGAGCGCAAGGACGCTACGACGTCCGGCTCCTTCCGGGCGAAACCGCCCCGCGGCTTCGCGACGCGGACTTCCGGCTTCTGGTGCCGCGCGTCCCGCGACTGGCGCGAGGCAACGACGCGCTGACCCGCCTCGCCCTCATCCAGCGGGAGTTCAATCGAAACGAAGTGCACAACGCCCTTCCGAGCGGCCTCGACTTCTCGATCGCGAACAACTGCCTGGAGCGCGGTCTCTGGGAGGTGAAGCTCGCCCGCTCCGAGGCCGGCAAGACCGTCACGATCTTCCACGCGTGGCTCACCTTTCCGAAGGAGGAGTACGCCCGGCTTTTCCGGGAGGCAAACGGGCTCGATTACGAGGCCTACGACAAGCTCCTCGCGAGCTATCCGGGTGTCGGAGGGTTTCCGGTCCCGCTCGCCGCGCTGCGGGCCGTCAAGTCCGAGCGCGAGCTCGCCTCACTGGAGATCCACGCGGGCGATCCCCTCGACCGGCTGACCGAGCAGCGCGGCAAGGTGAAGCTGCTCAAGACCGAGGTCCCAACCTACGGCGACTTCACGCGGCCCGGCCGCCAGCCGATCATGGCCGCGAAATTCGTCGCGCCCGGCGTCTACGACCCGGCCGATACGATGCGCTTCGACCTGACCTGGCTGGCGCATCCCTCGCGGATCCTGTGGAGGGAGGTATCGAGCCCGAACGGTCCCGGCGCGTTCCCCGAGATCGAGATCGACTACGAGAACGGGTACCGGATCGTGATCGCGGACGCGAAGCTCGCCAATCTGCCGGCGCGGCGCGAGGTCCCGGTCACCGAGGCCGACGTCCTCAAGCTGGTCTGCGGGATCGGGACTCCGATCATCCATGCGCCGGCCGCCGAGCGCGCCTCCGAGATGGCCGAGGACCGCCCGCGGTATCTGATGATCCTCGACGCGCGGCGCAACCACGTGGACAACCACCTGGCCGGCGTCGACGGCATCTATGCGTGGCGCGACGCGGGCGAACCGGGCCGCTTGCACCTGTGGCTGGTGGGCTACGAGCGGATTGCTCTGGTCTCCCACCTCTCCGCCCGATGGCCCCCGCCGCGGACTTCCGGCGCCCCGGGACAAGCCCGGGACGCCGGGGATTGAAGCCGGGCCGCTAACCGCGCGGGGCGAAGGTGCGCAGGGCCGCGCCGGCGCCGATCGCTGCCAGGCCTGCGAGCAGCAGAAGCGGAAGGTTGCTTCCCGTCTTGGGCAGGGTTTTCTCCGCCACGCGGGTCGCGGGCTCCGCGGCGGGCGCCGATTCCTTGACCGGAACTTCCTTCAGCTCCGGAGTGATCGTGACGACCTCTTCCTTCGTCTCGGGCTTGGCCGTCTCCGCGGCGTAGACCTCCTCATGGCGCGCCTGGGCGAGCTTCACCGCCTCGGCCTTGGGGTACACGAACTCCACGCCGAAGTTGTTGGCCGGGTAGAACCAGGTCTTCAGGGCCTGCGGCAGTCCTTCGGCTCTCTGGAAGTAGGTGAACTCTCCATGCCCCTTGGTCTCGACACGGTAGTTGGGAATCCCCATGACCGTGGCGAAGACCTTCGTCTCGTCCGCGTTCAGGAACTGGACGACCATGCGGGTTTCCTTGGTGTTGACGACCTTGACCACGTACTTTCCGGGCTCGAGCACCGTCCCGGGGATCTCCGTCGGCTCACCCAGAGTCAGCGGGCTGCGCCAGGACACGTCCGCGGAGGCGGGCTTGCCCACGAGGAACAGCAGCAGGCCGACGGCGCCGAGAAGGGACAACGATTTGAAGACTCTCATAATCCTCCAACCTCCTCTCACGACAGGTGGTGTCGCTCCGGCCGGTGCCCGGCGCGCGAGCTCCCCCGCCATGCGTGATGCACGATCGATACCACCACACGAGGCCCGGCCGCTTGGTCCAAACGCATCAGCGGGAAAGCGCCGGCGGTAGATTCCCCATCGTGAAGCGCCCGATCCCCGACATCGCCGGCTCGCAGTTCAAGGCGGATCCGTTCCCCTTTCTGGCCCGACTCCGCGCCGAGGAGCCGGTCTGGCGCACTCGCCTGCGCGACGGGACCGAGGCCTGGCTCCTGACGC
>JBLMXY010000133.1:0-5371 GCA_050257975.1 Acidobacteriota bacterium
AACAACGCGACGGCGGCCTTCTATCTCGACGGGACCGCGAACATGACGGGCGGCGGGACGGCCGAGTCGGGCAACGCCCTCGCCGTCTGGACCAACAATCCCAACTCGACGATCAACTATACGCAGACCGCGGACACCTCCAAGTTCCCGATCCACCTGAGCGCGACGAGCTCGCCCTGCGGTTGGAGCACCTGCATCGCGGCGAACACGTCGGGAGTCGTCGGCTGCGGCGGCTCGCCGTACGACATTCCGGGCGATCCGTGCCCGGGGGACCACACGTGGCGCGGCGACTGCTACGGCCAGATCGGCGACTATCGCTCCTTCGGAGCGGGCTCTCCCGAGGTCTGGCTTCGGTGCCAGTCCCCGGCCAACGCGTTCAGCTCGGCGGAGGCGCAGGTCATCTTGACTCACGAGCTGGGGCACACGCTGGGCCTCACCCATCCGGACCAGTACGCCTCGCCCCACGACGTCTGCCTGGGGGACGAGTCCACGGCGATCATGAACTCCACCACCGAGGGCTCCAACCCCAACACGGCCCTCGGCACCGACGACCAGGACGCCATTCGTTGGCTGTACGGGGACGGCGGCAACCACTGCGGTGGAGGGACGCCGACTCCCACGAACACCCCGAACCCCGCGACGACGACGCCCACGGCGACGCGCACGCCGACGCGGACGCCCACGCGCACGCTTACGCCGACGGCCACACGGACTCCAACGCGGACCGCGACGCCTCCGGCCGGAAGCCCGACGGTGACGGGGATCAACGCGACCTCCGGCCCGGCCGCCGGTGGCACTGCCGTGTCGATCACCGGGACCGGCTTCGCGAGCGGGGCGACGGTCAAGATCGGAGGGCTGAGCGCCACGGGAGTGGGGTTCGTCAACTCGACGACGCTCACGGCGCACACCCCCGCGCTCCCGGCCGGGACGCTCAACAACGTCGTCGTGACGAACCCGAGCGCGCTTTCGGGGACCCTCGTGAAAGGCTGGTTCGCCGACTTCTCCGACGTGCCGCAGGCTTACCTGTACCACACGGCCGTCGAGAAGATCGTGCGGGCGGGGATCACGACCGGATGCGGCGGCGGGAAGTACTGCCCGGAGGACCCCGTCACCCGCGACGCCATGGCGGTCTTCATCCTGCGGGGCGAGCACGGAGGCTCCTACACCCCGCCGGCGGCCACGGGGACCGTCTTCTCGGACGTGACGACGGGGACCTTCCTCGCCAAGTGGATGGAGCAGTTCGGCAACGAAGGCATCTCGACCGGCTGCGGCGCCGGCACACCGCCTCCCTACTGTCCGACGTCGGCCGTGACGCGGGACGGGATGGCGGTGTTCCTGCTTCGAGGCAAGCACGGCTCGGCCTTCTCGCCTCCGGCGGCGACCGGCAACGTCTTCTGCGACGTGACGGTCTCGACGTTCCTGGCGAAGTGGATGGAGGAGCTCAAGACCGAGGCCATCACGTCCGGCTGCGGAACGGGGGGTTGCGGGAAACCGAACTATTGCCCGGGCGGGACCGTGACGCGCGGCGAGATGGCCAAGTTCATCCGGCTGACGTTCGGGTTGTAGAGCGCGGGCTCTCGGCCGGGGTCGCGGGGAGTCTCCTCGCGGCCCCTTCGTGCCCAGCGGGCCGCGTGCTGTCCCTTCGGGCAGGCCTGACCGGGATTGTCAGCGTCCCCCTCCGGCACCCGTCAGTTTTCGACGCGGTTCGGTCCCGGACCCCCAGTCCCTGCAATGCCTTAGAGTGAATCGCGGGGGGTACGTTTCTTGCCTCTCCTCCGTATGAACCAGCGGGAAAAGACTGCGTGTCGCACGGAGGAGACCCATGAGCCTCGGACTCGTAGAGCGAAGCGCCGCGCCGTGGCGCCGGACTCTGCTCGCCGCCGTGTGCCTGCTCGCCCTGGCGGTCGCGCTCGCCGCGACGACGTTCGTGCCGATTTCCGACCGCGAGCTCTACCGGCGCGCCGACGTCGTCGTGCGCGGCGTCGTCGTCTCGAGCGACACCGTCGAGGCGGAGGACGGCTGGCCGGAGACGGTCACCTTCATCCGGCCGCTCGCGGTGTGGAAGGGGTCGCTCTCCGGGGACCTCGTCCTGCACCAGGCCGGCGGCACGCTCCCGGACGGCCGCTTCTTCAAGCTGTGGGGCCGCCCCGAGTACCGGGTCGGCGACGAGGTCGTCGTCTTCGCGATCGCGCGGGAGCAGGGAGACTTCCAGACGGCGGAGATGCGGCTCGGAAAGTTCACCGTCGCCTCGGACGAGAGCGGCGCTCTCTACGCCGTCCCGGATCTGGCGATCGGCGAGGATCCCGGCGTGCGCGTCCTCGCGCCCGAAACCGCTCCGCGGATCGAGTCCTCCCCGATCGAGGAGCCGCTCGCCCTGTTCCGCCCGGAGCGGCTCGGCGCGCCGGCCGGGCCGGACGGCGGCGACGCCCCGCGCGAGCTTGCGCGGTTCCTGGATTTCCTGGACGACGGAGGCTCGGGCGAGAGCGTGTCCGGCGCGCCCCCGGCCGGAACGCTCACTCCCATCGTGCACCGCGAGCCGCGCAAGGGAATCGTTCCCGAATGGGGCAACATCAACAACAGCCTCTGGCGCTACAACAACGGGGCGACGGCGGCCTGGTCCTTCGACGGCACGGCCAACATGACGGGCGGCGGCACGGCCGAGGCGACCGGCGCTCTGGCCACCTGGACCAGCGACCCGACTTCGACGATCAACTACACGGCAAGCCCCTCGGGACCGAACCCGATCCACCTCTCGGCGACGAGCTCGCCCTGCGGCTGGAGCACGTGCCTCACGTCGTCCGGCGGCGTCATCGGCTGCGGCGGCCCGTCCGGCGGCGGATCGAACAGCTGGCGCGGCGAGGGATACTCCACGATCACGTCGGGCACGGTCTGGCTGCGCTGCTACGCCACGGCGAATGCCTTCGGGTCCGTCACGACGCAGTCGGTGCTGACGCACGAGCTCGGGCACACGCTCGGTCTCGGGCATTCGGACCAGAACGTATCGGCGCACGACACCTGCCGCGGCGACGAGTCGGCGGCGATGATGCGCTCCTATGCGCAGAACCGCACGACCCTCGGCACCGACGACCGGGACGCGATCCGCTGGCTCTACGGAGACGGTCTGACCTCCTGTGCGGTCCTGCCGGCGCCGACGGCCTCGGGTTTCTCGCCCGCGACGGGCTCGCCCGCGGGCGGCACGACGTTCACGCTGACGGGATCGAACTTCGTCGCGGGCGCGACGGTCAGGATTGGTGGCGCCGCGGCCACGATCACCGGCGTCACGGCCACTTCGATCACCGGAAAGACGCCCGCCCACGCCACGGGAACGGTGGACGTCGTCGTGACGAACCCGGACGCGAAGACCGCGACGCTCTCGGGGGGCTACTTCTACGACTTCGCGGACGTCCCCGTCTCACACATCTTCCACAGCGCGGTGGTGAAGATCTACAAGAACGGCATCACGTCCGGCTGCGGCGGCAACAACTTCTGCCCGAACGCCGCCGTCAACCGCGACCAGATGTCGGTGTTCGTCCTGCGCGGCATGCATGCCGCGGGCTACGCGCCGCCTGCCGCCACCGGGACCGTCTTCGGGGACGTGACGGCGTCGACGATGTTCGCGGCCTGGATGGAGGAGTTCTTTGCCGAAGGGGTCATCGACGCCTGCGCTGCCTCGCCCCTGATGTACTGCCCGTCCAACGCCGTCAGCCGCGCGTATATGTCGGTGCTCCTGCTTCGGGGCAAACACGGGAGTGGCTACACGCCGCCGGCGCCAACCGGGATCTTCGACGACGTGCCGGTTGGCAGTCCCCTCGCCGGCTGGATCGAACAGCTCGCGGCCGAGGGCATCACCTCCGGCTGCGGCGGCGGCAACTACTGCCCGACGCTCTCGAACACGCGCGGCGAGATGGCCGCCTTCCTGGTGCGGACCTTCAAGCTGCCGTAGACAAAGCCCTTCGGGCGCCCTTCGGACTCATCCCGAGCGACGCGAGCCGAGTCGGGCCAACGCCTCCGGCATAAAGCGTCGAGCGGCCCGATCGCCGTCGCCAGGGGAGCGTCGCCGTCGCCTTCGAATCCCTCGCTTCCCGCATGATTGAATCTGGGGCGCACCCCGCCCTCATGGTGCAGGGGCATCGAAAGGAGGCTGTGGTCCGCACCTCCGGGAGCGCCTCGGCTCCATGACCCACGCGACGCGAGTGCTCGCCTTCGGCGCGCTGCATGTCGCCGGCCTTTACTCCCGTGTTCGAGCGGCCCGGGATCACTGCATTCGAGTTGCGCGGCTTTCCTTCCGCGGTCTCTCCCACGCACCCGTGACGAGACGGACCGTTGAAGGAACTCGAGACCGGACGGACCCGTCTCCAAGTCTTTGGCCCGTCCTTTAGGCGAGCCTTCCTTATCGGGGGGAATCGAGCCTCTCGGCGCGAGATCGCCTCACGGCCATGGCCAGGAGAAAGACCGCCGCGGCGGGAACGAGCAGGTCCTCGACGGGCCATCGGTAGCGGCCGTTCACGGCGATCAGGGCGGAGAGCGCGGGCACGTAGAGCGTCGCCGCGGGAAGCACGATTGCCGGGACCGCATGTCTCCGATCGCGAGTCTCGAGTGCGCGCCGGGCCAGGACGACCCATCCCGCGACTCCCGCCGCGACGAGCGCCCATCCGGTTGCCCAGAGCACGCCGTTCAAGGCATGCGGGTGCTCCTTCAGGAAGTGCGGCTGCGGGAGAACGTCGATGCCGGGCCAGGGTGGCGTGATCGCGCTTCCGGCAACGGCGAAGCTCGCGACGACGAAGGTCTGCCGGAAGATGAGACCGAACTTGACGAAGTAGAGGCGCAGAGCCTCCTTCGGGTTCTCCCGCATCCACCTCCAGGCTGCGGCGCCGGCAGCGTCGCTGACGGCGAGGGCCCCGCGCGCCTGGACTCCCGGCGCCACCTTCTCGAGATCGGCGCGGCCGTCGTACCAGTCTCCGGTCGCCTTCGGGTTGTTCCCGAGAAAGAGCCCGTACCCGCCTCCCGTGCTCAGGAACGTGAAGCGCCCGAGGCGCGCCTGGTTGCGCAGGGCCCAGGGCAGCATCACCGCGTGCTGGACCACGAGCAGGAGAAGCGTCTGGCCGAGCACGGTCCGCAGCCGCCGGCGGCCCGCGATCGCGGAGAGCGGCCAGAGGATGCCAGCGTAATAGGCGACCGACCTCGTGAGGGCGGCGAGCGCGAGAACCAGGCCAGCGAGGGCGGCGAGACGGATTGCCCGGCGGGAAGTCGCCCCCTCGACGACGATCCAGGCGAGAAGCAAGAGCAGCGGGGAGAACAGGTTCTCGGAAGCGACGAGGCAGGCCATGAGCAGCGAGCGGGGGAAGACGGCGAGAAGGCCGGCCGCGAGAAG
>JBLMXY010000134.1:0-15932 GCA_050257975.1 Acidobacteriota bacterium
AGGCGGTACTGACGTCGCGGGAGAGCCCGACGCGTACCCCCGCGTCGCTCAAGCCCTCGATGATCTGGAAGATGTACATCGGACCCGTACCGCTCAATCCCGTGACCGCGTCGAGCTGGTATTCCGGCAGCTCGACGACAAATCCGATGGACTCGAAGATCCTACGCGCCTCCGCCACATGGGCGCGCTGGGCGAACCGACCCAGGCAAAGAGCCGTCGCGCTGAGCCGGACGACCGCAGCCACGTTCGGCATGGCCCGGATGACGGGAATCGGGAGGTTCAGAACCGACTCGATGCGCGAGGTGGAGAAACCGGCTGCGATCGAAATGAGGAGCTGCTCCTTTTCGAGGACAGGCCGGATTTCGAGAAGAACGGACTCGAGGATCTGGGGTTTGACCGCCAGAATCACGATTCGGGACTCCCTCGCCGCCTCCCGATTGTCGGAACTGATTGGAACGCCGAGTTCCTTCGACAGCGCAGACGCCTTCTGCCGCCTGGGATGGGAGGCCACGAGCTTTGCCTTCTGGCCCCAGGCGGACGCCAGGATGCCGCGAAGCAGGGCGGCGCCCATGTTCCCGACGCCGATCACAGAGATCTTTTCAGCAAGCATTCCAGCTCCCGATGAAAGAAGTCTTTTCTCGGGACAGTTTACGCGCTCCGGCCTCGATGGTGAGCCGCGCGCAGCCCGACGGATTGCTCCTCGTCGATCCAACGGCCCTGCAGGAAGAGTCTTCAAAAGGGACGGTCCGACCTCCGGCCCAGGGCTTGACGCTTGCGACGACGATCCATTCCGGAAAACGAAAAGAGGCCGGGCTCAGCTGCGGAATGGCTGTAGTGTCAGTGACGTGGTCGCAGACGTAAGCGACGCGCGGTAGCTCGTTGACGGAATTGGTCGGGGCGAGAGGATTTGAACCTCCGACCACTCGGTCCCGAACCGAGTGCGCTACCAGGCTGCGCTACGCCCCGGGTGGATGGGTTATATGCGATTTGCGGGAGGAGTGCAAAAGAGAGGCGCGACCGGCGGCTACTGGATCTGCGCCGTCAGCTTTCCGCCGGAGTAGTCGAGCCTCAGCGTCCGCGTCTCGCCGCCGGAGAGCTGTCCGCTCGCCGTCGTGTAAGCCGCGGCATCGAGCCCCTTGCCCGAGAGCCACACCTTCACGCTGACGGGACCCGACTTGACCTGGATCGGGGCTTCGACCGTCCCGGTTCCTTCGACGCGCTTGAAGAAACTGACCTTCTTCGAGAAATCGAAGGGCTTCTGGAGCACCTTCTCGTCGTTGACGTAGACCATCACGCTGCCTTCGGAGATCGGCGATTCGAAGTGCAGCTTGAGCGTAGCCGGCCCGGCGACGGCAACGACCGTCGGAGCCGGCGTGGGCGCGCCGCGTGCTCGCGCGGGCGCCGCGGTCGGCTGGCGCCGAGCGGCCACGGCGGCCTTCTTTTCTTCCTTCTTCTTGCGCGCGGCCGATGCTTCCGCGGTCTTCGCCTCCGCGATCTTCGCCTGGGCCTGGTCCTTGAGCTGCTGCGCCTCGATCTTGCCGCCGTCCAGCGCGAGGGCCTCGTCGGCATAGCGCACGGCGTCCTCGTACTTGTTCTCGGAGAATGCCGCGCGGGCCGACTCGAGGATCCGGTTCGCCTCCTCGCTCTTGCGGGTCTCTTCGGCCCGTCCGGCGAGCGCGTTCTCCGCCATCTGCGCGTACTGACGCGCCTGCTGATTGCCCGGGCTGCGCGCCAGGACCTGCCGCAGGAGAGCCAGGCTTCGCTCGTAGTTGCCCGCCGCGAAGAGCTTCTTGGCGTCCTCGAGGGCCCGCTTTCGCTCCAGCGTTTCCTTCTCGACGGCGGGGTCCATCGGGGCCGTCGGCCGAGCGACGAGCGACGCCCTGGTCAGGAGCGCTCCGCACACGAGCAGCACGAAAACGGCGGCGGCTCCCGCCGCGCCCCAGAAATAAGGCGTGTTGACCTCGGCCCGAAGAAGCCTCTTCCAGTCGCGATCGAGGAGCTTCGCGCCCCACGCGCGAGCGCTCGCGGCCAGGGGCGAGCGCGCGGCGGCTTTCGCCTCGGCGGCGAGAGGCTGAGTCGGCGGCTGCGGGGCCGCAGCCGGCAGGGAATCACGCCGCGCGGGCGGTTCCGGCGCCGGCATAGCGGGGGGCGGCGCCACGGGAGGCATCGGCGGCTGCGGCGGCGCGGGCGGGGCGGAACGCTCGGCCATCTCGGGGGGAGCCGCGAGATTCGCCAGGATCGGAATGGCCATCGTCCGTGCGTCGGGAGGCTGATCGAGCGGCGCCGCAGCGGCCCTGGGCGCCGAATCGCTCGGCCGGGAAGGTGGCGGCGGCGCCACGGCAGCCGGAACGGGCTCCGGACGCCCGGGCTCAGGCGGTGAAGTAGGGCGGGGCCCGGAGCCTGCGCCGCTGTCCTCCGTCCAGTCCGACCGATCCACGTCCGGGAGCTTCACGGGCCCGCCGCCCGCCGCCTGGCGGGCAGCCGCTTCCGCGACGAGCTTCTCCAGATTCTCCAAACGCAGCGTTGGCATGTTCTCGGCCGCCGACACCATCGAGCCCAGATCCACGAGAGCTCGCCGCTCTTCCAGCCGCGCCTTGAGCTGATGGAGGGCGAGCGCGAAGTCCTTTCCGCGCTGGTAACGGTTCCAGGGGTCTTTCGCCATCGCCCGGGCGACGATCGCGTTGAAATCGGGCGGGACCTCCGGGGACAGCTCCGCGGGCGGCGTGAACTCCTCGTGGACGATCTTGTACGAGATCGCCGTCAGGTTCTCCCCCTGAAACGGCTTGCGGCTGGTGAGCAGCTCATAGAGGACGACGCCCAGCGAGAAGATGTCGCTGCGGCCGTCCACGGCGGCGCCGGAGACCTGCTCGGGCGACATGTAGTTCGGGGTGCCCAGGAACTGGCCGGTCGTCGTCAGGTTCGAGGAGGCGATCTTCGCGATCCCGAAGTCCATGATCTTGACCTTGCCGTCCGTCGTGATGATGATGTTGGCGGGCTTGATGTCCCGGTGGATGATCCCCTTGCGGTGCGCGTAGTCGATCGCCTCGGCGACCTGAGCGATGATGTCGGCGATCTGCTCGTAGCTGAAGCGGTTCTTCTCCGCCAGGAGCGACTTGAGGTTGCGCCCCTCGATGTACTCCATGGCGATGAAGGACGTCTGCGTGTCGGGATCTTCCCCGATGTCGTGGATGGTGACGATGTTGGGGTGCGAGAGGATGCCGGCGGTCTGCGCCTCGCGGATGAACCGCTCCCGGAACTCCCGCGACTCGGAGTCGTCGTCTCCGAAGCTCGAGGTCCGAATCGTCTTGATCGCGACCATTCGGCCGATGACCGGGTCCTTGGCGAGGTAGACGATCCCCATCGCCCCCTTGCCGAGCTCGTTCAAGACCTCGTAACGGCCGAGCTTGGTCAGCCTAGGTCCGCCGGCTCCCTTGTCGGCCATCGATTGAAAGGTCAGTCCTCTCTTCCCCGGGACGGAGATTTCCCCGCCGCATCCGCGCGATTGGGATGAGACGGCGTCAAATTTTAGCCTCCCGTGCGCGGGGGGTCAATCGAATCGGACGCCGGCCGGGGTTTCCACGAGGCCGCTCAGGGCCGAGGCGACCGCGGCGGCCATCGCCGCGCGCGAATCCGCTCGATCCAGCCCGGCACCAGCCACCCGAGCAGGACGCCCGCGAGGGTCAGCAGCCCGACGGCGATCGCCAGGGCCAGGCCGAGCGCGAGGCAGGAGAGGAGGGTCATGGACAGTTGTCAGCCGTCAGTTTTCAGTCATCAGTTCAAGACAAGGTAACGGGGTGACCTCCGGTTCCTGGGCCGACAACTGACAACTGATCACTGACAACTGGCCCCTTCAATATAATCCGCCCCCATGAAAATCTACTCCGCTCCCGAGCTCCGCAACGTGGCCGTCGTGGGCCACAACACCGTCGGGAAGACCACCCTGGTCGCGGCCCTGCTGTACGCCTCCGGCGCCACGACACGCCCCGGCCGCATCGAGGAGGGCACCTGCCCCACCGACTTCGACGGCGAAGAGATCGAGCGCCGGATCTCGATCAACCTCGCCTGCGCGCACGCGATCCACCGCGAAACGCGGATCAACTTTCTGGACGCCCCGGGATACGGGATCTTTTCTCCGGAGGCCCGCTCCGCCGTCGCCGCGGCCGATGCCGCCCTGATCGTGCTCGACGCCGTCTCGGGTGTCGAAGTGCAGACGGAGAAGGCCTGGAAGTTCGCCGAGGAGTTCGCCCGCCCCGTTCTCTTCGTGGTCAACCGGATGGATCGGGAGCGCGCCTCCTTCGATCGGGCAATCGAGTCACTGCACAAGAAATTTGGCCGGGGCGTCGTCTCCCTGCAGATTCCCGTCGGCGAAGAGAAATCGTTCCGCGGCACGGTCGACCTCGTTCGCATGGAGGCGCATCTCCAGGAGGACGGAAAGCGGGTGGACGGCCCGATCCCGGAGGCCCTCAAGGCGCGGGCGAAGGAGGAGCACGAGCGCCTGGTCGAGATGGTGGCCGAGGGCGACGACGCGCTGATGGAGAAGTTCTTCGCCCAGGGCACGCTCGAGCCCGGGGACCTCGTGCCCGGGCTGCGGCAGGAGATCGCGGGCCGGAAGATCTTCCCCGTGCTCTGCGCCTCCTCCGCGATGGGGATCGGGGTCCTGCGCATCCTCGACGCCTGCGTGGCCCTGCTGCCCTCCCCGGAGGGGACGACAATCGAGGGAACCGGCCACGACGGAAAGCCGGTCAAGATCTTCTGCAACGAAAAGGACCCGGCTGTCGCCCAGGTCTTCAAGACGGTCTCCGACCCATTCGCCGGCCGGATCTCTTACCTGCGGGTCCGCGCCGGCCACTTCCAGTCCGACGGCAGCTACTGGAATGCCACGCGCTCCGTCCACGAGCGCTTCTCGGGGCTCTTCCTCCCGCAGGGCAAGGAGCACGTCAACGTCTCGGAGGCGCGCGCCGGGGACGTCGTCGCGGTCGCGAAGCTCAAGGAGACGACGACCGGGGACACGCTGACGACCAAGGACCATCCCGTCGTGCTGCCGAAGCTCGCCGTCCCCGAGGCCTCGATCGCCTATGCCATCGAGCCGAAGTCGAAAGGGGACGAGGACAAGATCTCCGTCGCCCTGCACAAGCTGATCGACGAGGACCCCTCCCTGCATTTCCAGCGAGAGGAGGAAACCAAGGAGTTCCATCTGGCCGGCGCCTCGCAGCTCCACGTCGAGATTGCGGTGGCGAGGCTGAAGAAGCGCTACGGCGTCGAGGTCATCCTTCATCCCCCCAAGGTCCCCTACCGCGAGACGATCAAAGGGAAGGCCGAGGCCCACGGGCGCCACAAGAAGCAGACGGGAGGGCACGGCCAGTTCGCCGACTGCCGCATCCGGGTCGAGCCGCTTCCGCGCGGCGCCGATTTCGAGTTCGTCGACGACATCTACGGAGGCTCCATCCCGCGCAACTTCATTCCGGCCGTCGAGAAGGGGATCCAGGAAGCGCGCCGCAAGGGCTTCCTCGCGGGCTACCCGATGGTCGACTTTCGCGTGACCCTCTACGACGGCCAGTACCACGACGTCGATTCCTCGGAGCTCGCGTTCAAGGTCGCGGGCGCCCTCGCCTACAAGGAGGCGATGGAGAAGGCGAGGCCGACGCTGCTCGAGCCGATCATGAACGTGGAGGTCTCGGCCCCCAACGAGTACGTCGGCGACCTGATGGGCGACCTCTCCTCGCGCCGCGGCCAGGTGCAGGGAATGGAGACGGGCACGGATGACACGATCATCCGGGCGCAGGTCCCGATGGCCGAGTTGCTCACCTACGGCGCCCAGTTGCGGTCGATCACCCAGGGGCGCGGCTCGTTCCACCTGGAGTTCTCGCACTACGCCGAGGTTCCCCACGCGATCCAGGAGAAGATCGTCGCTCAGTCCAAGGCGCAGCACGCCGCCGCGGAAGGAGCATAGGTCGCCCCCGGTTCCCGGTCCTCGGTCCCCGGACCCTGACCCCGACCCTGATCCCGGACACCGGACACCGGACACCGAGGTCCTATCTCAACGTCCTCCACCTCCGCCCCTCCCGCTCCATGAATCGGTCTGCGGCGTCGGGGCCGTGGGTTCCGGCCGCATAGTTGGGAAAGTCCTTCGGCGGCCGCGATTCCCACGCCTCCAGGATCGGCGTGATGACTCGCCACGCGTGCTCGACCTCGTCGCCGCGGGTGAAGAGCGTCTGGTCGCCGTGGGTGACGTCGAGCAGGAGCCGCTCGTAGCCTCCCTGGATGGGGGCGCCGAGCTGGGAGTAGGCGAAGTCCATCGTGACGGATTCGACCTGCATCACGGTGCCCGGGATCTTGGCCTCGAACTTCAACGACACGCCCTCGTCGGGCTGGATCCGCAGGCGCAGGACGTTCGGATTGAGCTTGCCCGCGTCGGCGCCGAAGAGGGCGTGCGGCACGCGCTTGAACTCGATGGCGATCTCGGAGATGCGGTTTTCCATCCGCTTGCCCGACCGGACGTAGAAGGGCACACCGGCCCAGCGCCAGTTGTCGATCGCATACTTGACGGCCGCCCAGGTGGGCGTCGTCGAATCGGGGGAGACGCGCGGCTCCTCGCGGTAGCCCGGAACCGATTTGCCCCCGACCACACCCGCGCCGTACTGGCCTCGAACCGCCCAGTCGTCGATCGCCTCGGCCCGGAACGGCCGGATCGACTGCAGGACCTTCACCTTTTCGGCGCGCACGGCGTCCGCCTCGAAGGCGGCCGGCGGCTCCATCGCCGTCAGGCAGAGCAGCTGCATGAGGTGGTTCTGGAACATGTCGCGGATCACGCCGGCCTTCTCGTAGAAGCCGGCGCGGTGCTCGACGCCGAGCGACTCGGCCACCGTGATCTGGACGTGGTCGATGTAGCGCCGGTTCCAGAGGGGCTCGAAGATGCCGTTGGCGAAACGCAGAACGAAGATGTTCTGGACCGTTTCCTTGCCGAGGTAGTGGTCGATCCGGTAAATCTGCCGCTCGTCGAAGACCCGCCGAAGATCGGCGTTCAACTTCATGCCCGAGGCCAGGTCGTGCCCGAACGGCTTCTCGACGACGACGCGCGACCAGCCCTTCTCGGGCGCGGCGAGGCCCTGCTCTCCCAGATGCGACACGATCAGCGAGTCGGCCTCGGGAGGAGTCGCCAGGTAGAAAATGCGGTTGCGCGGGCGTCCGGGCCGCGCCTCGATCGCCTCGAGCGTGCTGCGGAGCCTCCCGTACACTTCGGCGTCGGCGAAGTCCCCCGCGAGGTAGCGCACGACCGCGGGCAGCTCCCCGGGCCGCCCCTGCGTCGGAGGGGTGTGCTCCCGCGCGCCGCCGACCAGGTACGCCCGGAATTCCTGGTCCGTGTACGGGGACCGGGCCACCCCGACGATGGCGAAATCGGAGGAGATCGCGCCGTCGCGCGAGAGATGGGCGATGGCGGGAGCGAGCAGCCGGCGCGTCAGATCGCCCGAGGCGCCGAAGATCACGAGGGTGCAGGGGGGACGCAGGGCCTCCTCGGACTGCGCGGCGGCCGCGGCCTCCGTCTCCGGCGCAAGGCCCGCCTCGATCACGGCCGCGCCGCCGCCCGTTTCGCTCATCGCGACCCCAGCGCCGCGGCCACCGCCGCGTCCAGATCGTCGAGGCCGCGCTCGAGATCGGGGCCGATCTCCACGGACAGCACGCGCCGGCCTCGCGACGCGAGCGCCATGCGGTCGCCGGCGGCCTGCGCCTCGATGACCCGCTCGAAGCCGTAAGGCCTGCCGGGAATCGGGACCGCGGCCGGGGACCCGGCCGTGAGCTGGAGGAAGACGCCGGTCGGCGGCCCGCCCTTGTGGAATTGCCCCGTCGAATGCTGAAAGCGGGGGCCAAAACCGACGGTCGTCGCGACCTTCTTCCCATCGCGAACGCGCAGGCGCGTCTGGCCGAGGCGCTCCTCGTTGCCCGGCGTCGAGGGGACATACGCCGTGATGGCGAAGTAGTCGCCGGGTCCGATCCCGTCGAGGAGCGCCTTGACGGCCTGCGCGTCCGGCGCCGGCGCTTGCCCGACGCCCGCGTCCGGCGACTTTCCTGCGAGAATCTCGTTGGTCCGGTCCTTGGCTTCCTGGACGTTCGGCTGGTCGAAGGCGTCGATGCCGAGCAGTGCCCCCGCGACCGCCGTCGCGAACTCCCACCGGAACATCTCGGCGCCCAGGTCGAGCGCGTCGTCAAGCTCGTAGTGCGCCGCCGGATGCCCGGCTGCGGAAAGGGCCGCCAACCGCTCCCGGGGCTCCGCCGTGCCCCGGCCTTCCCGGTCGATCCGCACGAAGAAGCGGTCCGCGCCGTAGTCGGCGGGAGAACCGAGGGGCTCGCCCTCGACGGGGAGGATGCCGGTCTCCTCCTTACCCGTGCTTTCGGCGACCAGCTGCTCGATCCACAGGCCGAAGCGCTCGACCGGGCGTCCCATCGAGAAGGTCAGCTTGTCGCGACCCTTCATCGCCAGGGCGGCCATCGCCGCTCCCAGGATCGCGCCGGGATTGCCGGGGGCGTCCCTCCGGCAGAGCTCCGCCATCTTCCGCGCCCGGGCGAGCAGCTCCGCGACGTCGACGCCGAGGATGGCGGCCGGGACGAGGCCGAAGTGGGAGAGCGCCGAATAACGCCCGCCGATTCTCGGGTCCCCGGGGAAGACTCGCCGGACCCGCCGCGCCGCGGCTTCTCTCTCCAGCGCCGAGCCCGGGTCCGTGATGACGGCAAAACGCTCGCCCGCGCGGCCCGGAAGGGAGCGGCTCGCGCAGTCGAAGAAGTAGTCGAAGAGGATGTTCGGCTCGAGCGTCGTCCCCGACTTGGAGGAAACGACGAAGAAGGTCCGCGCGGGGTCGCAACGCCCGGCCACGTCGAGGACCATGGCGGGATCCGTCGAGTCGAGGACCTCGAGCGCCGGGCGGCCGGAGGCGCGCGGGAACGAAAGGGAGAAGACGAGCGGGGCGAGGCTCGAGCCCCCCATGCCGAGCACGACGACGTGGTCGGCCTCGCGGGACACCTCTTCGGCGAAGGAAGCCAGGCCCGGCAGATCCGCCTGCATGCGTTCGGCCGACGTCAGCCAGCCGAGCGCGTTCTCGATGACCTTCCGATGGGCCTCGTCCTTCTTCCAGAGCGTCGCGTCTCCGGCCCAGATCCGGTCCACGGCGCGCTCGCGGACGAGCCGTTCCAGGGCGTCGCGATGGACCCGCTCGAAGCCTCCCAGCCGCAGCTTCAAGCGACCCTCACGGCCTTCACTTTCTCGGCGACCGCCTTGAGCAGCGCGTCGAAGGAATCGGAAAACTTCTTGATGCCCTCCTCTTCGAGCTCGCGGAAGATCGTCGCGGTGTCGATCCCGATCTCGGCGAGGCCGCGGAAGGCGGCTCGCGTCCCCTCGCGGTCCTCCCGGATCCGGACCGCGGGGTTGCCATGGTCGCGGTAGGCGTCGAAGGTCTCGGGAGGCATGGTATCGACGCTCTGGGGCGCGATGAGGGCCTCGACGTAGTAGAGGTCAGGGTACGCCGGGTCTTTCGTCGAGGTCGACGCCCAGAGCGGCCGCTGAACCGCCACGGCCTTGCCGGCGAGCGTCCGGTACCGCGGCGTGGCGAACGTCTGCTCGAACGCCTCGTAGGCCACCCGGGCGTTGGCGATTCCGAGCTTGCCCCGAAGCTCCTTCGCGCGCGCGGAAGCGCTGCCGGAGCCCGACCGCGCCAGCGCGTCGAGCTTCTTGTCGGCGTTGGTGTCGACGCGGCTGACGAAGAAGCTCGCGACCGAGCGGATTTTTTCGGCGGGCAGCCCCCGCGCGACCCGCTCCTCCATCGCCGCGAGGTAGGCCTCCATCACCTCCCGGTGCCGGTCCACGGAAAACAGGAGCGTAATGTTGATGTTGATCCCTTGCGCAAGGCACGTCCGGATCGCGCCCAGTCCTTCCGCGGTCCCGGGGATCTTGACCATCACGTTGGGCCGGTTGCAGGACGTCCAGAGCCTCTTCGCCTCCTCGATCGAGCCCGCCGTGTCTCGGGCGAGCTTCGGCTGAACCTCGATCGAGACGAAGCCGTCGTTGCCGCCGGTTGCCTCGTAGACGGGGCGAAAGACGTCCGCCGCCCCCTGCACGTCGGCAACGGCGAGGCCTTCGAAGACCTGGGCAGGGTTCTTTCCTTCGGCCGCAAGACGCCGGATGTCCTCGTCGTAGAGGTTCGTCTCGGCGATCGCCTTCTGGAAGATGGTCGGATTCGAGGTCATGCCGGCCAGCCCGTCTTCGCGGATGAGCCGATCGAGCCGCCCGCTCTGATACAGGTCGCGGCGGATGAAGTCGTACCAGACGCTCTGACCGAGGCCGGCGAGTTTCTGAAGCGGATTGGCGCTCATGATTGCCTCCCGTGGAATGCGTCGAAGACTCCCCCGCGGGCGTCTTCTTCGATTTTCCGGATCTTGCCGAGCCGACGCTCGTGCCGCTCGGCGCCCGAGAACTTCGCCGCCAGGAAGGCCTTCAGGACCTCCGCCGCGAGCATCGGCCCGATGACGCGTGCTCCCAGGCAAACGACGTTCAGGTCGTCGTCCTCGACCCCCTGGCGGGCGGAGAAAGTGTCGTGGCAGAGCGCCGCGCGGATTCCGGGCACCTTGCTCGCCGCCACCGAGGCCCCGACCCCGCTGCCGCAGACGACGACCCCCCGCTCGCACGCGCCGGAGAGGACGGCTTCGGCCACCTTTCGGGCGTAGTCGGGATAGTCGACCGGAGCGGTCGAGAAGGTCCCGAAGTCATCCGCCGTGTGGCCGAGTCGCTGGAGAAGCTCGAGGACCTCCTGCTTGAGCGGAAATCCCGCGTGATCGCAGCCGACGGCGACTTTCATTTCAGCAGGTCCCTGGCGTACCGCACGACGTGCTCGACGGTGAAGCCGAGCTCGCGCATCACGACCTCGCCGGGCGCGGATGCGCCGAAGCGGTCGAGGCCGATCGAGCCGCCATGGTCTCCGACGTACCGCTTCCAGCCCAGGGTGACCCCGGCCTCGATCGAGAGACGCGCCGGCACCGAGGGCGGCAGCACGTCCTCGCGGTACTCGCGCGGCTGCCTGTCGAAGAACTCCCAGCACGGCATCGAGACGACGCGCGTCGCGATCCCTCCGGCCTCGAGCTCGCGCCGGGCCGCGACGGCCAGCTGCAGCTCCGATCCCGAGGCGATCAGGATCACGCGCGGCGCGCCCTTCGACGCGTCCTCCAGAACGTACGCCCCGCGCGAGACGTCGCCCCGGCTTCTGGAGCGGTCGAGCACGGGGAGGTTCTGGCGCGAGAGAACCAGGCCGACCGGCTCCTCCCGGTGCTCGATGGCCGCCCGCCAGGCCTCCACCGTCTCGTTCGCGTCGCCCGGGCGGACAACCGCCAGATGCGGGATCGCGCGCAACGTCATCAGATGCTCGACCGGCTGGTGTGTGGGCCCGTCCTCCCCCAGGCCGATCGAATCGTGCGTCCAGACGAAGAGGACCGGCAGTTCGTTCAAGGCGGCCAGCCGCACGGACGGCCGCATGTAGTCGGAGAAACAGAAGAAGGTCGCGACCATCGGGCGCACGCCGCCGTGGTATGCCATGCCGTTGGCGATGCCGGCCATCGCGTGCTCGCGCACGCCGTAGTGGATGTTGTTTCCGATCCCCGTTCGCGCGTCGAAGCCCGGCGCGCCCTCGATCGTCGTCTTCGTCGACTCGGACAGGTCCGCGTCCCCTCCGAGGAGCCAGGGCAGCCTCCCCGCGACCGCGTTGATCGCCCTGGAGGAGGCGACCCGCGTCGCCACCGACTCCCCCGGCTTCCAGCGCGGCAGCTCCGCGTCCCAGCCGGGCGGCAGCTCCCCCTTTCGGACCCGGCGCCATTCCTCCGCCAGCTCCGGAAACGCCTTCGCGTATTCGCCGAAACGGCGTTCCCAGTCGGCCTCGGCATGGGTCCCGCGCTCGACGGCGGCGCGGAACTGCTTGGAGGCCTCGGGCGGAACGAAGAAGGGCTCGCTCCACTCCCAGCCGAGCGCCTTCTTGGTGAGCGCGACCTCTTCGGCGCCGAGCGGGCTGCCGTGCGCCTTGCTGGTGCCCGCCTTGTGCGGGGACCCGTACCCGATCGTCGTGCGGACCGCGATCATCGTCGGCCTGGCCGTCTGGGAGACCGCCGTCCGGATCGCCGCGTCGATCGCCTCGAGGTCGCCGTCGCCCTTCTCCACGCGCAGCACCTGCCAGCCGTAGGCCGCGTACCGCTTCAGAACGTCCTCCGTGAAGGTCCAGGAGGTCGGCCCGTCGAGCGTCACGTGGTTGTCGTCGTAGAGAAAGACGAGCTTCCCGAGGCCCAGGTGCCCCGCCAGCGAGGATGCCTCCCCGGAGATCCCCTCCATCAGATCGCCGTCGGAAACCAGGGCGAAGGTCCTGTGGTCGACGATCGTGTGGCCCGGCCGGTTGTATCGGGCGGCCAGGAATCTCTCCGCGATCGCCATGCCGACCGCGTTGGCCGTTCCCTGCCCGAGCGGGCCCGTGGTCGCCTCGACTCCGGGCGTCAGCCGGAATTCCGGATGTCCCGGGGTGCGGCTTCCCCACTGGCGGAACGACTTGAGATCCTCCATCGTCAGGTCGTAACCGGTCAGGTGAAGCAGCGTGTAGAGCAGCGCGCAGCCGTGGCCGGCGGAAAGCACGAAGCGGTCGCGGTCGGGCCAGCGGGGATCGCGGGGGTTGTGCTTCAGGTAACGCTGCCAGAGAACGTAGGCCATCGGCGCCGCACCGAGCGGCAAGCCCGGGTGCCCCGAATTGGCTTTCTGAACCGTGTCGATCGCGAGCGTGCGGATGGTGTCCACGCACAGTTGATCGACGCTCTTTTCCACGGTGCTCAAGGTCCTCCTCTCCGCGCGGTTCGAGCGCCGCTGCGTCCTCGCGGCCAGGAACCCCTGGATCTTATTACGCGGTCCTCCGGGGCGAAATTTCCGTCCGGAGATCGCCAGACCGCCGGCGCTTCCGCGGACGGCCCGGGTGTAAGAGAATCGCGGGGTTCTCGCAACCGCATGAGCGCCAGCGAAAGGATTCCCCGTCCCCAGCGCCAGCTGGAATGGTCGGCGTCGGAACTGCAGAGCCGCGACCGCCGCCTCGCCCTCGAGTGGCTGGAGGCCGACGGTCTCGGCGGCTTCGCCTGCGGTACCGTGGCCGGGGCGAGGACGCGCCGCTATCACGGCTGGTACGTGCCGGCCATCCCGCCTCCCCGAAGGCGCTGGATGCTCGTCGCCGGATGCGAGGAGTTCGTCCTGCACGGAGGCAAGGAAGCCGGCCTTTCGACGCAGATCTATGAGAATGCCGTGTACCCCGAAGGAGACGCCAACCTCGCCGGCTTCGCGCTCGATCCCTTTCCCAACTGGAGCTACCACGGCTCCGGCTGGGAGATCGAGCGCTCGCTCTGCCTGGTGCGCGACCGCTCGGTCGCGATCGTGCGCTACGTCAACCGCGGCTCCTCCGAGGTCGGGCTGCGGCTGCGTCCCCTGCTGCGCTTTCGGGGCGCGGGCGAGCTGCAGCGCGAAACGGCGGACCTGGAAGCCTCCACCGAAGTCCGCGGCGAGCTCAGCTGGGTCCGTCCGGTGCCGTATCTGCCCCGCCTCTACCTGCGCGCCGTCGGCCTCTCGACGGAATCGCAACCCGTCTGGTACCGCGACTTCTTCTACCCGCTGGAGAAAGAGCGCGGCTACGACGCCGTCGAGGACCTCTGGAGCCCCGTGGTCTGGACGGGCTCGCTCGCCCCGGGAGGCGACGCCTACCTGCTCTTCTCCCTCGAGGAGGTGGCCGCCGATCCCGGCCATCTGATGGAAGCGGAGCGCCGCCGCCGGGAGGCTTTCGCCCGCACGGGAGACCCGGTGCTCGACGAGATGGCCCGCCGGGCGGAGGTCTTCCTGGTCGAAGGGGACTACCGCGACGGCACGATCCTGGCCGGCTACCCCTGGTTCGCGGACTGGGGCCGCGACAGCATGATCGCCGCGCCGGGGCTGGCGCTGGCGACCGGGCGCTTCGGCGCGGTGGCCCGGGTGCTCAATACCTACGCGGCGCTGCGCCGGGACGGCCTGATCCCGAACAATTTCGCCGGAGAGCGGGGCGAGCCGGAGTACGCCTCGGTGGACGCTCCGCTCTGGTTCATCCTGGCCGTCGAATGGTTCGCCCGCGCGAGGCGCAACGCAAGCCGGCCCGCGCCCCTGCTCGGAGCGGTGCGCTCGATCCTCGGCGGGTTCCGGCAGGGCACGCGCTTCGGCATCGCGGTCTCCGGGGACGGCCTGCTCTCCGCCGCGGCGCCGGGCCGGGCGCTGACGTGGATGGACGCGGTCGTGGACGGGCAGCCGGTGACGCCGCGGCCGGGAAAGCCCGTCGAGGTCAACGCCCTCTGGCACGCCGCGTTGAAGAGCGCGGCGCGGCTGGAGCGACTGGCGGAGGAGCCGGCGCGCGCCCGCGACCTCGAGTCGGAGGCGTGGCACGTCGCGCGCCGTTTCAACGAGGTCTTCTGGAACGCGGAAAAGGAGAACCTCTACGACGTCGTCGGGCCGGACGGGCCGGATCCCTCCGTACGGCCCAACCAGATTTTCGCCGTCTCGCTGACCGAGGATCTTCTGCCGCCTCACCGCGCCCGAGCCGTCTACTGGACCGTGCGGAGGCGTCTGCTGACCCCTTTCGGCCTTCGCACGCTCGACTCGAAGGATCCGCGCTATCGGGGGACCTGCTGCGGAACGCAGCGCGACTGCGACCTCGCCTACCATCAGGGAACCGTGTGGCCCTGGCTGCTCGGGCCCTTCGCCGACGCCCATTTCCGGGTCTTCGGGAGCAAGGAGGATTCGCGCCGGGCGATGCGCCTGTGGCTGGCGCCCCTGCGCGCCCACATCCGCGAGGCGGGCATGGGGTCGATCTCCGAGATCTTCGATGGCGATCCGCCTCACACGCCCCGCGGCTGCTTCGCCCAGGCCTGGAGCGTCGCCGAGATCGGCCGCATCGTGTACACGCACCTGCAGGCGCGGGAAGGGGAATAGTTATCAGTTATCAGTTATCAGTTTTCAGTTTTCAGTTTGACCGACCCGGACTGAGAACTGAAAACTGAGAACTGAAAACTGAAGACTCCTTCCCATGCGCGTCCTCATGTTTGGATGGGAGTTCCCCCCGGCGATCAGCGGCGGCCTCGGGGTCGCCTGCGAAGGCCTGGTGCGGGGCCTCCTGCAGGCCGGCGCGCAAGTCGTTCTCGTGCTGCCCCGCCATCCCTATCGCAAGCCTTCGGGGAGGCTCCGGATCCTGGAGTCGCTCGGGGCGGCCGAGGCGCCGCGCGCCGCCCCGCGGCCACGTCGCCCGCCGCTGAAGGTTCGCCGCGTCGCCACGAGTCTGACGCCCTACCCGGGCGCGCACGCCGGAATGGCGCCTGCGCGCGCCGCCGCGGCGGTGCGGGCGGGCTCTTCCGAGCCCCCTTCCCACTACGGCCCCAACCTCGCGACCGACGTGCTGCGCTACGCCGAGCGGGCCGGCGTCATCGCGCGCCAGGAGCGCTTCGACGTGATCCACGCGCACGACTGGATGACCTTCCTCGCGGGGCTCCAGGCGCGGCGGGTTTCCGGCAAACCGCTGGTCGTTCATGTCCACGCGACCGAGTACGACCGCGCGGGAAGCGGCGGCGACTCCTTCGTTCGCGACATCGAGCGCGCGGGCCTCGAGGGAGCCGACCGCGTGATCGCGGTCTCGCGCTACACGGCGGACCTGCTCGTTCGCCACTACGCCGTGCCTCGCCGGCGGATCCGGGTGGTCCACAACGCCATCGATCCCAGCCGCAAGAAACGGGAGCGGGAATCGCGCGACGAGCCGCTGGTGCTCTTCGCGGGCCGTCTGACGCGGCAGAAGGGGCCCGACTACTTCCTCGAGGCGGCGGCGCTCGTCGCCCGGGAGATTCCCGGCGCGCGCTTCGCGGTCGCGGGA
>JBLMXY010000135.1:0-36947 GCA_050257975.1 Acidobacteriota bacterium
GAGGGCGACATCCAGCCCTCTCCTCCTTCGATCTATCGGCTCGCGCCCGTCTCCCGGCAGTTCTTCCTGAAGCTCTCGTACGCGTTCCAGCGATAACGTCGCCTTCGCTGCGCTCGCGATCCGCGCGTGCCGCGCACCGGCGCCTGGCTCGCCCAAAGGGGCTCGACCAGGCGCCTGATCGCTCCCTGCGCTCCGGCTCCCGCGGCGCGAGGCTCCTCGCTCGATTACCTCGGGAGACTCCTCGCGCCGCGAGCTCGTGACCCATTTTGGCGCGATATGGATACTTCGATTCGATGGGACTTTCGCTCGCAACGCGACCAAGTTTCGCGAGCCAAGCGAGCGAAACGACTCGCGTTGCGGGAGCCGGAGCGCAGCGAGGGAGCCAGGCCGGCCGTCGAGTCCCTTTGGACGAGCGGCCGGCCGGTGGCGGCCGCCTGATCCACAAGATTCGACGACGATCCCGACGGTGGCCGCCAGGCTCCCTCGCTGCGCTCCGGCGACGGCATACAATCGCGCAGCCCTTGCGGAGGAAACCCATGCGCCGTCTTCTCGTTGCCGTCCTGGCCGCGGCCGCGCTCCCCTGCCCCGGGCAGGTCCTGCCCGGGCACCGCCTGCCCGAGGGGCCCGAGCGCTTCGTGCGCGAGCGGGACTTCCACGTCGAGCGCTACAGGGCGGAGCTCGCCTTCGACATGGAGAAGGAGCAGATCGCCGGCACCGCCACGCTCGACGTCGTCTCGCTGCGCGCGCCGCTCTCGGAGCTCTCCCTCGACGCGGCGGACCTGTCGGTCTCGGGGGTCGAGCGCGACGGGAAGCCCGCGAAGTTCACCGTCGATCCGAAGGCGTGGAAGCTCGCGGTCGCTCTCGATCCGCCGCTGCCGATGGGGCGCGAGGCGGCCGTGGCGATCCGCTATTCCTGCCGTCCCCGCGTGGGGATGTACTTCTTCCCCGCGGCCGGGAATCGCGCGGCGCAGGCCTGGAACTACGGGGAAGGAGGGCTCCACAACGGCTGGCTGCCGCTCTACAACGACACCAACGACCGCTTCGCCGTGGATCTCGTGATCACCGTGCCGAAGGGGTTCTCCGCCGTCGGCAACGGCCGCCTCGAGGGACCGCGGGAGAACCCCGACGGGACGCGCACCTTCCACTGGATCCAGGACAGGCCGATCCCGAACTACCTCGTGACGGTCGACGTCGGCGACTTCGTGTGCGTCCCGCTCCAGCCGGCGAGTGTTGGCGGAAGGAGCATCCCGCTTTCGGCCTGGACGCCGCCCGGCACGGAGGATGCGGCGAAGCGCTCCTTCGGCAACACCGGAAAGATGATCGAGTTCTTCTCGGAGAAGATGGGCTACCCGTATCCTTGGGACAAGTACGACTCGGTGGCGCTTCGGGAGTTCGCCGTCGGGGCCATGGAGACGACGAGCGCGACCGGCTTCGGCGAGTCGCACCTGCACCGCGATGGCGATCCGCCAGACTCGACGCCCGACTACGAGAGGCCCTATCCGATCTGGACCTACGAGGACACGATCGCCCACGAGCTCGCGCACCACTGGTTCGGCGATCTCGTGACCTGCCGGTCGCTCTCCTCGATCTGGCTGAACGAGTCCTTCGCCTCGTTCTGGCACACGACCTGGAACGGCCACGCGCACGGCGAGGACGACCTGACCTACCAGCGCTGGCGGTACCTGAACGACTACCTCGACTACGTCCACAGGACCGGCGAGGTCCGCCCGATGGAGTACTTCCGCTGGAAGGAGCCGGCGCAGAACTACCAGCAGGAGCTGACCTACATCAAGGGCTCCCTCGTGCTTCACATGCTGCGGCACTTCCTGGGGGACGAAGCCTTCTACGGGGCGCTGTCCTGGTACCTGAAGAAGCACGAGTTTTCCAACGTCGACTCGAACGACCTGCGCGAGGCGATCGAGCGCGCCGCGGGGCGAAACGTCTCCTGGTTCTTCCAGGACTGGATCCAGAAGGGAGGCGGCCATCCGCGCTTCGAGGTGTCGGCCCGGTGGGTTCCGGAGAGAAAGCAGGTGGACCTGACGGTCAAGCAGATCCAGTCGGATCAACCGTTCGAGAACGACTTCCGGCTGCCCGTGGACGTCGAGATCGCCGACGAGGCGGGCGCGGCGACGCACCGCGTCGAGGTGTCGGGCTGGGAAACCAGGATCGCGTTGCCGTCCGCTCGCCGTCCGCTCCGTGTCACCTTCGACAAGGGCGGGTGGCTCGTCGGCGAGGTCAAGTACGAGAGGCCGATCGGCGAGGTGCTGGAGGAATTCGGCAAGGGCGACCTGGCGGGGCGGCTGCGGGCGGCGCGGCAGCTTGCGACCGATTTCCCGCGGGATGGCCGGTCGCTCTCGGCCCTGTCGGGCGCGCTCGGCGACGCGGGCGCGCACTGGGGACTGCGCCAGGAGGCGGCCATGGATCTGGGCGCGATCGGCGGGGAGCCGGCGGCCTCACATCTGGAGAAGGCGCTCTCCGACCGAGACCGGCGCGTCCGGCGCGCCGCGGCCCTGGCGCTCGGGGAGTGCGGCGTCGCGTCGGCGGCCGGGGCGCTGCGCCGGGCGGCGGAGACCGACACGGCCGAAGACGTCGCCGCGGCCGCGGAGATCTCCCTCGGGCGCCTTCGCGCAGCGGGGACCAGGGACTTCCTGACCCGGCAGCTCTCGCGAAACTCCCGCTACTGGGACTCGATCCGCCTCGCGGCGCTCCTTGGCCTGGGCAAGCTCGAGGACCCGTCGCTCGCGCCGCTCTTCGAGTCCTACGCCGACCCGAAGCATCTGCAGGATGTCCGCGCGGCCGCCCTGGAAGGATGGCGCCGGGCGGCTCCGGACGATCCGCGCCTGGCCGAGCGCCTGAGGCAGTTCACCTCCGATCGCAACCGGCAGATCCGCGAGAACGCCATCCAGCGGCTCGCGGGCCTGCACCACTCGGACGACCGCACGCTCTTCGAGGGCCTCGCGACCGATCCCGACCCGACCGTCGCCGAGCACGGCCGGGAGGCGCTCGAGGATCTCGACGCGTTTACCAGGGGCCGGAAGCAATGAGCCGGGCGACCGCCCGGAAGGAGGGGATCATGAAGAGGAGACTGCCGCCGGTTCTTTCGTTCTTGACGCTGATCGCGATGGCCGCCGTCGCCCGGGCTCAGGCCTACGGGCCGCTCCCGCAACTCAAGGTTCTCCCCGCCGCGGCCTTTCGCGCACGGTCGACCTCGGATGGTTTCACCTCGAACGGGGCCGTGCTGACGCCGACGGTGGACAACTTCACGAGGTTCGTCGCGCCAGTCGAGCTGCCCAACGGCGCGGCCCTCTCGCAGGCCGTGGTCTTCGTCACGAGCAGCGACCCCTTCAACTCGATCACCGCAAATCTCATGACGGCCGGGTTCGGTACGTCGACGACGACCACTTGCGGCCCCGACGTCGTCTGGTCGGGCTCGGTGCCGCCGTCGGCCGGCGTGAGCCGCCTCACCGTGACCGGAACCGAGCAGTTCCTCCTGCCCAAGAGCTTCTGCGGCCAGGAAGAGTCTTTTCCCCAGTATTACCTGGAGGTGACGCTCCCGAGCACGTTCACGTCGCTCTCGGGCGCGGTTCTCGTCTGGCGCAGGGTCATGACTGGTCCGCCTCTGGGTGCGACCTTCAACGACGTTCCGGAAGGCGATCCGTTCTTCCGGGCGATCGAGGCCCTCGCGGCGTCCGGCATCACGTCGGGATGCGGCAACAACAACTTCTGCCCGAACGGCGTCGTGACGCGAAACCAGATGGCGAAATTCCTCGCCGTCGCTCTCGGGCTCCATTTCGGGGCGAGCGGCGGATTTTCGCCATAGTTAACAACTAGGTTAAGTATTGCGCCGCCGCGCCGGCCGACGAGGAAGGAAGGCGCCGACCTCACCGGGCCCGCGCCTCCGCGGGCGGAGAGGCAAGCGCGGGCTACGCCTCGGCTTCGCCCTCCCGGATGATGCGGCCGTCCCGGACCTCGACGACGCGCCCGGCGCGGCGGGCGAGCGACATGTCGTGCGTGATCACGATCAGCGTGCGTCCCTGTTGCCAGAGATCTGCGAAGAGGCTCATGACGTCGCCGCCGGAAGAGGTGTCGAGGTTCCCCGTCGGCTCGTCGGCGAGCAGGATGTCAGGGTCCATGGCGAGCGCGCGGGCGATCGCGACGCGCTGCATCTGGCCGCCAGAAAGCTCCGTCGGCTTGTGCTCCATCCGATCCGCGAGGCCGACCTTCGCGAGCAGGTTCTCGACCCGCTCCTTGCGCTTCTTCGGCGGCACGCCGCCGAAGAGAAGAGGCATTTCGACGTTCTCGAACGCCGAGATCTGCGGCAGCAGGTTGAAGTTCTGGAAGACGAAACCCACGCGGCGGTTGCGGATGTCGGCGAGCTCGTCGCGCGAGAGGCCGGCCACGTCCTCGCCGGCGAGGCGGTAGGTGCCGCCGGTCGGCGTGTCGAGACAGCCGATCAGGTTCATGAGCGTCGACTTGCCAGAGCCCGAGGGCCCGACGACGGCGACGAACTCTCCCGAGGCCACGGCGAGATCGATTCCCTTCAGCGCCTCGACCTTCACCTTACCGGTGTCGTAGACCTTGCGAATCGCCGACATGGAAATGACGTGCCCGTTCGTGCTCATGACGGTCTCACTCGTAGCGCAGGGTCGTGGCAGGGTCGATCGAGGCGGCGCGGCGCGCCGGGAAATAGCCGGCGAGCAGTCCCGCGGTCCCGAGGATCACCACCGTGGCCGCTCCGATCGGCCAGGACAGGGTCGGCTTTCCGAGAAACTCCAGCACGTCGTTGCCCTCCGACGGGATCAGCCCCAGGAGCGTGACGATCACGATCGAGATGAGAGCCCCGAAGAGGCCTCCCACGAGCGTGTAGACCATCCCTTCCAGGATGAACGGCCCCGTGATCCATCGCCGGCGCGCGCCCATCGCCATCTTGACTCCGATCTCCCGGGTGCGCTCCTTGACCACGGCATACATGATGTTGGCGACCCCGACGCCGCCGATGATCAAGGTCAGGGCGCCGATCACGCCGAAGAAGATCTCCAGGCCGAGCATGATCTTCGCGCCCATCTTCTGGCCCTCGACCGTGTTCCAGACCCCGAAGACCCGGGTGTCCTCGGGATCGAAGCCGAGGCGGGGGCCCAGGACCTGGTTCAGGCGCACGAGCGCGTCGTCCATCTCCTCCGGCTTCTTGACGCGGATCACGAGCACGTTCAACCGGTCTTTCCCGAAGATCGCCTTGAACGTCGTCTCGGGGATGATCGCGTGCTGCGCGTCGGGCCCGCCGTAGGTCGAGGACTGGCGCTTTCGCTGCATGACGCCGATGACCGTGAAGGGCGAGTTGTTGACGAGCAGCGTCTTGCCGACCGGCTCTTCTTCTCCGAAGATTTCTTTGGCGAGCTCGTTGCCGAGGAACACGACGCGGCGCTTGTCCGCCTCGTCGTTGGGGTCGAGGAAGCGGCCGCCGGGCTTGGGAAAGTGCTTGCGCCGGTCGCCGTAATTCGGGCTCGTCCCGATGACCCGCCCGTTGACCGTCTTGCGGCCGTAGGCGAGCGCCGTGCGCCAGGACGTGAGCTCCCCCCACACCGCATCGAGGTCGGGCATGCGCTCGCGGATGTAGTCGACGTCGTCGAGGCGCACGTGGATCGACCGCCCCTCGGCGAGCCCCTTGTACGGCTTGGAGGTCTCGCCCGGCCAGAGGATCGCGAGGTTCGAGCCCATCGCCTGCTCGTTGGACGCCATCTGGCGTTTCAGGCCTTCGCCGAAGGCGAGCAGCAGGAGGATCGTGACCGTGCCCCAGGCGAGCGAGGCGATCGTGAGCGTGGCGCGCTTCTTCTGCAGGCGCGCCGAGCGAAAGAAGAGCTGGAAGGCGAGCGCGAGGTCGCGGCGGGTCATTGGAAGCAGCCGCGCGACGCGGCCGGAAGAGAGCGAAGAGCCGTTCGTGGCGGCAGGGAGATCGCGAAGGGGCCGGCGGCCCGCGCGCGAGCCGAGTCCGCTTGCTCGATACGCCGTTTCATAGCTTCATGGCCACGACCGGATCCAGGTACGAGGCGTCCCTGGCCGGGAAGTAGCCGGCGACCAGCCCCGTCAGACCCAGGATCGCCGCCGTCACCGCCGCGACGGAGAAGGAGACGTCCGGGTTTCCGACGTATTCCGTGACGCCGAACCTGGGAAAGATCGCGCACACGGCGAGCGAGAAGGCGAACCCGATCGCCCCGCCGGCGCCCGTGATGAGCATCGTCTCGAGAAGGAACTGCCTCAGGATCCACCTGGCCCGGGCGCCCAGCGCCATCTTGATTCCGACTTCCCGGGTGCGCTCCTCGACGACGACGTTCATGATGTTCGAGACCCCGATGCCTCCGACGATCAGCGTGAAGGAGCCGATGATCCCGAGGAAAAGGCGGAAGGACAGGAAGAAGATCTCGAAGAAGGCGAACTCTTCCGTCGTGTCCCAGATGGAGAGCGCCTCCTTGTCGTTCGCGTCGAAACGGAGGCGGCGGCCCAGGATCTCCCGAACTCCGGCGGTGACCGTCTTGCTCTCGCTCGGAATCGTCGGCTGGTAGATGAGGTTCTCGACCCACTTTTCGCCGGTCAGCGCCCGGAAGGTCGAGCCCGGGATGAAGGCCTTGCTGTGGTCGCGCCCGCTGTAGCTCGATTGCTGCACCTTCTTCTGCATGACGCCGATGATCAGGAACGGCGAGCCGCCGAGCAGGACCGTCTTGCCGACGGCGGGGGTCGTGCCGAAGACGTCCTCGGCGAGCTTGTTGCCGAGGAAGACGACGCGCCGCTGCTCGCGGACGTCGGTCGGGTTCAGGAAGCGGCTGCCCTCCTGCGGGTTGATGTTGCGCATGGCGCCGAACTCGGGCGACACCCCGGAGACGTCGACGGCGACCGTCTTGGTGTTGTAGTTGAGCTTCAACGTCTGCGAGTACTCGCTCGAGATGGCGTTCAGGCCGCGCGCTTCCCTGCGGATCGCCTCGACGTCCTCTTCGTTCAGGCGGATCTTCCGCCCCTTGCCCAGCCCCTGGAACGGGATCGAGGTCAGCCCCGGCCAGACGATGCAGATCTGGTCCCCGATGCCGGCGGCGTTGATCGTGATCTGCCGCTGCAAGCCGCGCCCGAAGGCGAGCAGCAGCGTGACGGCGACCGTGCCCCAGACGATCCCGAAGACCGTCAGGAACGTGCGCAGCTTCTGGCTGCGCAGGTCGCGCCACATCTGCCGCAGGGCGTCCTTGAGGCTGAGCATCGCGGCGGCGTCAGTCGACGGCCGAGGTGATCTTCTTGGGCGGCCGCTCGAGCACCTTCGCTCCGGGCTTCAGGCCGGAGAGCACCTCGGCGTTCAGGCCGTCGGAGATGCCGAGCTGGACCTCGGTCTTCTTGGGCGGATCCTTGGGCTTTGCGGCCGGAAGCTCCACAAAGGTCTTCTTTCCGCCGTCCTCGAAGATGACGACGCGCTCGGGAACGGTCAGGACGTCCTTCTTCTCGCGGATGATCAGGTCGGCGTTGGCGGAGTAGCCCGCGCGCAGGACGATCTTGTTGGTGGGATCGAGCTCGATCTCGACGTCGAAGAGCGTCGCCCCGTCCTTCTGCTGCGCCTGCGGCGCGATCCGCGAGACGCGCCCCGTGACCACGTCGGTCGGAAGGGCGCCGACCTTGATCCGCGCAGGCAGCCCGACGCGCAGCTTCCCGACGTCGATCTCGTCCACCGTCCCCTTGAAGATCAGGTCGCTCATGTCCGCGACCGTCGCGAGCTCGGTGCCCGGCTGGTAGGAGGTCAGCGGCGTGATGGGGTCGCCGGGGTTGACGGTTCGGGTCAGGATCGTGCCGGCCGCCGGCGCCTTGATGTTGGACTCGATGGTGATGTCGGCCGTGGCGATTCGTCCCTTGCGCGTCAGGTCCCGCTCCTGGTCCGCGCGGGCGAGCGCGATCTTGGCGAGCTCGAAGGCCTCGCGCTTGGAATCGAAGTCCGACTTGGGCAGGAAGCCGCTGCGCGCGAGCTCGGCGGCCCGCTCGAAGTCGGCCTGAGCCCGCTGGAACGAGGCCCTGGCGGAGTCCACCTGCCGGTCCACGTCGGTCAGCTCCTGGGGCGTCGGGTCGGGCGCGATCTCGAAGAGGGTCTGGCCGGCCGAGACGTGGTCTCCGACCTGGGCGAGACACCGGCGCACGATGCCGGAGATCTTCGACTTGACCGAGAACTTCTGGCGCGGCTGGATCTGGCCGACGGCGACCGCCTTCTCGGTCACCGAGCCCTTCTCGACGGTGACCATCTTCGGCCCGTCCTTGTCGCTCTTGCCGGAGCGCGCCCAGGCGTAGAGTCCCGCTGCTCCGGCGACGAGGATTGCCAGAAGGAACAGAGTTTTGAAGAGCTTGCGCATGGGACCGACCCTCCCCGGTCGCCGCCGGTGGAACTTTGGACGATGCCGCCTGCCTCGTAGTTACGCACGCGGGTGGGAGAAGTTCCGCAGGGAGCGCCCTTGCGGGAGACGCACCGGGTCCGCGATAAGCTCGATTCTCCGGGGGAGACGATGGGCATCCACGACTATCACTTCGTGACTCGGTGGCTCGTTTCGGGAACTCCCCGGGAAGTCTCCGACGTGCTTCGCAATCCCGACGATCTTCCCCGCTGGTGGCCGTCGGTCTACCTCGAGGCCGAGCCGCTCGCGCCGGGAGGGCCGGACGGCGTGGGACGGGCCACGCGCCTGGTGACGCGGGGGTGGCTGCCCTACCGGCTCGCGTGGACGGCCCGAGTCACGGAATCGCGCGACCCGCACGGTTTCGTGGTCGAGGCGGAAGGGGATCTCGCGGGCCGCGGAGAGTGGAGCTTCGAATCGGCGGGAGCGTGGGTCGGGGCGAGTTTCGACTGGCGGGTCGAGGCGCGGAAGCCTCTGCTGCGCCTGCTCGCGCCGGTCCTGCGCGCGGTGTTCGAGGCCAACCACCGCTGGGCCATGCGGCGGGGGGAGGAGAGCCTGAAGCTCGAGCTCGAGCGCCGGCGCGCGGCGTCGGAGTGGGAGAAGGAACGGATCCCGGCGCCTCCGGGGCCGGCCGAGCGCTCGGGCTGGATCCTGCTCGGCGTCGGAGCGGGCGCCCTGGCCCTGCTCGCGGCGGCCGGCGAGACGGCCCGCCGGCGGCGCCGTCGCCGGCGTTGGCTGCGCCGCTTCTGGCGATGACGGCCGCCGCATGAACTGGGAAGCGCAGCTGACCGTTCTCGGTGAAGTCGCTCTGGCCATGGCCCTCGGCGCCCTGCTCGGTCTCGAGCGCGAGCTCGCTCACAAGCCGGCGGGGCTGCGAACGCACATGCTGGTGGCGGGCGCCGCGGCCCTTCTGGTTGGCCTCGTCGGAGTTCTCTTGAAGCGCTTCCTCGTGCCCCCGATCTCGCCCCTCGTGCGGGCCGATCCGGTTCCGGTCATCACGGCCGTCGTGATGGCCGTCGGCTTTCTGGGCGCCGGGTCGATCGTCCGCCACGGCGAGAGCGACCACATCGAGGGCCTGACGACCGCCGCCTCGCTTCTCTTCGTCGCCGCGACCGGCGCGGCGGTCGGCCTCGAGCAGTTTCCGCTGGCCGTGGGCGTCACGGTGCTCGCGCTCGTCACGCTGCGAGGCCTGCGCGTCCTCGAGGAGAAGCTGCGCACCCGAGGCGGGGGCCGGCCGCCTCGCGCCTGACCCCCCCTTTGACGCGAGCCGGCCGGCTTTCGCGGGAGATCGGCATCTTCGACGCGACGACCCTGGTCGTCGGCTCGATGATCGGTTCGGGCATCTTCATCGTCTCGGCCGAGAGCGCGCGAGTCGTGGGCTCGGCAGGGTGGCTCCTGGCGGCGTGGGCGATCGCCGGCGTCTCGACGATGGTCGCCTCGCTATGCTGCGCGGAGCTCGCCGCGATGCTGCCGCGGGCCGGCGGCCAGTACGTCTTCTTTCGCGAGGCGTACGGTCCGCTCTTCGGGTTCCTCTTCGGCTGGACCCTCTTTCTCGTCGTGCAGAGCGGGACCATCGCCGCCGTCGCGGTGGCGTTCGCGAAGTACCTCGGCGTGCTGTGGCCCGCGGTCTCGGGGTCGCGCAGGCTGCTTGCGGCCGGTCCCTTCTCCGTCTCGGCCGTTCAGGGCGTCGCGATCCTGGTGATCCTGACCCTGACCGCCTCCAACGCCACGGGGTTGAAGACCGGAACGCGCACCCAGAACGCCTTCACGCTGGCCAAGTTCGCGGCGCTCGCCGGCCTGACGGGGGCGGGGCTCCTGCTCGGAAGCCGCTCCGGGGCGCTTTCCGAGCCCGGATTCTTTCGGGCGCAGACGCCCTCCGGCTCCGCGCTGACGGGGTTCGCGCTTCTCGCGACGCTCGGCACGGCCATGGTCGGGCCTTTGTTCTCGCAATCGGCGTGGAACAACGTCACGTTCGCGGGCGAGGAGATCCGGGACCCGGGGCGCACGCTGCCGCGCGCGCTGCTCTCCGGCTGCGCCGTCGTGACCGTCCTCTACGTCGCGGCCAACGTGGCGTACTTGAACGTCCTGCCGCTGTCCGGAGTTCAGCACGCGCCGGAGGACCGCGTGGCGACGGCCGCGGCGACGTCTCTCTTCGGCCCGGCCGCGGCGGCCGCCGTCGCGGCGGCGATCATGGTCTCGACGTTTGGCTGCGTCAACGGCCTCGTCCTCTCGGGCGCGCGCGTCTGCTTCGCCATGGCCAGAGACGGTCTCTTCTTCCGGGGGCTCGAGCGCGTCAACCGCGCGGGGGTGCCGGGCAACGCCCTCTGGGCGCAGGCGGCCTGGTCGGGCCTGCTGGTGCTCTCGGGAAGCTACAGCGACCTTCTGAAGTACGTCATCTCGGCGGACCTGCTGTTCTACGTTCTTCTCGTCCTCGCGGTCATCGCGCTGCGCTACAGGAGGCCGGATCTGCCGCGGCCTTTCCGCGTCCCCGGCTATCCGATCCTGCCGCTCGCCTACGCGGCCGCGGGGATCGCGCTCATCGGGATCCTGCTCGCCGGCAACCCGCGGACGACGTGGCCCGGCTATGCGCTGGTCTTGACCGGCGTTCCGGTCTTCGCCATCTGGCGACGGCGGCGGGTGGCGTCCGCAGGCGGTCCTCGATGACGTCCGGGCCCGCCTTCTGCGACCTGGCCGACGGCGCCGCCGTCATCGAGTATCCCGGCGTCTCGGACTCGGAGGCCAACCGCGCGGCGGTCGCCCTGGCCGACGCGCTTTGCAAGGCTCCGATCGAGGGACTCCGCGACGCGATCCCCGGCGCCCGAACACTCTTTCTGGCGTTCGATCCGCGCGTGCTGCCCCACGACGCCCTGCGGCGCGAAGCCCTCTCTCGAGCCGGGCAGCCACTGGCGCCGGGCTCGGGCCGCGCGCACCCGGTCGGCGTTCTCTACGGCGGCGAGATGGGGCCGGATCTCGAGGATCTGGCCTCGCGCGCCGGAATGACACCCCAGGAGCTCGCGAGCCGCCACGCGCGGGGCGACTACACGGTCGCCTTCCTCGGCTTCGCGCCGGGGTTCGCGTATCTGACGGGCCTCGATCCGGCGCTGCACGCGCCGCGCCTCTCGACGCCGCGGCCTCGGGTGCCGGCGCGCTCGGTCGCGATCGGAGGGCCCTACACCGGCATCTACCCGTCCTCGACGCCGGGTGGCTGGCGCTTGATCGGCCGCTGTGCCGTGAGCCTCTTCGAGGAGGAGTCGGATCCTCCGGCGTTGCTGCGGCCGGGCGACGGCGTGCGCTTCGAGCCGGTGACCGCCGCGCAATTTGTCGGGCTCGAGCGAGAGCTCGAGGAGGCTTCCTCGCGATCTCCCACCTCGCCGGGCGGCCTGCCGGTCTTCCGGGTCGTGAAGCCCGGCGTCTTCACCTCGGTCCAGGGAATGCCGCAGGTCCATCGGGGCGCGAGCGGGCTGCCTCCGGGCGGGGCGTTCGACGAAGGCGCGCTCGCTTCCGGAAACGCGCGGCTCGGCAACGCTCCCGGAACCGGAGCGCTCGAAATGACGCTGCTCGGCCCGGAGCTCGAGGTCCTCTCGGAAGTCGGCGCGTGCGTCTCGGGGGCGTCGATGGCGCTCGAGCGCAACGGCGTCTTTCAGCGCGCCGAGTCCCCGATCCGCCTCGCCTCGGGCGACCGGCTCCGCTTCGCCCCGGCCCGGTCCGGAACGCGCGCCTACCTTTGCGTGGAAGGGGGGCTCCAGGCGCCCGGACGGCTCGGCCTGACGCGCCGCCTGGAATCGGGGCACATCCTGATGCGCGGCGGCGGCAAACGCCAGGACGCGGTCACCGGGCCCGAGCGCTCCGCCCCGATCGGAGCGGATGGCGCCGTCGTCCTGCGCGTCGTGCTCGACCCCCGCCGGGATCGCCTCTTCGACTCCCGCGCCGTGGACAACTTCCTTTCGACCGCGTTTCGCGTGTCCTCCACGAGCGACCGCAGAGGGATCCGCCTCGAGGGCTCCGCGGTCGAAGGCGTCGGCTCCCTCGAGATGCCTCCCGAGGGAACCGCCCTGGGCACGATCCAGGTTCCGCCGGACGGGCAGCCCATCCTGCTCGGGCCCGACCGGCCCGTCACGGGAGGCTATGCGAGGCTCGGAACCGTGATCGCGGCCGACTGGGCCCGGATCGTCCAGGCGCCCCCGGGCCGGACCGTGCGATTCGAGGCGGTGACGCGATCGGAGGCGCTCGAAGCGAGGGAGTAGTATCTGGGGGCCGTGAGCATCGACCTCAACGCCGACGTCGGCGAGGGGATGGCGGACGAGGCGCTGCTTCCCTTCGTCACCTCGGTCAATGTCGCGTGCGGTTTCCACGCCGGCGATCCGTCGACCATGGATCAGACCGTGGCCGCGGCGCTCGCGCGGGGCGTGCACGTCGGAGCGCATCCCGGCTTCCCGGACCGGGAGAACTTCGGGCGGCGGCCGGTCGAGATGCCGGCCGACGCCATCGAGAACATGGTCCTGTATCAGGTGGCGGCTCTGGACGGGTTCGTGCGCTCGCACGGCGGAACGCTCTCGCACGTCAAGCCGCACGGGGCCCTGTATCACCAGGGCGCGGAGTTTCCCGACGTCGCGCGCGCGATCGCGGAGGGCGTTCGGCGCTTTCACCCGAGACTGATTCTTATGGGCGCCGTGGGCTCGATGCTGCTCGAGGCCGGGCGCGAGGCGGGTCTGCCCGTCGCGGCAGAGGCCTTCGCCGACCGGCGCTATCTGCCCGACGGGACCCTGACTCCGCGCAGCCGCCCGAGCGCCCTCCTGACCGATCCGGACGAGGCGGCCGCTCAGGCGGTTTCCCTCGCTCGCGACGGGTTCGCGACCGCGTCGGACGGGGCGCGTCTCTCTCTGCGCCCGGACTCGATCTGCCTGCACGGCGACACGCCCGGGGCCGCCGCCATCGCACGGCGAGTCTCGGAGCGCCTGCGGGAGGAAGGCGTCCGCATCGCGCCCGTCGAGGCCCGCTTTTCGGGCGCCCGCAACGGAGCGCCCCTCTCGCTTCGGGTGACCTGATGCGCGACGGAGAAGAGGAAGCTCCCGAGCGGTTCGAGCCCGGTTGGCGGGATCGTCTCTGGACGATCGGCTCCGCGGCGGGCCGGCTGATCGAGACGCGCGCGGCCATCCTCCAGGAGGAGCTCGCCGAGAAGGGCGGCCTTCTGGGCCGGGGGCTCGCGGCGTTCTTCGTCGCGGCGCTGTTCGGCGTGATCGCGGGACTGCTCCTGACCGCGCTGCTGGCGGCCGTGCTGTCGCGGCTTCTGGGCGGGCCGATCCTCGGGATCCTCGCGACGTTCGTCCTCTACCTCATCATCGCGGGCGTGGCCGGCTGGCTCGGCGTGAAGAAGATGTCGCGGCTGCGCCCCTTCGAGTTTCCCGCGACGCGCCGCGAAGTCGATCGGGACCTCGAGGCCGTCCGCCGGGCCGTCGGCGTCGGGGAGCGGGAAGCGAGAGAGTCCGCCGGCAAGCCGGACGCGCCGACCCCGGGACCGCTCTCGGCCGAAGAGATGGAAGCGCGGCTTCGCGAGGGCGCCTCGTGAGCACGCGCGAGGAGCGGCTGGCGGAGCTCTCCGCGCGGGCCGAGGGGGAGCGGCGAGAGCTCGCGTCCGCGATCCTCGACGCGCGCGAGCGCTTCGAGCAGAAGCGCGAGCGCTGGACTTCGTTCGGCTTCTGGGGGGGGATGCTCGCGGCGAGCGCGACCTCGGCGTTCCGGCTCATGGGGCGCAACACCTTTTCGGCGCGGCTCAACCGCTGGAGCATGCTGGGATCGATCCTCGTCGCGATCGGGCGCTTCCTCTTCCGCCTCTTCCGGTAGCCGACCTCTCCCGGCGTCGGAGTGCCTCCCGCAATGGACGGCGAGCCCCGGGCCGCCTTCCGGAAGCGCTTTCCTGCCAGTGGCTTGCCTCTGGCACCGTGATTGCGTTCGTTCCGGCGACGGAGGTGCTCATGAGAAGCCCATTGCGTTCGATCGCTTTTCCGGCGGCCCTGGCGGCGGCCGCTCTCTTCGCCGCGGCGAGCCCGGCGGCCGCGCACGATTGGGGCCGCGGCTTGCGCCCGCCGCATGCCGTCGTTGCGTTTGATGTCGGGTATCCGGCCTTTCCGCATCGCGTGTTTTATCGGGCGCACTTCGGTTTCGGGTTCTTCGAGCCGGTGCGATTCTGCGCGATTCACGGAACCCGCCATGCCCACTGGGTGCCGGTTCATCGCTTCCGGAGCGGCCGCTTCCTCGCCTCGCCGCGGTTTCACGGGCGCGCCCACCATCGCGCATTTCGCCGGCGCGACTGAGCGGGCCGCCGCGGGGTTCCACTGGTCGAGGGAGGCTGCGATTTTCCGAGGATGCCCTGCCGCGTGAGGCGTCTGAATCGCGGGGCGAGTGTTCGTTGAAACCCTCGTCCCGCCCTGCCGCATGGGGCCCGCGACGATTCGAGCCCCGCCGAAACCCCGCTATCGTCCGTTCTTGCAGGAAAAGACCAGGGCCCGGTTCGCCTCGATGAGCACCGCGTTGCCGCCCATGCGCGAGGCCCGATCTACGACGCAGTCCATTGATGAGACGCCGGCGGCCGAAGGACACTCGGCTTTGAGGTCGATCTCGTCGAGGTAGACGCAGCCCTTCAATGCCGAGCGGCTCTCGACGATCCGAACGCCGACATTTGCTGCGGGCGCCGTGGGCGTGGGCGTCGCGATGGCGGTCGGAGGGGGAGTCGGAGCGAGAGGAGTCTCCGTCACAGGCGAGGGTGTCATCGCCGATCGGGCGGTCGCTGGAGACGGCGCCGGTTCGGCGGAGCCCGGCGCGGGCGCCGGAGTGCTCGGAGGCGGCGCAACGGGAGAAGGCGTCGCGGAGGCGGCGGCTCGGCCCGAGCAGTCGTAGGCATCCCCGACGAGGCCCCTGTCGAACAGCGTGTCGCCGCCGGCGAGCGCCACCTGGTACCGGAGGCATTCCAGCGTTGATGGCTGGGCCGTGAGGCCACAGCCCCGGCTGGAGTCGTTGGCGTCCACGAGGCCGAGATGCCTGCAATTCTCGACCTCGGCCCGGCTTTTCGCGATACGGACGGACCAGACGTTCTTGGTCGCCGCCGAAGTCTGCTGGTAACTTGCGCAACCGATTCCAGCGGCGAGGAAAAGCACGAGGGCGGCACCGGTTCCCGTTCGCATGATGCCTCGCTTCCGATCTCGCTCTTTCGAGAGGCCGTCGATGAGATCTCGCATGTCTTCCAACGGGCTCTGGTCGGTGAGGCCACCCAGGTCCCGGAACTCCAATGGCCGACCGAAGGCCCGACTGAGGTCAGTCTAGCCGGTCCGCTTCGGAATGTGTCGACCCTTTGCCGAACCGGAAGGAGACGGGGCGATGCCGGGCCTCCGCGCCACGTGGCCGCCTCTTTGGCCGCCGGCGGGCCGACGGTGGCCGTCGGATCAACCACGGATTCCTTCTTTCGAGAGCAGCGAGCCCCTCTCACGACGTTGGTACCATGATGCCGTTCGCGTGGAAGGAGGAGTCCGTCTCGCATCTACCGGATCCTGTAGGCGCGGTGCGCGGTCGGGGAAGGCGCGAACGTGGCTCGGCTGCCAACGGGTGGAACCCCGCTTGCTTTCCCGCGGGACGGGAGCCCCCACGGCATGTCGGGGCGTTCGATGCCGCGGCGATGGACGCCGTCGCATCCTCCGGCGAAAGGGGTGAGAAATGAGAGTTGCCATCAACGGAACCGGGGTGGCGGGACCGACGCTGGCCTACTGGCTGCGACGGGCGGGCCATGAGCCCGTGCTGTTCGAGAAGGCGCCGGCGCCGCGCACCGGAGGCTACCTCATCGACTTCTGGGGTCTCGGCTACGAGATTGCGGAGCGCATGGGGCTCGTCCCGGCCCTGCGCGAACGCTGCTACTTGATGGAACGCCTCCGCATGGTCGACGCCGATGGTCGCGAAGAGGCGGCGCTGGACGTCACGCCGATGCGCGAGCTGCTCCGGGGGCGCTTCATCAGCCTCGCCCGGGCCGACCTGGCGGCCGCGCTCTTCGGCGCCTGCGAGGGCATTCCGGCCCATTTCGGCGTGTGTGTCACGGCGATCGAGCAAGACGCCGACGGAGTGACCGCGACTCTCTCCGACGGACGGAAAGAGCGCTTCGATCTGGTGGTCGGCGCCGACGGGCTGCACTCGCAGGTGCGGGAGCTGGCATTCGGACCGGAGGCGCAGTTCGAAACATCCCTGGGCTGCTACGTCGCAGCCTTTCGCATCCCGGACTATCCGTGCCGCGACGAGCTGACGTATGTCTCGCACACCGTGCCCAGGCGTCAAGTCGCGCGCGTGGCGCTGCGCCACGGCGAGACTCTGGTTTTGCTCGTGTGCCGCGCGGAGCTCATCGACGGCGATCCTCCGCGGGAGCGGCAGAAAGAGGCTTTACGGCGCGCGTTCGGCGGCATGAGCTGGGAGGTGCCCGAGATCCTGGATCGAATGGACGAGGTCGACGACGTCTACTTCGATCGCGTCAGCCAAATCCACCTCCCGCGCTGGTCCTCGGGACGCGTCGGCCTGCTCGGAGACGCGGCAGCCTGCGCCTCACTTCTGGCCGGGGAGGGCACCGGCCTGGCGATGATCGAGGCGTACGTGCTCGCCGGGGAGCTTCACCGAGCCCATGGCGATGTCGCACGAGCCTTCCTCGCGTACGAAGCGCGGCTGCGCCCGTTCGTGACCGCAAAGCAGAAGGCGGCTCTACGGTTCCGCGCCTTCTTCGCCCCGCAGACGGCGCTCGCGCTCAAAGCGCGAAACGCCGCCGTCAACGCGCTCTCCATCCGGTTCTTCGCGAAGCGGTTCCTTGCGCGCTCACTGCACGACGATCTCGAGCTGCCGGAGTACGTTGCCGCGTGAATGAGCATCGAGCCGGAATCGGCCGCCCGGTGTGTGAGCCCGGGAGGCGGCCCAAGGACGTCCTTTCATGATCTCGGCAGACGAGGCTCTTGACCGCCTCAAGACCGGGAATCAGCGCTTCGCCGCGGGCCGCGGAAGCGGCGCGGTCGCGAGCCAGCTCCGTCGTGCCGAGCTGGTGGTCGGCCAGGAGCCCTTCGCGATTGTCCTCGGCTGTTCCGATTCCCGCGTGCCGGCAGAAATCGTCTTCGATCAAGGGTTGGGCGACCTTTTTGTCATCCGGGTCGCCGGGAACATCGTCGCTGCCTCGCAGATCGGTAGCGTCGAATTCGCTGTCGAGCGTTTCGGAACACCCCTGGTCGTCGTCCTTGGGCACTCCCGATGCGGGGCCGTGGTCGCCACGCTGCAGGAGCTCACGCGGCCGACGGAGCATCAGTCTCGGAATTTGCGGTCCATTGTCGATCGCGTGCGTCCCTCCGTCGAGGCGTTACTCGCCACCGAGCTGCGGGACGACCCGGCGGCCCTCGTGGCGCGCGCCGTTCGAGCCAACGTGCGGGCCTCCGTAAGCCATCTCCGTCGCGGGTCCCGGAGTCTCAGACGGCACCTCGAGGACAACCGTCTCGTCGTGGTCGGCGCCGAGTACTCTCTGGAGTCCGGGATCGTCGAGTTCCTGGACGGCTCGACCGGCGACGCCTGACGCTCGCCGCCACCGACTCGCTTCGCGGGTCCGCCAGACGATATCGTTGGGCGACCGGTGCCCGGCGGGACCGATGAACGAAGAGCCGTCCGAATCTGCACGACGCGTCCAGCGAGCTCTGGCAGCCGCCGGTGTCGAGGCCCGGGTCGTGGAACGGCGTCAATCGGCGCGCACGGCAAGCGATGCCGCCGCCGCCATTGGCTGCCGCGTCAACCCTTCGCTGCGGCGGACGCCACCCTCGTGAGCTCGGTCAACGTTCCTGGCGTTCAAAAGGCGTGCGCCTGGCCTTCTCGTTCTCCGTAGCGCACGGCCGGCAAGGCCACGGCAGGTGGAAGGAGGCTCTCTTGCTGCCGGCCACGCCAGCTCCGGGGCTATAGGCGCCCGTCACGCCGAGATCACTTGCCAGGACAGTAACCTCATCACCGGGCCCGACGACGGTCTTTGCCGGGCCCACGGCGATGGCCATATGCTCGTCGTGATTGGCGGGCAGGGCGCCTGGTTTTCAGATCCCATCGTGCCCTGTTCCAATCTGCCGAGTGGGGCGTGTCGGACTCGCTTTGCAGATTCCGAGAGGTGGCCGGCGGCTGACGGGATTCTTTACGCGAAAGGAGGGTCGAAATGACTTCTGGCGGCGCGGCTCCTGGCGAGCCGATCCATGTTGGTCAGCTGGGCATTCGGTACCTGATCGATGGGACTGCCACGGGCGGGATGGGTGTGTTCGAGATGACCGTGCCTCCAAACTCGAATGTTCCCCCGCCGCACAGCCACACACGCAACGAAGAGTGCGTTTACGTGCTGGACGGCGTCCTTCGATACTCCGTCGACGGCGTGGGCCGAGACCTGGCGCGAGGAGAGTGGATGTTCACCCCGCGTGGATCGGTCCACCATTTCAGCAATCCGCACGGCGCGCCGGCCCGCGCGCTGATCGTCCTGACGCCGGACATCGGCGCTCAGTATTTCCGGGACGTCGGGGCAATCGTCAACGCCGGCGGGCCGCCCGATCGCGCAAAGCTGATCGGTGTCATGGCCAGGTACGGGCTGGTGCCGGCGCCACCTCAAGAGACGGCGGCGGCCGGCTAGTCCGCTTCGGAGGTCGCCCCTGCTTCTCGCGCTCGCCCCGGAATCGGGCCTTCGATCGGTATCCTCGCCGCGGACGCGCGGGCTTCCCGGTCCGGGATTCGCCCCGGGGCCCGAGCAATGAAGAAGCCGGTCGATCTGTACGACAGCCATTATGGAAATGTCGAGGCAGAGGTGTACCGGGCCGTGCGGGTCGAGACGTTCGGCGAGGACATGGGGCAGACGAGCTGGATTACCGCGGCGGAGTGTGACGAGTTCTGCCGGTGGCTGGGCGTGCGGCCGGGCCAGAGAATCCTGGAGATCGCGTGCGGGTCCGGCGGAACGGCGGTGCGGATCGCCGAGGAATTCGGCGCTTCCGTGGTCGGGGTCGACGTCAATCCGTCGGCCGTGCTCGCCGCGACGAATCGCGCCAGGTCGCGCAAGATTCCGGACCGGGCCGAGTTTCAGGTCGCGGATGCCAACGAGGCGCTTCCATTTCGGGCCGAGTCGTTCGACGTCTTGTTCTGCAACGATTCGATCAACCATCTGCGAGATCGGGCGGGAGTCCTGGCCGATTGGCATCGCGTCCTGCGCCCCGGCGGGCGGTTTCTCTATACCGATCCGATCGTCGTCACGGGCTGCCTCTCAAACGCGGAGATTGCCGCGCGCAGCTCGATCGGCTTCTTTCTCTTCACGCCGCGGGACGCCAACGAGGAGTTCATCCGCGGGGCGGGCTTTCGCCTGCTGCGGACCGCAGATGTCACCGGCAGCGTGTCGCGGACGTCGCGACGCTGGCATGAGGCCCGATCCCGGCGGAGGGAGGCCTTGTGCGAGCTCGAGGGAGAAACGAAGTTCGAGCGGCTGCAGCATTTCCTGAAGACGGTCCATTCGCTTTCGAGCGAGGGGAGGCTGTCGCGGTTTGCGTTCGAGGGCGAGAAGACGGCGCGGGTCCCCGGAACGGGGAATGGGGGCGTCGCTTGAGCACCACGCTCTTCCTCGTGTTTCGAAACCCGGGGCCTTCCTGGGTGCCGGGACGAAGCACACGAGAACAGCCGCTGTGGGAAGAGCATGCCGCGTTCATCGATCGGCTTTTCGAGGAAGGCCGGATCGTCCTGGCCGGCCCGTATGCCGATTCGAGTCGAGCTCTTCTCGTCGTTCAGGCCGGGGATGCGGAAGAGGCGTCGAATCTTTTTCGCGAAGACCCCTGGGCCAGGAGCGGCATCCTCATGCCGTCCGATGTCATCGAGTGGACCGTCTTTCTCGACTCGCGCCCGAAGGCAGGATGAGAAGTCGTGCGTGGCGGCCTCGTTCAGGCTCCGTGCGACCGCGCGGGCTCGCCGGCTACTCGAGAACCTGCAGGAAGCGCGCCGCGATCAGAGCGTACCCGGCGCGGTTTGGGTGGAAGTGGTCGAGCGCCAGTCGGTCCACGCGGCGTTCGAAGAGGTCGAAGGACGGCACGACGACGACGTCGGGGAACGAGAGCGCCGTCTCCTGGATGACGGCGTTCCAGCCCAGGATCACGGAAGCCCCGAGGCGGCTCGCGGCGGCGCGCTCTTCGAAGGGGTCGTAGAGGCCGAGCACGCGAATCGGCACGCCCGGGGCGGCCTCCCGCAGCGCCGCGAGGATCGCGCGCAGGTTCGCGGCGAAGCGTTCCCGTGCTCCGGAGACCTCCTGGATCGAGGCGGGCGCCGAGCCGTCGGCGCGGGGCGCCGCGTGGGAAAGGTCGTTGCCGCCGACGGACACGAGGATCCAGGCCGCCCCCGCGGCGAGAGAGCGGACGTTGGCGCTCTCGACGAGCTGCCGGACTTCGGCCGACTCGGCGCCGTTGACCGCGAGGTTCGCGATCTGGACCGGACGGCGCTTGCGCAGGCCGTCGAGCACGTCGCCGGCGAAGCCTCGCCCCGACTCGTCGCCGGTTCCGCGGGCGAGCGAATCGCCGAGAACGAGCAGCAGGCTTTCTCCGTTCCGGCCGGCTGGCGGCGCCGCCGCGCGGGGCGCCGGAGGCTCCTGCCCGAGAGGCTTTCCGAGCGAGCCGCGCAGCGCCAGCCAGAAGCCGCCGGCGAAGAGCAGCGTCGCCGCGACGGCGATCGAGGCCGGCAGGCGCCAGAGCCAGAGCCGGGAAGAGACGCGGGCCATCCCCGCGATCATATGGAACCCGGCGACACGGCGCCCTCGGCGCGCCGGCTTGTGAGAGATTCTTCTGCGTGGCCGATCCGGTCCTGTCCGCCGAGCACCTGACCAAGAGCTTCGGCGACCGCGTCGCCGTGTCGGACGTCTCCTTCGACGTCGGCGCGGGAGAGGTCTTCGGGTTTCTCGGCCCCAACGGGGCAGGCAAGACGACGACGATTCGCATGCTCGTCGGCCTCGCGCGGCCCGACCGGGGGCGCGTTCGCATCCGCGGCGTCGATCTGGCTCGCGACTTCTCGCGGGCCATGGCGCACGTCGGGTGCATCGTCGAGTCTCCGGACCTCTACCCGTACCTGACCGGGCGCGAGAACCTCCTCCACTTCGCGCGGATGCTGCCCGACGGGGCGGCGACCCGGATTCCGGATCTCGCGCGGCTGGTGGCGATGGAGGAGCGCCTCGACGACCGGGTGTCCTCCTATTCGCTCGGGATGCGGCAGCGGCTGGGCATCGCGCAGGCCCTCCTCGGGGCGCCGGACCTGCTCATCCTGGACGAGCCCGCCAACGGCCTCGACCCGGCGGGCATCCGCGAGATCCGCCGCCTCGTGCGGGCGCTCGCCTCCGAGCGCGGCATCGGCGTCTTCGTCTCGAGCCACCTCCTGGCGGAGGTCGAGCAGATGTGCGACCGCGTCGCGATCATCCACCGGGGCCGCACGCTCGCGACCGGGCCCGTGTCGGACCTGCTCTCGCGCTCGGCCGCGGGCTTTCGGATCGTCGCCCGGCCCGCGGCGCGGGCCGCCGAGATCCTTTCCGCGATGCATCCGGGCCGGGTGCAGCCGGACGGCGAGGACGCGCTCGTGCTCGCCGCGCCTCCGGACGCGATTCCCGCGGCCCTGCGCGGGCTCGTCGAAGCGGGCATCGAGGTCTTCGCCGCCGAGCGCCGCGCCTCGACGCTCGAGGACGTGTTCCTGGAAGTCACCGGGGGAGAGACGGTATGAGGTTCCTGCCGCTCGTCGAGAACGAAGTGTTGAAGCTCTGGAAGCGGCGACGATTCCGCCTGGTGCTCCTGATCCTGGTCGCCCTGATCGGAATCATCGTGTTCGCCCAGGTCGAGGGCCGCCGGCGGTTCGGCTCGCGCAAGGACTGGCGCATCGACGCGCAGGAGCAGGTCGCCCGCATGCGCAACTGGCTGCGCCGGGGCCGGCTGCCCGACACGCAGCGGCGCTGGGTGCAGTTCGAGATCGCGCGCCTGCAGTACCACCTGGACCGCAACATCAATCCGGAGGAGACGTCGGGGCCGCTCTTCACCCGCGGCTTCGCCAACGCGGCGAGCTATCTTCTCCTGCACCTGCTCGCGATCGTGTTCGCCGCGGACATCGTCTCCTCGGAGTTCGCGGAGGGTACGGTCAAGCTCCTGCTGACGCGTCCGGTCGGGCGAAGGCGCGTGCTCGCTTCGAAGCTCGCCGCCCTGCTGCTCGCCATCGCCCTGACGGTGCTGCTGGGAGGGATCGTCGCTTACCTGTTCGGAGGCCTCGCTTACGGATACCGCGGTTGGGGCGCGCCGGTCCTGACGGGCTTCCGGCTGTCGGGAGAGACGCTCGATTCTTCGGCCGTCCGCGCGGTGCCGCTCTGGGAGGACGCGATCCTGGTGTTCGGGCTGGCCTGGTTCGCGACGGCGACGGTGGGCGTCATCGGATTCATGACTTCGGTCTTGCTGCGCTCGACGGCCGCCTCGATGGGAACGATGTTCGCGGCTCTGATCCTGGGGACGATCCTGCCCCGCCTGGCTTCGACCTGGGAGTTTCAGAAGTACCTCTTCGTCACCAACCTCCCGCTGCCCGACTACTACACGGGCTCGCCGCCGCCGATCCCGGGGATGACCGTTCCGTTCTCCGTCGTCGTGCTCACGATCTGGGCGCTGGCGGCGCTCGCGGTCTCCTTTTCGGTCTTCGCGCGGCGGGACGTGCTCGCGTGATGGCGGGCCGGCGGTTTCGTCTGCCTCTTTGACAGGGCGGCGCGGCCTTGTTGATAGAATCCGCGTCGGATAGGAACAATCGGTCGCGCGCGCGGCGGCGCCTCGAGCGCCCCCGGGTGCGGCTTCCGGGAGGCAGCGTCACGATGGATTTGACCCCGCACGAGGCCCAGTATGCGCTGGTGGTGCTGGTGAAGCAGGGCAAGCTGCGCGCCTCCCAGGTTCGAGCCGCCCTGCTGTGGCGCCAAAGGGAGATCCACCAGCTTCGAAAGAAGCTCGCCTCGCTCGAAGGTCTCGCTTCAGCGGCTCCCGCGGCCAAGCGGCGGCTCGGTCGCAAGCTGTCGGCTCGGGTTCGAAGCCTGCGGCGGCTGCAAGGCCGCTACATGGGCTTCGTCCGCCGGTTGAAGCCGGCCGAGAAGGCGAAGGTTCGCGCCGTTCGCGAGAAGAAGGGCATGGGTCCGGCGATCCGGCTCGCCGCGTCCCTCGCCAAGAAGCCGTAGGCGCCGGCGAAAGAGGCGACGGAGCCGCCATGGCTGGAAGACAGAGCGATCCGCCGCCGCCCGGGCCGGACAAGCCGAAGCGGCCGACCGGCTCGAAGAAGCGTCTCGGCCCGGAGCAGTACGAGCTGAAGATCCGCTGGGACAAGGCGCGCAAGGTCCTGGACGTGACGCCCACCGGCGTCCAGTTCGACTTCGACAACCCGCTCAAGGTCGGGATGAAGTACCCGGTGACGTTGAATGCGCCCGGCGTGTCGATCTCTTCGACGATCGAGGTGACGCGCTGCCAGCTTACGGTCATCTCCGAGACCGGCCGATTCTTCCGGGTGACCGCCCGCTTCTTCCCTTACGTCGAATAGGGCCGCGCGGCGTCGCCCGGTCGGGGCGGTTTCGCGTCCTCCCTCCCGGCTTTCTCGCCCCGAACGAATCGGTAACCCTCGTGCCAGGAGGAAAACCGCGCCTCGCGGTCGAGTCGCAGGCCCGACTTTGCGAACGCTTCCTCGAGGTCGCGGCGGCCGAGGCGGTGCGCGGCGGGCGTCTTCGGCCCGGTGACCTTGCGCATCGCGGTGACGACCCAGATTGCGCCGGAGGCATTCAGGCGCTTGAGCGCGGCGGCGAGCAGGGCCTGCGACCCCACGCGGCTCTCCCGCCACACGAGGACGACGTCGAAGCGCTCCTTGACGGAGCGAAGCCGCTCCTCGGTCACGGCCTCGAGAGGCGCGCGCGCGGTGCGCGCCGCCGCGACCAGTTGCTCGAGCGCCTCCGGGGCGTCCACGAGAAGGAGGCTCTCGGCCGGATTCACGCCGAGGCGTGAGACCAGATCCGACGGGTTCTTCAGCGCGAAAGTCAACCGGCGCTCCTCTCGTCTGCCCGACGGCTGCGACCCTTGCCCGTCCCCGAAGGATTCGGCTTCCGGGACGCGGCGCTACCGCCGGGACCGGAAGAAGGTCCAGGCGAGATAGCCCACGAATCCGAGGCCGGCGATGACGACGAGCACGGCCGAGGCGGGAGAGGTGCGCGCGACCATGCCATAGAGCAGATAGAAGATCACGGCGAAGAAGGGGAGCGACAGCAGCCCCAGGACCGCGCCGAGCGGCCGCGACTTGGCCTTCTCGAAGGAGACGACCTTCATCAACTCCAGCTGCCGGGTCGCCTCGGGAGGAACCGAGGGCCGCTCGACCCACTGGAGGGCCGACGGCTCCTCGTAGCCCTCGCGAAAGCCGTCCGGAAAGCGCTCGCCGCAATAGACGCAGTGATCGAGCCTCCAGGCGGCCACGTGCCGCCGGCAGCGTGGGCAGAGGGGGCCGGGCTTGGCCGTGGACATCCCGACTATTGAACCACGGCGGCCGGGTTTCGGGGATGCCGGAAACCGGTGGTAGCGTCCGCATGCCGGATCCGCCGGCGACCTCGGGGAGGGTTCGTGAAAAGCAAGGCGCGCGCGAACTGGAGGGGTTGCGGCACGTCGCTCGTGACCCCGTTCGACGAGCGGGGCCGCATCGACTTCGACGCCATCCTGAAGCTCGTCGAGTGGCAGATCGAGCAGGGGATCGACTTCCTGGTTCCCTGCGGGGCAACGGGCGAGTCGGCGACGATCTCCGGCGACGAGCGGAAGGCGGTCACGGCGGCCGTCGTGCGGGCGGCGCGGGGACGGGTTCCGGTCGTCGCCGGCGCGGGCGGCAACCACACGGCCAAGGCGGTCTTCTGGGCGCGCGACGCCGAGCAGGCCGGCGCCGACGGGATCCTCTCGGTCTCGCCGGACACACGGCCGAGCGTCGATGGCCTCGTGCGGCACTTCTCGGCGATCGCGGACGCGACGGACCTGCCGATCCTCGTCTCGAACGTGCCCTTCCGGACCGGGACCGATCTGCCCGTCGATTCGGTCCTGAGGCTGTCGGAGATCCCCAACGTGGTGGGCCTGAAGGAGGCCTCGCTCGACTTCACCAAGATCGCAAGGCTGGCGGCCTCTCTCCCCGAGGGATTCCTGCTCTTCGCCGGCAACGACACGACGGCGCTCTCCGTGCTCGCCCTCGGAGCGCAGGGGCTCATCGCCGACGCCTCCAACGAGATTCCCGCCGAGATGGCGGCCATGGTGCGCGCCGCGCTGACGGGAGACTGGGAGACGGCCCGCAAGCTGCACAAGAAGAATCTCGCCTTGATGGAGATGAACGGCTGGGAGCCCGGTCCGGGACCGGTCAAGTGCGCGCTCGCCCTCATGAAGCGGTGCGGCGAGACGGCGCGGCTGCCGGCGGTGCCGGTCGGCGACGAGACGCGGCGCCGGATCGAGACCGTGCTGGCCGGCTACAAGCTGTTGCCTCGAAAGGGAGCCCGCCGCTGAGGCCGCCGGCTGCGGCGGTCGCAGACGACCGGCAGCCGGGAGTTTCCGCCCCGGGGTCCCCCTTCGGCTAGAACATCTTGACGAGGTCGACCAGGACGCGATTCAGGTAGTTGTGCCGGTCCAGCCGTTGCTGGAACGCGGCCGAGCACTGGAGGAAGACGTTCGGCAGCACCGTCACGGCGAGGCCGAGTCGGTGGCCGCGGTACCACGTGTGGAACCACCAGTCGTCGGTGTTGTAGGCGCCGATCAAGGCGTCCCGTTCGACGTACTGAAAGGTGTAGAAGAAGCGCCAGTCTCCCGGCGTCCCCACGCGGCCGAGCGTCAGGTTGCCCTCGAAGGCCTCGGCCTCGCCGTCTTCCTTCGCGGCGCCTTGCGCGCCGAAGTTCTTCAGGCCGTCGAGGCTCACGAGGACGGGCACGCTTCCGAGCGGGAAGCGCAGCCGGACGATGATGTCGGCGATCCGGTAGTCGGAGAGCAGATCGCGGCCGCTGGCGTAGTTCTGACGGATCAGGTTCGGGCGGCCGTCGGCAAAGAAGAGCTTCAGGTCGTCGGGCTCGAAGTGCCAGTAGGAGGCCGCGACCTGAAGCTCCAGCCGGTCGCGCTCCCCGATCCGCCAGACCGCCTGTCCCGCGCCGATCCGGGTGTGGTCACCCTGCGACTGCGGCCCGTAGAAGCCGGCCGCGGAGAGCAGGAGCGTCGAGGCGCCGCCGGTGGCAAGCTCGTAGGTGACCGAAGCGCCCGGCGTCTGGATGTCGTGGTCCCAGAGCATCTCGGTCGCGAGCAGCGGCATGCCGAAGGCCCCGGCGTCGATGACGAAGTTGCCGGGCCGAGCTTCGAGGTAGTAGCGCTCGATCCAGGCGCCGCGCGAGCGGTAGTTGTCGAAGTTGAGTGAGTTGTCGCTGTTGTGGTCGGTGCCGAGGCTGCCGATCCCGCGCACGCCGATCCGGAACCGCTCCGAGAACTGGAAGCCGACCTCCGGGCGAACTTCGAAGCGGCCGCGCGAGATGTCGGACCGGAAGCGCAGATGAGAAATGTTGTCGTAGCGGCCGAGCGCATCCCAGCGGAACGTGAAGTGGGGCTTGAAAGCGGGCGGCTCGAAAGGCTGGTCCTGCTGGGCGGGAGCCGCAAGCGGCCGCGCGAGGCCGGCGAGCAGAAGGAGGGCGCGAAGAACGCGGCGCACTGGCTGGGATTGTGCCTGAAACCAGGGCCGGACGCGTGGTCTATGCCGCGACGCCGGCCGCCCGGACCTTGGTCAGGGCCTCGTAGAGCTCGTTGATGCTCTGGTAACGCTCGTTGGGCTCCTTCTGCATGCATTTCAGGACGATCGCGGCCACCTTGGGGTCGATCTTCGGGTTCTTGGCCTGGGGCGACGGCGGTTTCTCCTGGACGTGTTTGAGCACGACGGCGAGCGGACTGTCGCCCTCGAACGGAAGCGTTCCGGTGAAGAGCTCGTAGAGCACGACCCCGGTCGAGTAGATGTCCGAGCGGAAATCGAGAGGCAGCCCCCGGGCCTGCTCGGGCGACATGTAGTCCGGCGTGCCGATCACGGTCCCGGTGGCCGTCATGCCGCGGTCTTCGGTCAGGCGCGCGATGCCGAAATCCATGATCTTGAGGCCCCCGGTCGGCTCGATGAGGATGTTCTGGGGCTTGATGTCGCGGTGAATGACGCCGGCCTCGTGGGCGGCCGCCAGCCCCGCGCACATCTGCTTGGCGATCCGAAGGGCGGCGGGCATGGGAAGGATCTGGTCCGACTCGACCAGGTGCTTCAACGTGATCCCCTTGACGTACTCCATCGAGAGGTAGCGCAGGCCGTTGAATTCCCCGAGATCGTGCGTGCGCAGGATGTTCGGATGGGTGATGCGCCGCGCGAGGCGGATCTCCTGTTTGAAGCGGTCGAGCAGCGTGGGGTCCGCCGACACGGCATCGCTCCGGAGCGTCTTGATCGCGACCAGGTCGTCGAGGTCCCGGTCGTGAGCGCGGTAGACGATGCCCATGCCGCCCTTGCCGAGAACCGACTGGATCTCGTACCGGCCGGCGAAGAGCGAGCCGACGTGCGGCTCGGCGCTGCGCGGCCCGCCCTCGGAGGTGGGACGTCCGCCCGAGGTCAGCGCGACGGTGGGACCGTCCTCGCCCATCGTCATGGTCAGGGAGGCGACGTACTTCTCCAGGGCCGCCTTCTCCTTGAGCTCCTCGAGCATCGCGAGGAAGGAGCGGGCGAGGATGCCGATCTCGTCGCGGGACTCGACCGGCAGGTCGGCGGACTCGAGATTCCCCACGCGCACGTCTTCGGTCGCCCGGACGAGCCGCCCGACGGGCCCGGTGATGCGGTGCGCGAGCACGTACGACAGGACGAAGGCGACGGCGAGCGCGAGCAGGCCGACCAGGATCTGCGTGTTCTGGATCTGGCGGAAGGCGGAGAGCTCCTTGGCGCGGCTGCGCAGGGCCACCGCCGCCCCGACGAGCTGGTCGGTGGAGGAGCGGATGGGAAGAAAGTAGGCGAGGTACGTGTCGCCCGACAGCTCGAGGGGCAGCGGACCCACGTTCTGTCCCCGCCGCAGCACGGCGTCGGTGAGAGCCGGGCGGACGCGGGCCGCTTCCAGGACCGCGCCGCTCAAGTCCTGCAACGTCGAGGCGACCAGGATGGGCCGGGGCGGCTCGCCCGGTCTTGCTCCGTCGGCGAGGAAGACCGCCTCCGCGTTGGTCAGCGTCTTGAGGCTTCTTGCGACTTCGTCGTTGATCTGGAAGGCGGCGACGATGACGCCCACGACCCGGGTGCCGCCCTCGAGCACCGGCGCCCCGACGACGTGGTAGAGCTTTTCTCCCGAGAGCCAGATCCCCTCCGTCTGCGCGCCTTGCAGCGCGCCCGCGACGGTCGGCACGCTCGAGAGATCCGCCGAGAAGGGCAGCGGCCGGTCGGTCCGCGCGATGCCGACGCCCTGCGGGTCGAGCGCGACGAAGAAGCCGGCCTGGGCGTTGGAGGCCTGCTCGCGCTTCAACGTGTCGAAGACCGTCGCGGCGTCGGGGCGGCCGGTGGATGGATCGAGTGTCGACATGAGGGCGATGATCCCGGGGTTGCTGGCGACGACGGCGAGCGCTCGCTGCAGGGCGGCGTAACGGGTTTGCTGGAACGACTCCCAGGCGGGGCCCGACTTCTTCAGGTCCTCGGCGATCTTCGCGTCGGCGACCATTCGCGAGCGGAAGGCGGACACCGCGATCGCGCCGCCGACGGCGATCAGGATCAGTAGCGCCGCGGCGAGAAAGATCTTGAGCGTGAGGGAGAATTTCGGCGGCTCGGGCGGAGGCAGCTTCAACCCGACCCGCAGCGGCGGGCCGGTCGTGGTCGCTCCCCGGGGAGGGCTCTCAGTAGCGCTCATCGTCCGAAGCCGCCTGCGGCGGATAGTCCTTGCCGTACTTGTTCTTGTGCGGCTGCGGCTTGAAGCCGGAGACGTCCAGGCGGACCGGCGCGACCGTCTCGCCGCGCGCGTGAACCGTCACGGGCTCCGAGACTTCGCCCGCCTCCTCGTGCCACGCCTTCAACGCCCAGGATCCGGCGGGAACGTCTTCGAAGCGGAACTTCCCGTCGGGCCCCGTGACGGCGGCGAAGTCCGAGTCGACGACCATGACGAAGCCCACCATCTGCGGATGGATGTTGCAGTACACGCGGACGAGGCCGGGCTGATCGAACTCCTTCGATCTCGAGGCGCCGCTGCGGTACAAGCCAAGATCGAAGCGGTTGCCGCCCGAAACGGAAAAAACGTTGTGGTAGATCGGGTCCGCGTTCGGGAAGTCGACCGTCGCGGTCCGCGCCACGACCAGGACCCGCGGATTGAACTTCTTCTGGTCGCTTTTCATCTGCCCGCGCAGGGCGCCGCGCGGCGCGGCCGCGCGGCGCGCGCCCGCCAGCCAGACGACGACGTTGGAGGCGTCCGCGCGCACGGCGCCGCCCGAAGAAAGGATGGCCTGGCCGGAGACGCTCCCACTCGGCTCGGGGGAGGTCGGGGCGGCCAGCAGAAGGAAGACCGACAGCAGCCGCGCGCTCATCGCGAAAGGCGAAAATCATAGCATCGGAAGGAGATAGGCGCGGTTAAGATCCCGAGTCGGGAGGCGACTCATGGAAGAGCGGAAAGTCGAGATCTTCGGAAAGGACACCTGACCCTACACGAGCGCGGCCCGTGAGGACTACGCGAAGCGGAAGGTTCCCTTCACCTACTTCAACGTCAAACAGAACGCGACCGAGCTCGAGCGAATGATTCGCCTCTCGGGCGGTCGCGAGGTCCCGGTCATCGTCGAGAACGGAAAGGTGACCGTCGGCTTCGGAGGGACCTGAGGCGTCTAGGCGGCCCCGGAGGGACCGCGACGCCACACTTATAATCCCCGGCCGGTCTTTCACCGAAACAACCCGGTCTTTCGCCGAAACCACTTTGAGCGGAGGTCGCATGGCGAGCCACTCGGAATCGGGAACGGAGTTCCGCCCCTACGTCTCCCCGGATCAGTCGCCGGACGAATTCACGCTCAAGGCGATTGTCCTCGGCGCCTTCTTCGGCATCTTCTTCGGCGCAGCGACCGTCTACCTGGCTCTGCGGGCGGGCCTCACCGTTTCGGCCTCGGTTCCGATCGCGGTCCTGTCGATCGCCGTCTTCAAGAGGCTCGGCAAATCGACGATCCTCGAGAACAACATCGTCCAGACGATCGGCTCGGCGGGGGAGTCGGTCGCGGCCGGTGTCGTCTTCACGATCCCGGCGCTCCTGTTCCTGGCGGGGGGAGACGCGTACTTCCGGTACACGACGATCTTCGTGCTCGCGGCCGTCGGCGGCACGCTCGGCGTTCTCTTCATGATCCCGCTGCGCCGGGCGTTGATCGTCAAGGAGCATGGCAACCTTCGATATCCCGAGGGTGTCGCGTGCGCCGACGTGCTGATCGCCGGAGAGCGGGGCGGCGATCTGGCGGGCATGGTGTTCAAGGGAGTCGGCGCGGCCCTGCTCTATAAGTTCCTCTACGGGATCCTGGGCTTCTGGAACGAGACCGCGACGTGGTTTCGCACGGGCAAGGACGGACGGATCCCCGACGCGACCCTCGCGAGCGACGTCACGCCGGAGTACCTGGGCCTGGGCTACATCATCGGTCCCCGGATCGCGGGCGAGCTCGCCTCGGGCGGAGTGCTCTCCTGGCTCGCTCTGATCCCGTTGATCTCGATCTTCGTTCCGGAGACCCGTCTGGTCGACGACCTGGGAAGGCTCGGCTACTCGGACGCCTGGAAGGCGACTCATAGCCACGCGCAGTGGATCTACTTCGCCTACGTCCGGTACGTGGGCGCCGGGGCGGTCGCCTGCGCCGGCGTGATGACGCTCTTGAAGACGCTCCCGACGATCGTCTCGGCGTTCCGGGAATCGGTCCGATCCTTCCGCGGAGGCGCGGGAGAGCGCCAGAAGATCCGGACGGAAGACGATCTCGGGATCGGGATCGTGGTCGTCGGCTCGATCGTGCTCGCCCTGTTGATCACGATCCTGCCGAGATTTCCGCACGGCCCGTTCCCCGGCTCGCTCCTGATGGGGCTTCTCGTCGTCATCTTCGGCTTCTTCTTCGTGACCGTCTCCTCGCGCATCGTGGGCATCATCGGGACCTCGTCCAACCCGATCTCCGGAATGACGATCGCGACCCTCATGGCGACCTGCGTGGTCTTCGTCCTGCTCGGGCGCACCGGCGACGTCTACCAGTCGGTCGCGCTGTGCGTCGGCGCGCTGGTCTGCATCGCCGCCGCCAACGCCGGCGCGACGTCGCAGGACTTGAAGACCGGGTTTCTCGTCGGCGCCACGCCCCGCAAGCAGCAGATCGGCTTCATCATCGGCGTGCTCGCTTCGACGGTCGTGATCGGCGGAACGCTGTTCCTGCTCGATCGCACCTACCGCGAGGTGGGGATGGAGCACGGCATCGGCGGCGCGAAGCTCGCCGCGCCCCAGGCGACGCTGATGGCGACGATCATCAAGGGTCTGCTCGCCCAGAATCTGCCCTGGGCTCCGGTCCTGGTCGGCGTCTTCCTCGCCTTCATGGCGCAGATGGCGGGGGCGCACGCCCTGTCCTGGGCCGTGGGAGCGTATCTGCCTCTCTCGACGACTTTCCCGATCTTCATCGGCGGGATGATGAAGGCCTTCGTCGACAAGGTGTCGCGACGAAAGGAGGAGAGCGAGCTCTCCTCGGGAATGCTCTACTCGACGGGCCTGGTGGCGGGGGGGTCGCTCGGCGGCGTGCTCATCGCCGTGGTGGCCTTCGTCGGGGATTACTTCCTCCACATGGAGAAGCCGACGATCCTGGAGAAGCTCGACCTGGGCTCGAAGCTCTATCCGGCGTTCAAGAACGGGCCGGGCGGCGACGTTCTCTGCGCGGTGGTCTTCGCGCTGCTGTGCATCCTCCTCGTGAACAACGCGCGCAAGAAGCTCGAAGCGTAAACCGTCGCGATCGCGCCGCGAGTCGTTTCCCTCGCGAAACTTGGTCGCGTCGCGAGCGGAAGTTTTCGCTCGAAACTGGCTGGAATCTGCCGGCCTGAGTCATTTCGCTCGCGGCGCGCGGAATCTCCGCGAGGGCAGCGGAGGACGTCCGCGCGCCGCGGGAGCGCAGGCGCCGCGAGGGATCAGGCGGGCGGTCGAGGCCCTTTGGCCGAGCCGCCCGCCGGTGCGCCGGAGGCGCAGATCCGTCGCGGCGCCGGAGCGACGGCTAGACTGCAATCGTCTGGGAAATCCGCACCCGGTCCCGGCCGTCGGCTTTCGCGCGGTAGAGCGCTTCGTCCGCCGCCGCGATCAGCGTCGCCGACGAGGAGCCCTCTCGCGGATATGCGGTCGCGACGCCGATCGAGACCGTCGCCGACAGCGTCACGCCCGGCCGCTCGTGAGGAATCTCGACGGCGAGGACGCTCTCCCGAAGCCTTTCGGCGCAGGAGATGGCGCCGGATTCGTCGGTCGCCGGCAGAACGACGACGAATTCCTCGCCGCCGTAGCGGGCGACGACGTCGCCGGGCCGGTTCAACCCGTCGCGAAGGGCCGCCGCGATCGCCTTCAAGTAGTCGTCTCCGCGCTGGTGTCCGTAGGCGTCGTTGAACGCCTTGAAGTGATCGATGTCGATCATCAGCAGCGAGATCGGCGTCTCGGCCCGGTAGGAGCGGCGCCACTCGAGATCGAGCACCTCGTCGAACTGGCGCCGGTTGGCGATTCCGGTGAGGCCGTCCAGCGAGGAGAGCCGCCGCAGGGCGCGGTTCGCCTGCTCGAGGTGCTGGTTGGCTTCTTCCAGCTGCCGGGTGCGCTCGCCGACCAGACGAACCAGCTCCGCCTTGCGGCGCGTCAGCCCCTGGACGCGCAGGCGGTAGAGGCCGGTCGCGAGGAAGACGAGCGCTCCCGCGCAGATCGAGAAGAACCACCGCGTCTGGTAGAGGTGCGGCGCCAGCGTGAACTCGAAAGTGGCGCCCTTCTCGTTCCAGACGCCGTCGTTGTTGCAGGCGATGACGTGAAAGCGGTAACGCCCGGGCGGCGTGTTCGTGTAGTAGGCGGTCCGTCGTGTTCCGGCCTCCACCCATTCCTTGTCGAACCCGTCGAGGCGATACCGGAAGCGCACGCGCTGGGGCGCGAGAAAGGAGAGACCGGCATAGTGGAACTCGAGCGATCCGGGCCCCGGGGGGATGCGCGCTTTGCGGCTGGGATCGATCCGGCGCTTGTCCGCGATAATTTCCTCGAGCTGCACGGGCGGCGGCACGGTGTTGGTCGAGAGATGCTCCGGATCGACGACGACGGCTCCCTTCAATGTCGCGAACCACAGCCGTCCGTCGCGGGCGCGAATTCCCGCGGGCTGATTGCCGCCGTTGCACTCGCTCGATTCCATCCCGTCGGCCGTGCCGAAGAGCCGCCACGGAACCGCGGCGAGGCGGTGCCTCGCCACGGCTTCCAGATCGCTCTTGGACACGCGGTAGACGCCGCGGTTGGAGCTCATCCAGAGGTGGCCCGAATCGTCGTCGAGGATCTGAAACACGACGCTGTCGAAGAAGCCCTGCCGGGTGGTGTAGGCGAGGAACCGTCCGTTCTGGAAGCGGTGCAGGCCTCCGCCGAGGGTCGAGACCCAGAGCACGCCTTCCCGGTCGAGCAACAACGAGTAGATGGCGTCGCTCGTGAGGCCGTCGCCCGTCCCGTAGCGCCGGAAGACGCCCCCGGAGAAGTGGGCGAGCCCCGCATCGGTGCCGATCCAGAGCGTCGCGTCCGGAGCCTCGGCGATCGCGCGCACGTTGTCGTTTGGGAGCCCCTGCCGCACGGTGAAGGACGTCCAGCGTCCGTCGGCAAAGCGGGCCAGGCCGTTGCCGAGCGTGCCGACCCAGATTGCGCCGGCGCGGTCCGTCATGAGGCAAGTGACCTTTCCCGCGTCCAGGCGGCCGCGGCCGCGGAACGCCTGGAAACGCCCGTGGACCAGGCGGTTCAAGCCTCCTCCCCATGTCCCGATCCAGAGGCTTCCGTCCGGGCCCTCCGTGATCGAGGAAACCTCGTCGTACGAAAGCCCGTTCTTGGAGGAGTAGGACGTGACCTTTCCGTCCTCGATGCGATTCAGGCCTCCTCCCCAGGTGCCGATCCAGAGGGAGCCGTCGGAGGCCTCCTTGAACGTCGAGATGTCCTCGTACGTCAGGCCCTCGGAAGCGCCGTAGCGGGTGAAGCTCCCGTCGGAGAAGCGGTTGAGCCCGCCCCCGTGCGTTCCGATCCAGAGGCTGCCCTCGCGGTCTTCGCACAGAGAGGCGACGAAGCCGTTGGAGAGCCCCTGGCTCTTCGAGTAGGTGGACCACTTTCCACCAGTGAGCCGGGAGAGGCCTGCGCCGTCCGTCCCGATCCAGAGGCTGCCTTCCCGGTCCTCCAGGATGCAGAGGACCTTGCTGCCCTGCAGCCCGCTCGAGACGGAGTAGAGAGCGACTTGTCCGTCTCGCCAGCTCGCAAGCCCGCCCCCTTCGGTTCCGATCCAGAGTCGCCCCGCGCGGTCGCGGGTGATCGCCCGGATCGGGCTGTGGGAAAGGCCCGCGATCCTCTCCTCGGTCCAGCGGCCGTCGTCCTCACGCAGCAGATTTCCGTCGTAGGTGCCGACCCAGAGGGCGCCGCGGCGGTCCTCGCCGATCGCGCGGATGTCCTTGCCCCGCAGTTCCGGGGGAATGCCGTGGGACGTGAATCGCGGATCCTCGAATCGCGAGAGCCCGGTCGTGGCGCCGATCCAGATGGCGCCATTGTGATCCTGGAAGAGGCAGTTGACCTGGTCTCCGGCGAGTCCCTCACGCATCGTCGCGGCCAGGAACTCCTCGTCCTTCCAGCGGGTGACGCCGCCGCCGTTGGTTCCAACCCACAGTCCGCCGTCGCGGTCCTCCAGCAGGGCCTGGACGTAGTTGCTCCGCATCCACGGGCTGTTGGATCGGTCGAACACGGTGAACTGAACGCCGTCGAAACGCACGAGCCCTTCCTGCGTGCCGAGCCAGAGATAGCCGTCGCGCGACTGGAGCATCGCGTGAATGGAGTTCTGGGGGAGCCCTTCGCGGGCCTGCCAGATCTGGTGGCTGTACTGCGTGACCGCTTTGCCGGGATCCAGAGCATCCGCCGTCGCGCTGTCCAAGAGCGCGACAAAAGCTAGCAGAGCGGGCGAAACCAGCAGGCGCGCCCGAAGGACGACGATCTTCATGGTCCGCAAAAGAGAGATTTCTATTTTAGCCGAATGGTGGAGGGATGTCCGGCACGAAAGTGCCCGTGGCGGCGATCCCGGGCGCCGGGCGCGCCCGGGCCCTTTGCGGTTTCGGCTAGCCCGCGATGATGCCGAAGCGGGAGCCGATCTTGCGGAAGGCCTCGACGGCTCGATCGAGGTCCTCGCGCTCGTGCGCCGCGGAGACCTGGCAGCGCAGCCGCGCCTGTCCCTGCGGAACGACGGGAAAGCCGAAGCCGGAGACGTAGACGCCCTCCTCGAACAGGGCCTTGCCCATCGCGAGGGCCTTGGCCGTGTCGCCGACGATGACGGGCACGATCGGGTGGGTTCCGTGAGGGATTCGGAACCCCGCCTGAGACATCGCGTTTCGGAAATCGGCGGCGTTCTGGCGCAGCTTCGCGACCGGCGCCGGGTCTTCGCGCAGCATCCGGAACGCCTCGAGCGACCCGGCGGCGACGGCGGGGGGCAGTGTGTTGGAGAACAGATACGTTCGGCTCCTCTGCCGCAGCGTCTCGACGAGGGCCTTCGGACCGGTCACGAAGCCGCCGGCCGCCGATCCCATCGCCTTGCCGAGCGTTCCGGTGGTGACGGGGACCCGGTCGAGGACGCCCTGCTCCTCGGCCGTGCCCCGGCCGGTCTTGCCCAGGACGCCGGTCGCGTGCGAATCGTCCACGACGAGCAGCGCGCGGTGCTTCTCGCAGATCCGCGCGAGCTCCGAGAGGTCCGCTTCCTCTCCTTCCATCGAGAAGACGCCGTCGGTGATCATCAGGCGAAAGCGCGAGGTCTGGTCTTCCGCCAGCATCCTTTCGAGGGCCTTCGTGTCGTTGTGGGGGACGCGATGGCGCGTCGCCTTGCAGAGCCGGATGCCGTCGATGATCGAAGCGTGGTTCAACTCGTCGGAGTAGAGGCCGTCCGGCTCGTCGAGGACGGCCGCGAAGAGGCCCTCGTTGGCGTTCCAGCAGGACATGTAGAGGATCGTGTCCTCGGTGCCGAAGAAGGAGGAGATCTCCGCTTCGAGCTCCTTGTGGAGGGCCTGCGTGCCGCAGATGAAGCGGACCGAAGCGAGGCCCGCGCCCCACCGGTCGATCGCCTTCTTCTGCGCCTCGCGCACGCGCGGGTGGTTCGCGAACCCCAGGTAGTTGTTCGACGTGAGCATCAGGACTTCGCGGCCGCCGACCCGGACGCGCGGTCCCTGCGGAGACTCCAGGACGAGCTCCTCCTTGTACGTCCCGCTCTGCCGGAGCCCGGCCATTTCGGAGGCGAGGTGTTCGAGGAGGTTCAT
>JBLMXY010000136.1:0-44619 GCA_050257975.1 Acidobacteriota bacterium
ACGATCAAGACGGGCGCGGCGGCCCTCACCGTGGGGGCGCTCGATCTTCTGGGCAAGCCTTGAAGCCGAATCTGCCTTACGATTCCGGCATGGCAACGGCGCGACCTCTCCGGCGAACGCGGGCGGCGGCCTCGGTCTCCCGCGCGCGCCCGGAAGCGCAGAAGTTCACCGAGGCCGCGGCGCTCTACGGCATCCCCTATTGGGGCAAGGGCTTCTTCGCGGTCTCCGACGACGGCGATCTGCTTGTGCGCCCGACTCGCGAGGATTCGCGCAGCGTCTCGTTGAAGCAGGTCGTCGACGAGGTCGCGCTGCGCGGGATCACGACGCCCATGGTCATCCGGTTCCCGCAGATCCTGTCGGCCGCGGTCGCGAACTTGAACGAGGCTTTCGAGCGCGCGATCGCCGAGTACGGATACCCGGGCGTCTTTCGCGGCGTCTTCCCCATCAAGGTGAACCAGAAACGCGTCGTCGTCGAGCACATCATCGAGGCGGGACAGCGGTACGGCTACGGCCTGGAGGCCGGCTCGAAGCCGGAGCTGCTCGCGGCGATTGCGGCGGACCTGCCGTCGGAGAGCCTGATCACCTGCAACGGCTACAAGGACGAGACGTTCATCCGGATGGCCCTCAATGCCGTGCGCATGAAGAAGAAGGTCGTCCTCGTCCTGGAGAAGGTCTCCGAGCTCGAAAGGATCCTCTCGGTCGCGAAGCTCCGGGGGGTGCGGCCGCTGCTCGGGATGCGCTCGAAGCTCTACGCGCGAGGCTCGGGCAAGTGGGCGAAGTCCGGGGGCGAATCCGCGAAGTTCGGCCTGACCACCCCCGAGATGCTCGAGGCGGTCAAGATCCTCAAGTCGAAGCGGATGCTCGACTGCATGGCCATGCTCCACTTCCACATCGGGTCTCAGATCACCGACATCCGCAAGATCAAGGAGGCCATCCGGGAGGCGGGCCGCGTCTACGCGAAGCTGCGGGCGCAGGGCGTTCCCATCCAGTACCTGAACCTGGGCGGGGGCCTTGGCGTCGACTACGACGGCTCGAAGACGGCCTTCGACTCCTCCATGAACTACTCGGTGCAGGAGTACGCCAACGACGTCGTCTACACGGTCAAGCAGATCTGCGACGAAGAAAGGGTCCCGGCGCCGATCCTCGTCACGGAGTCCGGCCGCGCGGTGACCGCGTACCACTCGGTCTTCGTGACCAACGTGCTCGACGTCGCCGACCGCATCGAGCAGGGGCGCCGCGTGCACGTCACGCCGGCCGACCCGACGGTCCTCCAGGAGCTCTTCGGCATCTACGAGAGCGTCAACGCGAAGACCCTGCGCGAGAGCTATCACGACGCGCTCCAGTACAAGGAGGAGCTCTTCACGCTCTTCAACCTCGGGCACCTCTCCCTGGAAGACCGCTCCAAGGGCGAGATCCTCTTCTGGCAGATCTGCGAAAAGATCCACCGGGACCTGAAGACCCTGAAGGAAATCCCCGAGGAATTCGAGGACATGGAGACGATGCTCGCGGACAAGTACGTCCTGAATTTCTCCGTCTTCCAGTCCCTCCCGGACGTCTGGGCGATCGACCAGCTCTTTCCCATCCTCCCGATCCACCGCCTGAACGAGCGCCCCGGCGAGTTCGGCACGCTTGCCGACATCACCTGCGACTCGGACGGCAAGATCGAGAAGTTCATCGACCTGCGCGACATCAAAGAGACCCTGCCGCTTCACGGCCTGCGAAACGGCGACCCGTACTACATCGGCGTCTGCCTGATGGGCGCCTATCAGGACGTGCTGGGCGATCTACACAACCTCTTCGGCGAAGCCCACGAGGTGCTCGTCACCGTCGACCAGGAGGGCAAGACGCGCATCGACGACGTCCTGCCCGGAGAGTCCTGCGAGCGGGTGCTCGAGTACATGAACTACGACAAGACCGAGATCCTCGACGCGATCGGGAAGCAGCTGCGGCGGGTGGCCGGCCGTCCCCTGAAGAAGGACGAGGTGCAGGCGATCTACAAGGAGTTCGAGGGGGTCTTCCCCCGGTACACCTACCTGGAGAGGTAGCCCGGCCGGGAGTCGAGCCTCGAGGCCTCCCGCCCGCCGGCCCCGAAGGGATCGGCAGCGAGCCGGCACGGCAAGCGCCTTGCTTAAGGGCCATGGCCGGCTCGAGAAAGCCCCGGACGGAGGAGCAGGCGCCGGCGGTCGGAACCCGCCTGTCGGCGGACGAAATCTACGAGAACGTCCTCGCGGGCGCCCGGGAGGAGCTGGCGCGCCCCGCTCCCGCCCTCCTCTGGTCGGCGCTCGCGGCCGGCCTGACGATCGGTTTCAGCTTCCTCGCCGCGGCCTACCTCGGCGCCGTTTCCTCGGAGGCCTTCTCGCACGCCGCCGCGGCGGCCGGATATCCCATCGGATTCATCTTCGTGGTGCTCGCCCGAAGCCAGCTGTTCACCGAGAACACGCTGGAGCCCGTGATTCCCTTGCTCCGGCGTCCGACGATGGCGACGCTGCGGCGGGTTCTCGCGCTCTGGGTGATCGTGCTGGCGGGAAATCTGGTCGGAGCCCTGCTCTTCGCGCTCGCCGCGGCGCGAACGGCGATGCTCCGCGAGGATTTTCGCGAGGCCCTTCTCCGGATCGCCCAACCGGCGACCGACGGAGACTTCGGGACGATCTTCTACAAGGCGATCTTCGCCGGATGGCTGATCGCGCTGATGGCATGGCTGGTCAGCTCGACGCACGCGACCGGCGCACAGATCACCCTGGTCTGGCTCACGACCGCCCCGATCTCGGCGTTCGGCTTCCGCCACTCGATTGCCGGAGCGGTCGAGGCCTTCTACCGCGGCTGGTCGTCCGATCTTTCCTGGGGCGGCGTCTTCGGCTATCTGGTGCCCTGCCTGCTCGGCAACATCGTCGGCGGCGTCACCCTCGTGGCGCTGCTCAATCACGGGCAGGTCGCGCACTCCGGCCGCCCCCCGGGGCGGAGCCGCTGAAGTCTCGCGACCCGGCGCCTTCGCTTTCGCCCGCGCCGTAGAGCAGGAAGCGCCGGCGGCGGCCGCGGAAATCGGCGAGGCCGTCCTGCCACGACGCGACGATCCGGTCGGCCGTCGCGCCGCGGCGCAGGAGCTCGAAGGCCTTCCGGCTGGCGAGCAGAGCGCCCCACTTCGAAAAATCCCAGTCGGCCGGATGGAGATCGCGCAGCGCGACGGCGATCTCGACGCCGAGCTCGACCGGGCGCAGCGCGTCGCGGTCGGTCACCGTCAGGCGGACGCCGCCGCAGCGCTGCCCGGCCCAGGTCGAGGCGTCCGGGGTGAAGTGGACCGGCGTGAAGGTGACTCCGGGAATCCGGCGCGCCGCGAGCACGCGGGCGAGGCGCGCGCCGTCGAGCCACGGCGCGCCGACTCGCTCGAACGGCGCGTCGGTTCCGCGGCCGACCGAGACGTTCGTCGTCTCGAGCAGCCCGATCCCGGGGTAGAGCGCGGCGGCGGCGACCGAGCGCATGTTGGGAGACGGATTCACCCACTCGAGCCCCGTCTCGTCGTGCCAGAGGCCGCGCGACCAGCCCGAGAGACGCACGACTTCGAGCCGCGCGCCGATCCCCCGCTCGCCGTCGAGAAGCGAGAGCAGCTCGCCCGGCGTCATCCCGTATCGAATCGGGATCGGCGCGTAAGCGGTGAACGAGAGCGCGTCCGGATCGGCGACCGGCCCCTCCACCGCGAGACCGCCGATCGGGTCCGGCCGGTCGAGGACGACGACCGGGACTCCGGCCCGGGCGGCGGCCTCGAGCAGATACCCTTCGGTCGCGACGTAGGTGTAGAAGCGTGCGCCGACGTCCTGGATGTCGATCACGACCGCGTCGAGGTCGGCAAGATCCTCGCTTGCCGGGCGCCGGCGCTCGCCGAAGAGCGAGACGACCGGCAGCCCCGTCGCCGGGTCCGCGCCGTCTGGAACCGGTTCGTCGCGGTCGGAGCCGATTCCGTGCTCCGGCGAGAAGAGCCGGAGCAGCGTCACGCCCGCCTTCCTCGCCTCCGGCGAGGTCAGGACCTCCGCCGTCGAGCGGCCGTCGCGGGCTCGCCCGGTCGCGTTCGTCGCGAGAGCCACGCGCTTGCCCACAATCGGGCGAAACCCCTCCTCGATCAAGACGTCGATTCCCGCCAGCACCTCGTGGCGGCGCGGCATCCGGTCCGCGATCCTTCTCGCGGCCGCCCGCGTGTCGCTCTCGAGGGCCGCCGCCGCGATGGTCGCCACGATCCCGCGCAGGCTCCCGACGTCTCCCTTCCCGTCCGGGTGGACGCGGTTGGAGAGGAAGACGACGAAGGTTCCGGAGGACGGGTCGATCCAGAGCGACGTGCCGGTGAAGCCGGTGTGCCCGAAGGAGCCGAGGGGGAAGAGATCGCCCCGATTTCGCGCGTAGGAGGTCGCGACGTCGAAGCCGAGAGCCCGGACGTCGGGGTCTCCATAATCGCGCGGGCGCGTCAGTGCCTCGACGCCGAGCGGGGACAGGATCCGCGCCTTTCCGAGGCGCCCTCCCGCGAGGATCATGCGGCAGAAACGGGCCAGATCGTCCGCCGTCGAGAAGAGCCCGGCGTGCCCGGCCACGCCGCCAACGGCGTACGCGCGCGGATCGTGCACCTCGCCGCGCATCCAGCGCCCATCGCGCCGTTCCGTCGGCGCGATGCGCGAGGCGGGCTCTCCGGCCTCGAGAGGAAGAAACGTCGTGTCCATCATTCCCAGAGGCCGGAAGATCCGGTCCTTCGCGAAGCGGTCGAGCGGCTCGCCCGAGACGCGCAGGACGAGCTCGCCCAGGACCTCGTATCCCGCGTCGGAATAGACGAACGCCTCGCCGGGCCGGCGCGCGAGAGGCTGGCGGTACCTGCGGGCGAGGATCTCCGGTCGGGTTCCCGTGTAGAGCTCGATCGGATCGTCGGGCGGAAAGCCCGCCCGGTGAGTCAGAAGCTGCTCGACCGTGACCCTGGCCCGGTCGCCTCCCTCCGGCGCAAACTCCGGGATGTAACGGGCGACCGGGTCGCCCAGCCGGAGCCTCCCCTCTTCGACGAGGATCATCACCGCAGGGGCGGTCGCGACGCACTTGGTCAGCGACGCGACGTCGAAGACCGTGTCCACCGTCATGGGCTCGCGGTCGGGCAGGAGCGCCCGGTCGCCGTAGGCCTTTCGGAAGGCGACCCTTCCGTTGCGCCCCACGAGGACGACGGCGCCCGGCAGCTCTCCCCTTCCGATCGCTTCGGCGACGACCGCGTCGATCCGCGCGAGGCGGGCGGCCGACAGGCCGGCCTCGGCCGGACGCGCGAGCGCCGCGGCGGCGAGAAGGCAGGCGATCAAGGCATCCGCTCCGCCGCCTTCCGAATCCCGGCTCCCCGAGGCGCGATGCCCGGGATCGTGACGGGAAGCCTTCCCGTGATCGCGGTCTCGCCGAAGAGGGCGCGCGCCACCGCGACCTGGGCGTCGGCCTGGCCGCCGTAGGCGGCGAGGCAGGTCTCGAGCCCCGGAAGATCGCGCAACGGATAAGGCGATCCGAAGGCGACCGCGACGACCCGCCGTCCCGAAGCGAGAAGGCTCTCGACGGCGAGCTTCGCGGCAGGAGGCAGCGCGATCGCGCCACGCCCGCTCTGGGGGCGCAGGTAGAGCCCGACCAGGACGACGTCCGCCTGCCGGGCGGCTTCGAGGATCGGGGCCACGTCCTCCGGAGTGGATCTTCCGTCCAGGGCGAAGCCTCGCGGGGATTGCTCGAGGCGGCGCTCGAGCTCGCGCGAGAAATCGCCGCCGATCCGCTCGGGGGCGTCGGTGACGGCCAGGCAGACGACGCGCCCGCCGGATCGCAGCGGAAGCGAGCCCCGCTCCTCCCGGACCAGGGTGATCGATCGCCGCGCGATTTCCTCGGCCAGCGCGCGGTGCTCGGGGCTGTCGAGGACCCGGAAGAGGACCTCGGGCCGCGCGACCGGAGCCCCGGCCCATCGCTTGGCCGACAGGATGCGCCCGACGGACCGGTCGAGCCGCTCGCGCGAGATCCTCCCGGAGGAGACCGCGCCCTTGACCGCCGCGATCGCGGCGTCGGTGTCCGGCGACTTGGGGATCTGGTCGGCGCCGGCCAGGACGGCTCGCACCGCCGTCTCGCCCGCGTCGTAGTGGTCGACCAGAGCGCCCATGTCGGCCGCGTCCGTGAGCACGAGGCCGTCGAATCCGAGGCGATCGCGCAGGAGTCCCTGGGTCACCGCCGCCGAGAGAGACGCCGGCACGGTGGCGTCCTGCGCCACTTCCGCGGGCTCCTGCGTGTAGGGGTTCTCTCGGGGCCCCTCGGCGCGCGCCGGGGCGGGCGCCGCGTCCAGAGCCGGCAGGGACAGGTGCGCCGTCATCACGGCGCGCACACCCGCGGCGATCGCCTGCCGAAAGGGCACGAGCTCGGTCCGCTCGAGGGCTTCCTCGGTCGCCGCGAGCCGCGGCAGCGATCGGTGCGAATCCTGGCGCGCGCCGCCGTGCCCGGGGAAGTGCTTGACCGTCGCGATGACGCCGGCCGATTGCGCGCCCCGAACGAACGCCGCGACGTAGCGCGCCACATCTTCCGGGTCCTCGCCGTAGCTGCGCACGTCGATGATCGGGTTGTCCGGGTTGACGTTCACGTCGGCCACCGGCGCGTCGATCTGGTTCAAACCGAGGGCGCGCGCTTCCTCGCCGATCACCCTTCCTTCCCGTTCGGCCAGGGCCGGGTCTCCCGTCGCCGCGACGGCCATCGGCCAGGGCCACCATGTCGTGTTCTGGAACCGCATGCCGGCTCCGGCCTCGAGGTCGGCGGAGATCAGCAGGGGAATCTTCGCGGCCTCCTGCAGCCGCCGGTCGAGCCAGGCCGTCTCGTAGACGTCGGAGAGGGACCAGAGAACGCCGCCCACGCCGTTGTCGCGGACCTGGCGCAGCAGCTCCCGGTACTCCGGCGATCGCTCGTTCATGAAGGAGCCGCGCGCGACGTAGACGAAGAGCTGTCCGACCTTCTCGTCGAGCGTCAGAGAAGTCGGCGTCGGAAAAAGGGTGGCGCAGGCGGCGAGAAGAAGGAGGATCGAGGGCGCAAGGAAACGGCGCCTGCCCCCGGCCGGGCGCCCGCGGCGGGATCCGGGAGAGGAAGCAACGCCCTCGCTCCGCACCGACCGAGTCTAGCGAACTGTGGGCTACCGCAGTGCGGCGACGGGCTCGTCCTCTCCGATCGGCGTGACCGCCGCCTGGTCCTCTTCCCCGGTTCGGATGCGGTAGACCTTCTCGACGGGCAGCACGAAGATCTTCCCGTCGCCCACCGCGCCGGTGCGCGCCGAGCGGAGAATCGCCTGGACCGTCGGCTCGACGAAATGGTCGGAGACGCCGATCTCGAGTCGCACCTTCTCCGACAGCTCCATCTTCACGGTCGTGCCCCGGTAGGTCTCGACCCGCTCCGTCTCCCCTCCGTGCCCCTCGACCCGGTGGAGCGTCAGACCCCGCACCTCGGCGCGGTACAACGATTCGAGGACGTCGTTGAGTTTCTCGGGGCGGACGATCGCGACCACGAGCTTCATGCCGCTCCCCCTTCGGCGGGCATCGCGGGAGCCGGCAGGCGCGCGTCGGAGGTCGCGGCGTCGGGGAGCACCAGGATCGCCCCCTCGCCGCGCGTGTACGATTCCTCGCCGTGCTGGGTCACGTCCAGGCCCAGTCCCTCCTCGCGGGCGCCGGCGCGCAGAGGCGCGAAGAGGCCAACGAGCTTCAGGATTGCGAAGGTGCCGGCCGCAGAGAACGCGATCGAGGCGGCGACGCCGATCGCCTGAACGGCCAGTTGCCGCGGGGATCCGAACAGGGCGCCGTCGGCCACTCCGCCGTTCCAGGCCTTCTCCGCGAGGACGCCGGTCAGCAGGGCCCCCACCGTGCCCCCCAGGCCGTGCGCCGCGACGACATCGAGCGAATCGTCCAGGCGTGTCCGCGCGCGCCAGAGCAGGGCGAAGTAGCTCGGAAAGGCGGCCGCCGCGCCGATCAGAATTGCCGAGCGGGGGCTCACGAACCCGGCGGCGGGGGTGATCGCGACCAGGCCCACGACGATCCCGGTTGCGGCGCCGACCGCCGTCGCCCGGCCCGCGCGCGACAGATCGAGCACGGTCCAGACGACGAGAGTCGCCGCCGGAGCGAGCATCGTGTTGACGAAGGCGAGCGCGGCCGAGGAATTGGCGCCGAGCGCGCTGCCCGCGTTGAAGCCGAACCACCCGAACCAGAGCAGGCCGGCCCCGAGCAGCGTGAACGGCACGTTGTGCGGCAGGATCGCCTGCCGGGCGAAGTCCTTGCGCGGCCCGAGGACCAGGGCCGCGACGAGCGCCGCGGCCGCCGCGTTGACGTGCACGACCGTGCCGCCCGCAAAGTCGAGCGCCCCGAGCTTTGCCAGCCAACCTCCGCCCCACACCCAGTGCGCCAGCGGCGCGTAGACGAAGATCCCCCAGAGTGTCAGGAACGCCAGGTAAGGTCCGAAGCGCATCCGCTCGACGATCGCTCCGGAGATCAACGCCGCCGTGATGATGGCGAAGGTGCCCTGAAAGGCGGCAAACAGGATGTGGGGAATCGCGCCGTTCGGCTCGAGGCCCACGCCCGAGAGCATCACCCGCGAGAGGTCGCCCACGAAGAGCGAGCCCGGCGCAAAGGCGAGCGAATAACCGGCCACGGCCCAGCCCACGCCGACGAAGCCGAGCGCGGCGAAGCTCATCATCATCGTGTTGAGCGAGTTCTTCGACCGAACCAGCCCTCCGTAGAAGAAGGCCAGGGCCGGAGTCATCAACAGGACGAGGGCGGTCGCGACGAGCATCCAGGCGATGTCGGATCCGTTCATGGACCGAGAGGCTACCAGATTCTGCGGCTTCTGTGTCGAGAAACATGCCAAAGATGCACAATTTCTTGGTCAATCATTAATAAAATGGCCGCTTTTTGCAGAGATGACTCGCGAAACGTGCATATCGTGCAAGATTTTCCGATCAACGACACCGACCGCTCCGGCGGCCCCGGCCGGGGGGCTCCTCGCGGCTCCCCGCCGGCCGGGCGCCGGGCTTCCCTCCTCTTCCCGAAGGGAGACGGACTTCCTTCAACCCGCCGGGAGCCGATCCGTCCTTCGAGAATCCGCGTCTGGAGCCTTCACGCCGACTTCACGTGGACCTTCGAATCCGATCGGCGTCGCCGGAGGGACGATCTCGCGGCGCCGCGTCAAGCCGAAAGGGGCTTCAGAACTCGCCCCGCTCGAACGCCTCGAGGATGCCTTCCGCGGTGCGAGTGGCCACCGCCGAGATCGTGAGGGCCGGGTTCACGGCGCCGACCGTCGGGAAGACGCTTCCGTCGCCGAGGAACAGGTTGGGAACGTCGTGGGCGCGGCACCAGGGATCCACCACCGAGTTCTTCGGGTCCGCCCCCATCCGGCAGGTGCCCATGTAGTGGGACGACGCACCCGACTCGAAGTCCTCCTCCCAAACCTCGCAGGCGCCGGCGGCCTCGAGAATCTCGCGCAGCGTCGCGGTGATCTTCCGGATCATCGCGCGCTCGTTCTCGCGGGGCTCGTTGATCAGCCGGGGGACCGGAAGGCCGTGGGAGTCCTTCACGACCGGGTCGAGCTGCACCTGGTTGCGCGGATCGGGAAGCTGCTCCCCGATCGAAGCCAGCCCGACGACGTGGCCAAAATGCTCCTTCATGAGACGTTTGTGCTCCGATCCCCAGCCGCCGACGCGGCGGGCGATCGCGAGCGGCCAGTGATGTCCGAGGCTTCCCACGATGGCCCAGCCGCGCACGAAGTCGTTGCGCGGATCGGTTTCGTAGAAGTCCTGGATCAGGCCCCCCACGGGAACGCCCCGCCAGGGTTCGAGGCGCTCGGAAAAGCGCCCCCGGACGAAGACCCCCATGTGCTCGGTGAAGTGCTTGCCGACCAGGCCGCTCGAATTGGCGAGGCCGTCCGGGAAGAGGCGGGACCGGCTCAGCAGCAGCAGCCTCGCGGTCTCGATGGCGTTGCCGGCGACCACCACGACGCGCGCTTCGACCCTTCGTTCCACTCCCTCGGAGTCGAAGTACACGACCCCTTTCGCCTTGCCGTCCGCTCCGATGAGCACTTCCCGCGCCATGCATTCGGGCCGGATCTCGACGCGGCCCGTCGCCTCGGCCTTCGGGACGTACGTGACGTCGATGCTCGATTTCGCGCGGATCCGGCAGCCGACACGGCAAGTCCCCGCGCCGACGCACGCGACGCGGCCCTGCCAGTCGAGGGTGGGGATCGCGACCGGCTCGCGCACGAAATGAAGCCCGAGCTTCTCGGCGCCCCGCTTGAGCGCCAGGCTGGCGAGATTGAACGGGTGCGGCGGTGTGGGGTATCGGCGGCTGCGGGGCGGGTCGAAGGGATTCGCTTCGTCGCCGCTCGGTCCGGAGACGCCGAGCTCCCACTCGACGCGCGTGTAGTAGGGCTCGAGATCCTCGTAGCCAAAGGGCCAGTCTTGCGCCACCCCGTCGCGGCTGCGCACCCGGAAGTCGCTCTGGTGGAGGCGCGGAGTAATGGCGACGTAGTGGAGCGTCGAGCCGCCGACGCCCTTGACGTGATCGTACCGAAAGGAGGAGCCGCCGGTCGTGTACCGGTCGCGCTTCGGGTCGCGCGCGCGAAACGTTTGGGCGCTCCGGACCTCGAAGTCGGGGACGTCGGTTTGGTAGTGCTTCAACGGATCGAACCGCGGCCCCGCCTCGAGGACGACGATCGAGAGCCCGGACTCGCCGAGCTCCTTGGCGAGGACCCCGCCGCCGGCGCCGCAGCCGACGATCACGACGTCAACAGATTTCGCTTCTCTTTCCATCGTTCGATGCGGCAATCTCCTTTCGGAACGGTCCGTCCGCCGGGTCCGGCCGGGATCGTCTCGGAATCAGGCCCTTCGCCGCAGGGGGTCGAGGTAGCCGAGCGGCATCGGCGGGCCGTCGTACTCGAGCCATTCCCAGCCGACCGGGCTCGTGTAGAAGGCGACGAAGACGTCGTCGGCAAACTGCTTCAGGAATTCGACCTCCGGAAACCGCCAGAGCGTGTAGAGAAGCAGCAGCCGGCTCGGCAGGCGTCGCGCGGGGCCCGAGCGAAAGCGCGCCTCGGAGACCTTCTCGAGGTCTCGGAGCAGGGCGACTCGGGCGTCCTCGGCCAGGGTCACAAACGGCCGACCCGCTCTTCGCCTCGCGATCCGATCGAGGGCGCGAAGGCCCCGGATGTAGACCGCCTGGAGCGCGGGCGATCCTGCAAGAGAGGTTTCGATCTTCCGCGCCGCAGCCGCCTCCCGGGCTCCCGGTGCCTCGCCGTCCGACGGCAGGATCACCGCAGCCAGCGCCTCGGCCAGAACACGCTCTTCCTCGGCGAGCCAGCGCGCCGGATCGGCGGCAACTCGCCGCTCGCGGCGCGAAAAATGGCTTTCCGACCAGCTCGCCAGGGCATCGAGCGCGGAAATCGCCGTCCGCCGCGCCATCTGTTTCAGGACGGGCAGCGACATCGCGCCTCGCTTCGCGGTCATCGTCGAGGCAAGTGTCGCATAGAAGCAGACGATTCGAGGGGCCCCGTCCGACTGGAGCTACGCCAGCGCAGCCGCCTCGACGATCCGGAAGGTCTTTGCCGTCGCGTCGAGCTCGGCCTCGACGCCCAGCGGGATCGTGGCCTTCTCCTTCGTGTGGCCGAAGACGAGCCCCGCGAGAACCGGCTTGCCCGGGTTCCCGAGGAGATCGTCGAGCAGCTCCGACATCGACAGATTGATCTCGAAGCTCGAGCGGGAGGGGGCGCAGTCCGTGCACGTCCCCCAGACGATTCCCGCGGCGTCGGCGAGCTTGCCGGCGAGCTTCAGCTGCACGAGCATGCGGTCGATCCGGTACGGCGCTTCGCCCGTGTCTTCGAGCAGGAGAATCTTTCCCTTCGCGTCGATCTCGTAGGGCGTTCCCATCGTGGTCGAGATCAGGGTCAGGTTTCCCCCGACGGTCTGGCCGCGCGTCCTGCCGGGCGAGACCGTGTGACGGGGAAATTCGGGAGAGAGCGGATCCGGCTCGGGCGGGTTGTCGATCGCGCCGATCGGCTCCGAGGAGAAGAGCGCCTTCTTGAGCGACGCGAGGGTCCACTCGGGCAGGGCCGAAAGGGCGACCGGACCGTGAAAGGTCACCAGGCGCGCCAACTTTCCGAAGGCGAGGTGAAGGCCCGTGATGTCGGAGTAGCCGAGGAAGATCTTCGGGTTCCTGCGAATCAGGCCGTAGTCGATCCGGTCGAGCAGCCTCTCGGTGCCGTAGCCGCCGCCGAGGCAAAAGACGGCGGCGACCCGCGGGTCGGCGAACATCGCGTGGAGATCCGCGAGCCGCTCGTCCTCCGTCCCCGCGAGGTATCCCCGCCGCGCGCGGACGTTTGCGCCGAACTTGCATTCGAGGCCGAGCGCGGCCAGGCGCGGCGCAATGGCCTCCAGATCCCAGAGCTCGAAGACGTAGGAGGACGGCGCGATCAGTCCGACCGTGTCTCCGGGCTTCAGCGCCCGCGGCTTGACCATCGGCGGCGGCGCCGGAGCCGCGGCCGCTTTCCGCTCGGGCAAAGCGGCGAACGAGCCGCCGGCCGCAAGGCCGGCCATCGCGAGGAACGCCCGCCGGCTGTTCAACTGTCGGGAAAGGCCGGCAGGCGGTCGCCGCGCGACCGGCTGGCAAACGTTTTCTGGACCGGGACAGGCCGGTGGCGGTCGCCGCGCGACCGGCCGGCGGACGTTTTCAAGACCAGAGCTCTTAGCGTGGCCCAACCTCCGCCAACGCTTTCTTTCGCGCACCCTCGAACTCGTCGCCCTTGTTCCAGCTTGGCATGGCGTCGGCGTTGGCGACCTTGACGCCCAGAAGGAAGTCGAGGCGCGCGTCCTCGACCGCGCCCGAGAGATCCCAGTCTTCGCGGAATTCGTCGGAGGGCTGGTGGTAGTGCGTCGCCTCCCACTTCTCGATCTGCTCCTTGCCCCATCCGGGCGGTCGCCCGACGAAATCCGTGCCGGTATCGAAGTAGGCCGCCGGCACGCCGACCCGGGCCAGGTTGAACTGGTCGGAGCGGTAAAAGTGTCCCCGGTCCGGAAACTGGTCCGGCTTCACGACGCGTCCCTGGGTCCTGGCGAGCGCGACGACGATCGCGTCGAGGCTCGACTTTCCGAGACCGATCATCGTCAGGTCGCGCGTGCGGCCGAAGATGTTCGCGCCGTCGATGTTGATGTCCGCGGCGATTCGGCCGACGGGGACCGGCGGGTGCCGGGCGAGGTACTCGGAGCCGAGCAGTCCCTGCTCTTCCGCCGTGACGGAGGCGAAGTAGATCGTCCGGCGGGGCGCCTTCGGCAGGGCGGAGTAGGCCCTGGCGACGGCGAGCAGCGCGGAGACCCCCGAGGCGTTGTCCACCGCGCCGTTGTAGATGATGTCCGGGCCCGCCTTCACGCCGGCCTGGATTCCGAAATGGTCGTGGTGGGCGGTATAGAGCACGGCCTGGTCCTTCAATCTCGGGTCGGACCCGGGAAGCTTGCCGATGACGTTGCCGCTTTCCTTCTGGGCGATCGTGTTCTGGAGGGCGAAGGAAAGACGCACGCCCATCGGAACCGGCTTGAAATCCCGCTTCTGCGCGGCGGCGCGCAGCCGGTCGAGGTCCAGCCCCCCCAGGGCGGCGATCTTGCGGCAGGCCTCCTCGGTGGCCCACATCTTGATCCGGACGCGCGGCTCTCCCTCGTAGGGCAGCTCGAACTTCTCTCCCGCCCAGGAGGTCTGGACGACCTGCCAGGAATAGCCGGCCGAGGGCGTCGTGTGGATGATGATCGCGCCCACGGCGCCCTTCTTGCCGGCCATCTCGTACTTGTAGTCCCAGCGCCCGTACCAGAGGCGCGTCTTCCCGGCGAAGAGCTTCGGATCGTCCTCGGGGTCGTTGTTCATCATCACGAGCACCTTGCCCCGGACGTCCACGTTCTTGTAGTCGTCCCATCCGTACTCGGGCGCGACGATGCCGTAGCCGACGAACACGAGCTCGGCGTCGTCGATCCGCGCCTCGGGCTTCTGCACGCCGGAGAACGCGATGAAGTCCTTCTTGTCCTCGATCTCGAGCTTGCGCGCGCCGGCGGCGAACGTCATCGTGCCGGGAACCTTCGCCGTGATCCCGACGAGCGGGACCTTCTGGACCCAGCCTCCGCCGGGCGCCGCGGGCTGGAAGCCCAGCGCCTCGAGCTCGGTTGCGACGTACTCGCGGGCGAGCGCGTCGCCGCGGGAGGCCGGCCCGCGGCCCTCGAGAAGGTCCGACGCCAGAAAGCGAACGTGCGCCTTGAGCAGCTCCGGAGTGATGGCCGCGGCGGCCCTCTGTTCTTCGGGGCCGACCAGGCCGGGCGAAGCGGATGCCGTGGGAGCCGCGAGCAGCGTCGAGAGGCCGAGAGCCGCGGTCAGAAGAGTCACGAGGGTCCTCCAAAAAGGCGGCCGGACGCTACCACCCCGAATTCGAACCGGTCAACGCGCCCCGCCCGCCGCGCCTCCCGAGACCGGTCTTTCGGGAACGCTCCGGGCCGCCGGCCGCTCCGTCGGCAGCGGCTTGCGCGGCAGCATTTCCGGGCGCATGGCCGCCTCCCAGGCGAAGCAGGCGACCACGACGGCCGCCTGCATCAGGTCCTGGCGCTGAAGGCGCTCGTAGGTGTCGAGGTTCGTGTGGTGCGTCCGCGTCTCGTACTCGAGCTCGTCCTGGATGAACTGAAAGCCGGGCAGTCCGACCGCGTCGAAAGACTGATGATCCGTTCCGCCCGTGTCGCGCATCGTGACCGTCGTCACGCCCAGATCCTTGAGCGGCGCCATCCAGCTCTCGAAGACGGGCACGACCGCCGCGTTCTCCTCCGTGTAGATCCCGCGGATCTTTCCGCTGCCGTTGTCCACGTTGAAGTACGCCGCGAGCTTCGCGTGCTCCGGCTTCGTCGTGATCGGGAACGTGGGCTTGCGAAGCCAATCCGGCAGCTTTTTCTGCTCCGGATCGGCGGGCTCGGGACGGGTCGCGAAATGCTGAGCGACATAGGCCTTCGAGCCCAGGAGTCCCTGCTCCTCGCCGCTCCAGAGCGCGATGCGGATCGTGCGCCGGGGCGGCGTCGCGAGAGCCTTCAGGATCCGCATGACCTCCATCATCACGACCGATCCCGCTCCGTTGTCCGTCGCGCCGGTCCCCGCATGCCAGGAGTCGAAATGCGCCCCGAGCATCACGACCTCGCCGCGCTTGTCGGTTCCCGGGATCTCGGCCACGACGTTGGCCTGCATCGGGTCGGTGTCGAGAAACCGGGCCGCGACGTCGAGCTCGAGATCGACCGGCACGTTGCGCTGGAGCAGCCGGGCGACGCGCCCGAAGTGGTCGAGCGACATGACCAGGCCGGGCAGGCGCGCCGGCTCCTCGTCTTTCTTCCATCCGCCGGCCGACTGCACGGCCAGGACGGCTCCGTCCCGACGGCTGGGCGTGACGATCGCCAGGGCCTTCTCGTCGGCGAAGAACTTTCCGGCCATCTGCCGGAGCTCCCGGCGCTTGCGAAACGCCTCCCGGTCGTAGCGCGGCGGTCCGCCCGGGATCTCGTATTCGAACAGCTCCGAGAGGGCCTTCTCGTCGAAGCGCTGCGACTCGACTTTCTCGTGAGGCTTGGTCTCGGGCACGTCCCCGAAGAAGACGATCCGGCCGGCGACCTTCCCGCGGTATTTCTCGAGGTCCTCCTTCGAGGAGGCGCGAACGGAGATCGCCGGCCCGCGGAGGGGTCCGGCCGTTCCCGGCGTCCAGGCCTCCGGCAGCGCGAGGAGCTCCGCGTGGTCGGGCGCGATCATGCGAACGCTCGATTTCTCGTACTCCCATCCCCGGCCGAAGGGGCCCCAGCTCTCCAGGTGGACGTTGGCGAGCCCCCAGGCCGCGAACTTCTGCCTGGCCCACTCCTCGGCGAGCTTGAGGTTGGACGAGCCGGTCAGACGGGGGCCGACGCCATCCATGAGCTCGCTTGCAAGCTGCATCACGTTGGAGTCTCGGAAGCCCTCCTCGCGGATGCGGGTCACCATTCCGAGGTCCACATGCTCCTGGGCGGGCAAGGGCGAAGCGAGAAGCGCGAGGGCAACGACGAGCAGGCCGGCGGCGAGCTTCAACGAGGTCCTCCTTCGTTCCAACGGGCCCGCGCAAGCTACCATGCCGCAGGCGGCCGACGAAAGCTGCCCTTCCCGGCGCGATCCGGGTCGCCGCGGACCCCGCCGGCGACGTTACTCCGCGACGAACAGGGTCAGGGCGAACCGAGCGTCCGGCTCGATCCACTGGCCGGCGGAGCGGAATCCGACGCCGGCGCCCATCCGGGTGACCTCTCCCGCGTCGTACTTGTAGGAGCTCTCCGTCCAGATCGCTTCCCCTTCGACGAGGCTCAGAATGAGATCCGCCCGCGGGATGACGACCTCCTGGGCCCGCCGCGAGACCAGGTGCATCTCGACGCGCCGCTCGACCCGGTTCCAGACCGCGCGGTGGTCGAAGGCGCCGAGATCGAAGTCGGCCAGCAGCTCCGTGTTGATCCTCCGCAGCAGATTCTTGTTGAAGGCGGCGGTGACACCGAGCGGATCGTCGTAAGCCAGCAGCAGCTCCGCCTCGGGCTTGACGAGGTCCGCGCCCAGAAGCAGCGCGTCGCCCGGGCGCAGCGCGCCACGGATCTCTCGCAGAAACATTTCCGAGTACGGCGGATCGAAGTTGCCGATGTTCGACCCGAGGAAGAGCACGAGCAGCGTCGAGTCCGCCGGCCGTTCCGTCGCCGCCCGGCGCAGTCCCTCCTCGTAGGTCGCGTAGTGCCCGACCACCGAGACGTGCTCGATCCGCCCGAGGTTCTTCTCCGAGAGCTCGAGGGCCGCCGGCGAGATGTCGATCAGGTGCACCGCGATCGGGCGCTGCCGCTTGCGAAGCTCCCGCGCGATCATCGAGACTTTTTCGCCGCTTCCGCAGCCGAGCTCGACCAGCGTGACCGGCGCGGCGACACCGGAGACCATCTCCGCCCCCCAGCGCGAGAGCAGCCGTCCCTCGGCGCGGGTGATGCGGTACCACGGCAGCAGGCAGATCGCCTCGAACAGCGCGGAGCCCAGCGCGTCGTAGAGGTACTTGGACTGAAGCTGCCGCGGCGAGAGCTGCAGGTCCCGGCGGACGTCTTCGGCGAAGTCGCGAACCGACTCCTCCGGCGGGGCGGAGACACGGTCGGGCAGCGTCATGGGCTCACGCAGCGAAACGTCGCGTACACGTACGGATAGTTGCCGCGGAACCAGTTTCGAAAGCTTCGCCTCAAGAGCTCCTTCGCGGTCACGGGAGAAGCGCCCTTGATGACGAAGTGCTTGCCGTCGAAGAAGTCGGCGGAATAGACCGGGTAGGAAGCCATCGGCTCGAAGCCCGGAAAGCCCTCGAACACCGTGGACGTCCATTCCCAGCCGTTCCCGACGAGGTCCTCGACTCCCCAGGCGCTGGCTCCGGCGGGATGCGAGCCGACCGGGACCGGGTCGGCCCGGCGGAAGTCGAAGTTGCCGCGGGATTCGCCGGGCTCTTCCTCGCCCCAGGGATGGGAGCGCTCGAGCCCTTCCGGAGTCGCGTACGCCGCGCGGTGAAACTGCGCCTCGGTCGGGAGGCGCATGCCCTTCCAGCGGGCGTACGCGGACGCCTCGGCGTGCGACACGTAGACGGGCCAGGCCGGCGGCAGGGGCACCCGCTCCCACATGCCGCGCCACAGCCAGCGCCCGTTTTCCCTCTCCCAGAAAAGAGGGTGCTCGGAGCCGCTCTCCACGCGCCACTGCCAGCCCTCCGGGCTCCAGAGATCCTCGCGGGAGTAGCCGCCCGCCTCCCAGAACTCCAGGTAGTCGCGGTTGGTGACGTCGTACACGTCGATCTCGAATGCGGGCACCTCGACGACCAGGCGGGGGAACTCGTTGTCCCAACCGAAGGGGATCGACCCCCTCTCGGCTCCGAGCGTCGCGCGCCCGGCCGGAATCCGGGCCCTCCGGGGCGCGGGCGGCTCGGCCCCCGTGACCGGAGCGGTCACCCCGGCCGGGCGGATCTTCTTCTCGTACGGCAGCCGGTGCCACATGTACGCGAGCGTCTCCTGGTGCATCGGCTCGTGCTCGAGGACCGTGAAGAGGGCGAGCCCCCCCGCGAGCACCGGGCTGTCCTCACGCTCGATGTCCTTCTCCTCGATCGCCCGCTCGAGCAGGCGGTCGGCCTCCGCGGCATAGCCGAGGATCGCCCCGCGGTCGGGCCAGCCTGCTTGAGTCGAGCCCGGGACGCCGGAAACGTCCTCCGGATCGATTCCTCGCTCGAAGACGCGCTCGAGGCGCGAGTCGATCCCCTTCTCCCCGAGGCCCCGCCGCACCAGCGTGTTGACGCCGAAGGCGGGCAGGTGGCCCTCGTAGAAGCAGATCGGGTTTCGCAGGGGAATGGGACGGTCGTAGTAGGCGTCCGGGCGGACGCTTGCAAAGATCCCCTCCGACCGGCGCCTGTTGCGCCGGTACCATTCGAGGCTCGACCCGCGGTCCACGACGGCCATCGGCAGTTTCCCCATGCTAAGCCTATGCCCCCGCGCCGAGATTGGATTCCACTGCAGAGCGGAGGTTTCCCCGGCCGGCGCTGCCGGCTGCCGCTGCCTCGGTCGCGCGGTTGCCGGCGCGTCTCGGGTCTCGACCTTGCATCGTGATTGAATGCGGCTGGCCCGTCGAACCCGCGGCGCTGCGCGGGCCGGACGGCGCCGCAAGCGGAAACGCCCAGGAGGTGTCCAGTGAACGAATCCGATACCCCGATCGAGACCGGCGGCTCGAGCACTCCCCCGGCTGGCCGGAGCCGCCGACGCGCGCCCGCCAGGAAGGCTGCGGCGCCCCGCCCGAAGACCGCGCGGCCCCCCCGGCCTGCGGCGTCCGCCCGGCGCAAGTCCGCTTCGCGGTCGCGGTCCGCCGCCCGGGGCGGGGGCGATCTGCAGCGGCTGCTCCGGAACCTGGCGGGCAAGGCCACCGACGCGGGAAGCCGCATTGCCGCGGCTTCCGGCCAGAGCGCCCAAGCGACCCGCCGGGCCTGGCGCAAGGTCTCCGGCGCCTCCCGGACGACGATCGACCGCCTAACCGCCGATTGGAAGCAGATGGACCCGGCCAAAAAGGCTCAATTCGTCGCGGCCCTGCTGACCGCCCTGGCGGCCGCATCGGCCCCGCTGGTTCGCCGCAGCTTGAAGAAGCGATAGCGCCCGCCGCGAGAGCCGAGGAAACCTGCGCCGGTCGTCCATCGTAGACTGCCCCGGGGTGAAAGGTTGAAACGACTCCTCGCGGTACTCGCGCTGGCCGCCTGTCTCGCGCCGGCCCTGCCGGCGCCCGGGAAGGCGCCCGGCACGGAGCTTCCGCCCCCCTCGACGGGCGGGCTCGCGGCTCTCGATCCCCTCCTGCAGAAGCTCACGAACAACCGGCGGCTGCTCATCATCGGCGCCCATCCCGACGACGAGAACACGGCGCTGCTGGCGCTGGTCTCGCGCAAGCTCGGGGGCGAGGCCGCGTACCTGTCGTTGTCCCGGGGCGAGGGCGGCCAGAACCTGATCGGCGAGGACCTGGGTGTCGGCCTCGGGCTGATCCGCTCACAGGAGCTGATGGCCGCGCGGCGCCTCGACGGGGCCCGGCAGTTCTTCACGCGGGCCTACGACTTCGGATTCACCCGCTCGCTCGAGGAGGCCCTGCGGCTGTGGCCGAAGGACGTCCTGCTCGAGGACGCGACCCGCATCGCGCGCCGGTTCCGACCCCAGGTCGTCTTCTCGACGTTCACCGGGACCGAGCGCGACGGCCACGGCCAGCACCAGGCGGCGGGCGTCATCGCGCGCGAAGTCTTCCGTTCCGCGGGCGATCCGACGGCCGTTCCGCAGGTCGCGGCCGAAGGGCTGGCGCCCTGGAAGCCCTCGACGCTCTTGCGGTCGAACTGGTTCGACGACGGCGCGGGGTTTCGTCTCCCGACCGGAGACGTCGAGCCGCTGACCGGCCGCTCCTATCAGCAGATCGCGATGGCCAGCCGCAGCCTCCACCGCTCGCAGGACATGGGCAGGCTCCAGCCGCCGGGACCGAGCGAGACGGGGGCGATCTGGGTCGAGGGAGGCGCCGGGCCGGAGACCAAGGATCTCTTCGCGGGCGTGGACACGCGTCTGCGGTCGGTCGCCTCGGAGATCAAGGATCCCGCGCGACGCTCGCAGGCGGAGTCCCTGCTCGACCGCGTCGAGGCCAGGGCGATCGAGACGCGCCGGAGGTTGAGTCCCGCGTCGCTCGCCGACGCGGTCGACCCGATCGCGCGGATGCTCGCGGACCTGCGCGCGGCGCGAAACCTCGTCCGGCCGGGAGACGGGGCCGCGGCGGCCCTGCTCGACGAGAAGACGGCCGTCGCCGAAGCCGCGCTCGCGGCCGCGGCTGCCGTCACGCTCGACGCCGTCTCGGAAGGCGAGACGGCATGCGAGGGCGAGTCGTTCGCGACGACCGAGAGCGTCTGGAATGCGGGCGCGCAAGCGGTCGAAGTCGAGTCGGTTTCTCTCGAGAGCCCGGACGGCTGGAGCGTGCCCGAGAGGCCCGAAGCCGGCCGCGCCGTCGCGGCCGGAACGCTCTCGGAGTGGAAGCTCAAAGCGACGGTCCCCCCCGGCGCCGCCCCAACGCTCCCCTATTTTCTCGCCAGGCCTCTGCGGGGGAGCCTCTACGACTGGAGCGGCGTCCCCTCATCGGTCCGGGGCGAACCGTTCCAGCCGCCGCCCCTTTCCGCCGTCGCGATCCTGCGGGTGGCCGGCGCCCGCATTCGCATCGCTCGGGAGGTCACGTATCGCTTCCGCGACGAGGCGGTCGGCGAGATCCGGCATCCCCTCCGGGTCGTGCCGCGCCTGGACGTCGCCGTCGACCCGACTTTGATCGTCTGGCCCGAGGACCGGCCGACGCCGCGTCGGCTCGAAGTCACGCTGACCTCCAACGGCGCCGCTCCGGTCAGCGGGACCGTCGAAGTCGCGCCGCCACCCGGCTGGCCGAAGCCCGAGGCCGGGGCCTTCTCGCTCGGCAAGAAGGGGGATCGGGCGCTCGTCGAGCTCTCGCTCGCCCCGGCCGGCAGGCCCGCCAGCGGGCGCTTCGAGGTGCCGGTCGAGGCGGTCGCCTCGGACGGCAAACGATTCTCTTCGAGCATCCGTTTGATCGACTACGACCACATCCGACCGACACCTTTGCGGCGCGGGAGTGCCGTCGCGCTGACGGCGCTCGACCTGAAGCTGCCGAAGCTGTCGGCCGTCGGCTACGTCCGGGGAGCCTCCGACCGCGTTCCGGAATCGCTCTCGGCGATTGGCATCCCGGTCCGCATCCTGACGCCGGACGACCTCGAGCATGGCGACCTGTCGCGCTTCGACGCCGTCGTCGTGGGAAGCCGCGCCTACGAGACCGACCCGGCGCTGCCGAGGGAAAACGCCCGGCTCCTCGACTACGCGCGCGGCGGCGGCCTCCTCGTCGTGCAGTACCAGCAGTACCCCTTCATCGAAGGGGGCTTCGCTCCCGCCAGGCTCGAGATCGCGCGGCCGCACGACCGCGTGACCGACGAGGCGGCGAAGGTCACCGCGCTCGAGCCGAGGCACCCGATCCTGACTTCGCCCAATCCGATCGGCGAGAACGACTGGGCCGGCTGGGTCCAGGAGCGCGGACTCTACTTCGCCCACGCATGGGACCCCTCCTACACGGCGCTGCTCGAGATGTCCGATCCGGGAGGGCCGCCGCAGCGCGGGGGGCTGCTCGCCGCGAGCGTCGGAAAGGGGCACTACGTCTACACGGGCCTCGCCTTCTTCCGCCAGCTGCCGGCCGGAGTGCCGGGCGCCTATCGCCTCTTCGCGAACCTGCTCGCGTGGCGCTGACCGGAGCGGGCGCCGCGTCTCGTGCGAAAATCGCCCTTGCCCGACAACCCAAGGAGGACACCGTGAGACGGATTCGAATCGCCGCCGCCTTCTTCGTCTGTTCCGCCGCGGCCCTCGCCCAGACCGAGGGGGTCGCGGAATTCAAGGGCGCCACACACACGGAGAAGAACCAGACGATCCCCTCGCAGGGCAAGGTGTACTTCTCCAAGAGCGCCTGCCGGGTCGAGTGGGAGACCGACCTCCGGCAATTCCGAGAGGAGCGCAAGGAGAAAAAGGAGGTCGTCCCCGATCACTTCCGGATGGTGATGCTGACGAAGGTCTCCGAGCCGGACCGCGTCTATCACTTGAACGACGAGCGCAAGACCTACTCGGTCACGGACGTCTCGAAGGAAAAGCGGGACTCGAAGGGCCCCGAGCGCCACTGGAAGGTGCAGAAGCTCGGGCGCGACACGGTCGGGGGGCTCTCCTGCGAGAAGGCCCTGCTCACCGCCGACGACGGAGACCAGAGCGAGGTGTGCGTGACGAGGGAGGTCATCCCCTCGCGCGCTTGGCTCTCCGCCTGGAACCGGCGGGAGGAGCAGCGCAGCCCCTTCGCGGCCCTGAAGGAAAACGGCCTCGATGGCTTCCCGATCCGCTGGGTCTTCCGCGAAAAAGGCAAGAGCGACGTCTCCTCGACCATCGAGCTCGTCCGCTTCGAGCGAAAGTCCGTGCCCGGATCCCTGCTCGAGATCCCGCCGGGCTACCGGCAGACCAGCGCGGCGTCGGTCTGGATGAACCCGGAACAGGAGAAGGCCGTCCGGGACGCGCAGAAGAAGGCTCTGGAAAACATGACTCCCGAGCAGCGCAAGAAGTACGAGGAGTACATGAAGGAGCACGGTCTCGAGCCGCAGCGCTAGGCCCCTTGCCCGCCGGAGCGGACGGCTCGGCGCCCCCGCGCCTCCCTCGCGCCGTCCCACCGCTTCCTGATGGCGTCCCGGCTTCGGGCCGCTGCCGCTTTCCTTCTGGCGCTCGCCGCGAGCCTCGCCGCGCCGGGCCAACCGGCTCAGGCGCCAGTCCCGGAACCGCCCCGGCGCCCGAGGATCGGCCTCGCTCTGGGCGGTGGAGGCGCGCGGGGCGCCGCGCACATCGGCGTGCTCAGGGTCCTCGAAGAGATGCGCGTACCGATCGACTGCATCGCCGGAACGAGCATGGGGGCGGTCGCGGGGGGTCTCTATGCCATGGGCTATTCGCCCGACGAGCTCGACCGGGTCGTCGGCAAGATCGACTGGGCGAATCTCTTCGTCGACACGGCTCCGCGACAGGACGTCGCCTTCCGATTCAAGGAGAACGACTACTTCGTGCCGCCCGGGCTCACCCTCGGCGTCGGGCACGGCATCACTCTGCCCGCCGGGCTCATCGCCGGGAGAAAGCTCGGATTCCTACTCAACACGCTGACGCTGTCCGCTGCCGCCACGACCGGCTTCGACCGGCTCCCGATCCCATTCCGGGCGGTCGCGACCGACGCTCGCACTGGCCAGCTCGTCGTCCTTTCCAGAGGGAGCCTGGCGCAGGCCATTCGGGCGAGCATGGCGATCCCCGTCGTCTTCACGCCGGTCGAGTTCGAAGGGCGAGCCTTGATCGACGGGGGCAGTTCGCAGAACCTCCCGGTTCAGACCGCGCGGGCGATGGGCGCCGACGTCGTCATCGCGGTGGACGTCGCCTCTTCGAGCGAGGTTCCCGAGGAGGCGCCGCGCTCGGTGGCCGACATGCTCGGGCGAATGATCGACCTGCCTCTTCTGCGCAACACGCTGGAGTCCCGGCCCCTGGCCGACCTCGTGATCACCCCCGACCTGCGGGGCCTGTCCTCGGGGGACTTCCCGAAGGCGAAACAAATCGTTCCGAGAGGCGAGGCCGCGGCGCGCGCCGCAGAAGAGAAGCTGTCCCGGTGGTCCGTCTCACCCGCCGAGTACGCGGCGTGGAAGAGGGATCACCGGATCCCTCTTCCCGAGAAACGGCCGACTCTCGACGCGGTCGTCGTGGATCCGATTCCGGGATTCGACAGCCGCCGGATCTCGCGCGTCCTCGCGACGCGAGCGGGCGTTCCGTTTGACGAAAGCGTGCTTCAAGCCGACCTGCGGCGCATCTCGGGAATGGGCCTCTGGCAGAACGTCGAGTTCCGCCTCGTCCCCGAGGACGGGAGGCAGGTGCTCCACATCATCGCGATTCCGAAGTCGTGGGGCCCGACGTACGTCTCCTCCGGGCTCGACTTCGAGATCAACGCGGTCAAGGCCGAGGCGGACTTCGACATCTCGATCCTGGTCGACGCGACCGAGCTCGACCGGCTCGGGGCCGACTGGAAGACCGGGATCCGGCTCGGCACGGAGCTCGGCGTCGCCTCGACGTTCTATCAGCCGCTGGACTACTCCGGCCGCTTCTTCGTGGCGCCGAGCATTTCCTGGGACCAGCAGGCGCGCGACATCTTCATCGACGAGGTGGACATCGCCCGATACCGGTTCCAGACGGGTCAGGTGGGATTGGACCTCGGCCTGCAGCTCGGACACCTCCTCTCCCTCGGCCAGTTCTCCGTCGGAGTCGCGCGGGGTAGCACGAAGGCCCGCCGACGTGTGGGGATTCCGCAGTTTCCCGATGTCGACTCGGACACCGGCGCCCTCGTTGCCGACCTCCGGCTCGACCAGCTCGATAATTTCTGGTTTCCACGCCGCGGGTGGCTCTTCGACCTTTCCTATCAGGGGTCCCGAAAAGCCCTGGGGGCGGACCTCCAGTTCAACTCGGCGGTCCTGCAGTTCGTCAAGGCGGAAACCTTCGGACGTACGACGCTGACGGCCCGCATTGCCTACGGTGATTCGTTCAAGTCGGCTCCCAATCTCGTCGGGCTCTTCACGCTCGGCGGCTTTCGCAACCTCTCCGGACGGCCGCGAGACCAGCTTCTCGGCGAGACCTTCGCGTTCGGCGGTCTCGCAGTGCGGTACCGCCTCACCCGAGCCCCCGGCGTGATCGTGAAGGGTCTCTACGTCGGGGCGACGGCCGAGCTCGGCAACGCCTGGGCGTCTCGCGACCTTGCGTCCCTCCACAACATGCACGGCGCTTGGAGCGTCTTCGTGACGACCGACACGCTTCTCGGACCCGTCTATCTGGCCTACGGGAATTCGGGCAACAAGAACCAGGCCCTGTACTTCTTCTTGAACCGCGGCTTCTGAGGCCGGCCTCTCCTTGCTAGACTGCGCGCGCCCGTGAGACGCGCGGCCGCCCTCTTCGCCTCGATCCTTCTCGCCGCCGCCCCGAGCGCCTGCCGGCGGGACTCGCGGATCCCCCTGACGCTCTATTCGCCGCACGGGCGAGACCTGCTGACGCTCGTCGAGAAGACCTACGAGGCAGGGCACCCCAACGTGGACGTCCGGTGGCTCGACATGGGCTCCCAGGAGGTCTACGACCGCATCCGCTCGGAGAAGGCGAACCCGCAGGCCGACGTCTGGTTCGGGGGTCCCAACACGATCTTCGCCCGGGGCGCCCGCGACGGCCTGCTCGCCCCATACCGGCCCGGCTGGGCCTCCGCCGTGCCGGAAGAGAGCCGCGCGCCCGGCGACCTCTACTTCGGCCTCTACCGCACGCCGGCCGTGATCGTCTACAACTCCGCCGCGATTCCGCAAGCCGAGGCGCCGCGCGACTGGGACGACATCCTCGCCCCGCGCTTCTCGGGCAAGGTCCTGATCCGCGACCCCCTCGCCTCGGGAACGATGCGCGCGATCTTCGGGATGATCCTCATGCGCTCGATCGCCGAGACCGGCGGCCCCGAGCGCGGCTTCGCGTGGTTGAAGCGCCTCGATGGCCAGACCGCGGAGTACGTCGTCAACGCCACGGTCTTGCTCGAGAAACTCGGCCGCCGGGAGGGGCTCCTCACGCTCTGGGACCTGCCGGACGTCCTGCTCGAGCAGAAACGCGGGCTTCCGCTGACGAGCGTCTTCCCGCTGTCCGGCACGCCGGTGATCGACGACGCCGTGGGGCTGGTGGCCGGCGCGAAGCACGCGGAGGAGGCCCGGCGATTGATCGAGTGGCTGGGCAGCATCGAGGCGGAGCGCCTCGCCGCCGATCGGGCATTCCGGCTGCCGGCCCGGACGGACATTCCGGCCGCCGACCTTCCGGCCTGGGCGCGCGAGGTCGAGAGCAAGCTCGTCGCCGCCGCGATGGACTGGGATCGTCTCGAGCGCGACGGCCCGGGCTGGATGGCGACCTGGGATCGGACCGTGCGCGGCCGCGGCCGCCGATGAGGAGACGCCTCCGGGTTCTGCTCGACCACCGGATCGTCCGAACGCTTCTCTTCGAGCGCCTCCTGATCACCGCCTCGGCGACGCTCGCGTTCGCGGCCGTCGCCATGGGGCGCGTGCGTCCCTCGGAGATCCCGGGGCTTCTGGACGCCCGACTTCTCGCGCTCTTCTTCGTCCTCACGGTCGCCGTCGAGCTCGGCAAACACTCCGACCTCTTCGACCGGCTCGTCGCGGCGGTCGTGCGACGCGCCCGGCACGCGCGGGCCCTCGCCTTCGCCCTCGTCGGCGTCACCGGACTTTCCGCCGCCCTCTTGACCAACGACGTCGCGCTCCTGCTGGTCGTCCCGTTCACGCTGCTCTTTCGCAAGGTGACGGACATCGACCTCGCTCCCCTGATCGTGCTCGAGATCGCGGCGGCCAACCTGCTGGGCGCCCTGACGCCGATCGGCAATCCCCAGAACCTGTTTCTGTACGCCCGCGGCGGGTTCACGTGGGGCGGCTTTCTCTCCGCCCAGCTGCCCTTCGTCGCCGGCGCCGCGGCGCTGCTCGCTCTGGCGATCCCCCTTCTCGTCGCCCCGCGCGACTTCGAGCCCCCGGCGGCCGCGCCCTTCGACGTGGACCCGAAGCTCGCCGCGGGCTTCTTCCTGCTGCTCGCAGCCGAGATCGCGGCCCTCGAGGGCCTGATTCCCTGGAGCGCGCCGCTTCTGCTCTCGCTCGGCGGCGTCGCGTTGCTCGGCCGGCGGGTGCTCGAGGCGGATTTCTCGCTGGTTCTGGTGTTCGCCTTCCTCTTCGTGGGCGTCGAGGGCCTCGAGCGCGGCCGCCTCTACCACGCCCTCGACCCGGAGCGGCTCTTCGGCCACCGCCCCACCGGCCTGCTCGTCTCGGGCGCTCTGCTGTCGCAGGTCGTCTCCAACGTCCCGGCCGCTCTCCTTCTCTCTCCGGCCGTCCGCTCCCCGCAGGGGTTCACGGCGCTGCTCTACGGCGTCAACGCCGGAGGGTGCGGCACGCCCGTCTCCTCGCTCGCCAATTTGATCGGAGCGCAGCTGTATCTGCGCGAGGGCGGGCGGCCCGGCCCCTTCTGGCGGCTCTTCCTGCCGGCCTCGTTCGCGCTGCTCGCGGCAATGATCGCCTGGAGCCTGGCGATTCTGCGGTTGGCGATCCGATAATCGCCGCGCCATGGCCGACTACCTGACGCTCGACGGCCTCCACAAGCGGCTCGGCGAGAACGCCGTGACGCGCGGCGTTTCGCTCTCCGTCGCCCGAAGCGAGATCGTCGCGCTTCTCGGGCCGTCGGGCAGCGGCAAGACGACGATCCTGCGACTCGTGGCGGGCTTCGAGGCGCCGGATGCCGGATCGATCCGGATCGAAGGGCAGGACGTGACGAGCCTTCCTCCCCAGCGCCGCAATTTCGGAATGGTCTTCCAGCACTACGCCCTCTTCCCGCACATGACGGTGGGCGAGAACGTGGCCTTCGGACTCGAAGCGCAAGGCCTTCCGGCGGCCCGGCGAGCGCAGAGAATCGCCGAGGCGCTCGAGGCCGTGGCCCTGGCCGGCTTCGAGCGACGGCCGGTCACGCAGCTTTCCGGAGGACAGCAGCAGCGCGTCGCGCTCGCGCGCGCCCTGGCGCCCCGGCCGCGCGTGCTGTTGCTCGACGAGCCGCTCTCGAACCTCGACCCGACGCTGCGGGAAAAGACGCGCCGGGAGTTGAAGCGCCTGATTCGCTCGGTCGGCATCACGACGCTCTTCGTGACGCACGAGCAGGAGGAGGCCTTCGATCTGGGCGACCGCGTGGCGGTCTTGAACCGCGGCCGGCTCGAGCAGGTCGGCTCGCCCCGGGCGCTCTACGACAGCCCCGCGACCCGGTTCGTCGCGACCTTCGTCGGCCGCGCGAGCATCCTGCCGGCGACGTGGCAGGCGGGCCCGGGCGAGGCCCGGCTGGCGGCGGGAACCTCGTGGCGCGCCGCGGCTCCGGAGGGGCTCGCGGAGGGAGCCGCGATCGATCTGGTGGTGCGGCCGGAGGGGCTCGCCTTCGCGAGTGTTGCGGACGGCAACGCTCTCGAGGGAGAGGTGGCGGGCAAGAGGTTCGCGGGGCCGGTGGCCTACTACGACGTGACCCTCGCATCGGGAGACGCGGTCGAGGCGCTCGCGCACCACGAAGCCGCCGAGGTCGGGCAGAGGGTCTTCCTCCGGCCCAGCCCGGAAGGGCCGCTCCCGAGGGCGTATCCGCGGGGAATAGAGGAATGAGCGCGGGCCCGCTTCGGCGCAAACGCGGGGGGCTCGGAGGGGCCCTCCTGACGCTGCTCTTGCTCTGGCTCGTCTGCTATCCGCTCGCGATCACCCTGTCGGAGGCGCTCGGCGCCCCCCACTGGAGCCTTCGGCATTTCGCCGAGTTCGCGCGCCGCCCGGACGAGTGGCGCGCGCTCTGGGCGAGTCTGTGGATCTCGCTCGCCACCGTGGGGCTCGCCGCCGCGATCGGCGTACCCCTCGCCTTCCTCTTCGAGCGCGCCGAGTTCCCGGGCCGCCGCGCGTTGGGCGCTCTGGTGGCGCTGCCCGTCGTCCTGCCGCCGCTGGTGGGCGTGGTCGCTTTTCTCTACCTCTATGGGGAAAGCGGTTTCCTCTCGCGGGCCGTCCAGGCCGGACTGCGGCTCGATTCGCCGCCCTGGCGTCTCTCGGGCCCGGGCGCGATCCTCCTCGTGCACGCCTACTCGATGTACGTCTACTTCTATCTCTTCACGCGCGCGGGCCTCGCCCGGCTGGACGGCGCGTACCTCGAGGCCTCGGCGTCGCTCGGCGCGGGCCCGTGGCGCACCCTGCGGCGCGTCACCCTGCCGCTTCTCTCGCCCGTCCTGCTCGGGGCCGCGCTCCTGACGTTCATGACGTCGCTCGCCTCGTTCTCCGCTCCCTACATCTTCGGAGGCACGTTCCGCGTCCTGACGACGCAGATTCTCTTTTCGCGCTTGAACGGCGACGTCGCGATGTCGATGGTCGAGACGAGCGTGCTCGCCGCCGCGGCCCTTGCCGGCCTCTTTCTCCTGCAGAAGACCGAGGCGCGCGGAGAGCGGCGAACCGCCGCCGGCGTGCGAGGTCTCGCCCCGTCCCGCCGGCGCCTGGGCGCCTCGCGCTTTCTCGTGGCCGGCGCCGCATGGGCGTTCGCCCTCTTTTTGCTGCTGCCCCACGCGACCCTTCTGCTCGTCTCGCTCGTCCCGTCGGGGACCTGGACGAACCAGGCGCTGCCGCCGATCCTTTCCTTCGCGAATTATCGCTCCCTTTTTTCCGAGCCCGAGAGGCTCCGGCCGATCGCGAACTCGCTCTGGATGGCGACGCTCTCGACTGCGGCGGCTCTCGCCGTGGGCGTGGCCGGCGCCTGGCTTGCCGTCGCGCGCCGTTCGCGCTGGCGCGCGCCGATCGAGACGCTGATCGGCATGCCCTGGGCTCTGCCGGGGACGGTCTTCGCCGTGGCGCTCGCCGCCACCTTCTCGCGGCACGCTCCCTGGGCGGGCCGCTTCGTGCTCGTCGGGACGGCCGCGATTCTCCCGCTCGCCTACTTCGTGCGCGGGCTGCCGCTGACCGGGAGGGCCGCCTTCGCGGGGCTGCGGCAGCTCGATCCGGCGCTGGAGGAGGCGGGGGCCTCCCTCGGCGCGGGCCCCTGGCGGCGGCTCTGGAAGGTCACGCTGCCGCTTCTGCGCCCCGCGCTCGCGGCGGGCGCTTCGCTCGCGTTTCTGACGGCGCTCGGCGATTTCGTCGTCTCGGTGGTCCTGTACACCTTCGACACTCGCCCGATCGCCATCGAGATCCTCGCCTCGCTGCGCATGCAGGAGATGGGCGCGGCCGCGGCTTACGGGATCCTGCTCGCGACGCTCTCCGGCGCGGCGTTCTTCCTCTGGGGCCAGGGCGCCGAATCGGCGCGCGGCGGTTAGCGCGCGCGGTCGAGGACCCGCGGCGTCACGGCCCGCCGCGGCGGGAGGACGAGCGTGCGCGCCGGTGTCGCGGCGGGCGTCGGAGTCGGCGTGGGGGCGTTCGGATCGAAGAAACGGAGGACCTTGCCGTCCTGGGTGCCGAGATAGACCTCCCCCGCGATGTCCTCGCCGAAAGTCGTGAGCTGCGGGACCACGGGATCGAGCTGCTCGCCGTTGGCCCAGAGCCGGCCCGAGCAGAAGTCGCCGTAGACGTAGCGCCCGGCAAGCGCCGGCACGAGCGATCCCCGGTACACGTAGCCTCCCGTCACCGAGCAGCCCTCCGCATGGGTGTACTCGTAGGTCGGAGCCACGAGCTCCGGCGCGTTGCACGCCGGAACGCCCGCGGGACAGCCGGAGGTCCCCCCGTCGCCGCAGCGCGTGCCCTCGGTCATCTTCCAGCCGTAGTTCTGGCCGCCGTGGCAGCACGGCTGAAAATCGATCTCCTCGCGCTGGTTCTGCCCCACGTCCCCGATCCAGAGGTCTCCCGTCAGGCGGTCGAAGGAAAAGCGCCACGGGTTGCGCAGACCGATGGCCCAGATCTCGTCGCGCACCCCGCCCGGCTCGGCGAACGGATTCTCGGCCGGGATGCCGTAGAACGGGGGCGAGTTGACGTTCTGGTCGACGTCGATCCGCAGCAGCTTGCCGAGCAGGGATTCGCCGCGCTGCGCGTTGCACATCGGATCGTCGGCCGACCCGCCGTCGCCCATGCCGATGTAGAGAAAGCCGTCGGGCCCGAACTGAAGCTGCCCGCCGTTGTGGTTCGGGAATGGCTGCGCGATCGTCAGCAGCGTCACGGCGCTTCCCGCGTCGGCCCGGTTGGGATCCGAAGCGAGCGTCTGGTAGCGCGCGATCACCGTGTCGCCCGCGGTGTTGGTGTAGTCGACGAAGAAGAAGCGGTTCTGCGCGTAGCTGGGATGGAAGGCGACCGAAAGAAGTCCCCGCTCGCCGCAACAGGAAACCAGCGCGCTCACGTCGAGAAACGGGACCGGCAGCGCCTGACCTCCGGTGAGGATCCGCACGCGCCCGTTCTGAAGGGTCACGAAGAGGCGCGCGTCACCCGCGTTGGTGATGGCCGTGATGGGACCGAGCCCCGAGGTCACCGGCACGAGCGTCACGACGGGAGCGGACGAGCGGCGGCGCGCGGCGGACCCGGCTCCCGGCCCTCGCGAGAGCTGCGACGCCGCGACGGAGACGAGCAGCAGGAAGGCCGCGGCGAGGGCGGGAAGAACGGCGCGGCGAGGCAAGGACTCCCCGGGCATGGCTTGAGTTCCAACGCCGCGGCCGCGGCCGCCATTCCGGCCACTCTGGCGGCCGGGGCTCAGAGCTCCAGAACGCTGTCGAGGCCCCGGCGCAGGCCCGCGAATGTCCCGACACGGCGCGCCGCGAGCAGAGTGCCGGCCACGTAAGGCCCGGCCCCCGATCCCGAATCGTGCCGGATGGACAGCCGCTCCTCCGGCATCCCGAAAAGGATCTCGATCGAGGAGACGAAACCGGGCAGCCGAACGGAGTGGATCTGTGTGGCGAGAAGAGTCGCTCCGCGCGCCTCTTTCATTCCGTGGGTGTCGGAGACCGGGTGCGCGGAGGCCGGCGGCCGCACCCGGGAGAGCCGCGCCGCCAGCTCTCGGGCCGTGCCGCTCGGAGCGTCCGGCTTGGACGCCGGGGCGTATTCCAGGATCTCCCAGTGGGCAACGTGGCGTGCCGCGATCTCGGCGAATCGCTGGAGGAGAACCGCCGTCAGCGCGAAGTTGCCGGCGGCGAGGACACCGACGCCGCGCTGCCGGGCCGCCGCGTCGATCGCGGCGAAGTCTTCCTCCCCGAGCCCGGAGGTGCCGATCACGGCGTGCACGCCGCGGCTCACCGCTTCGAGCACGTTGCCTCGCACGGCCTTCGGGCTCGTGTAGTCGATCAGGACGTCGCACGGCGATCCCGCGAGCGCTTCGGCGACCGACGCGCGCACCAGGACCGGAGGCGCGCCGCTCCCGAGAATCTCCGGGAGTTTCCGCCCGGCGCCGGCGCGCGCCACCGCGCCGGCGAGCTCCAGGTCCGCCGCCGCGGCGATCTCGGGCACGAGCCCCCGCCCCACCCATCCGGTAACGCCGGCCAGGCAGATCCGGATCATTTCACCGCTCGTCCCGCCCGATCACGGCATAGACCCGCACCGGGAAACTGCCCATCCCTCGAAGCGGCGCCGGGACCGCGTGAAGCCGGAAGCCGGAAGATGGAAGCGCCCCGATGTTGCACAGGTGCTCGAGGATCGGGATCCCGGCGTCGAGCAGCAGCGTATGCGCCGGGCGCTCGCCGTCGCCCGTGTCGTCGATGTTGAGCGAATCGATGCCGACCAGCGCCGGGCCAGCGGCCACGAGCCGCTCCGCGGCCGGGCGGGTGAGGAACGGATGCCCTTCGAAGTACGCCGGCGTGCCCCAGTGACGCGCCCAGTCCGTCCGCACCAGGACGGCCTTGCCCGCGAGCTCCCCTCCCGCGAAGCGATCGGCGCCGATGCCGGGGGCCGTCCGGTCGGCGGCATCGACGACGACGCCCTCGACGTCTGCCAGCCGCTCGAGCGCGAGCCCGGCGATGTCGGCCCTGTCTTCGAAGCGGTGGAACGGGGCGTCGACGTAGGTTCCGGTGTTGGCGACCATGTCGACGCGGCCGATCTGAAAGCTCGTGCCCGCCGCGTAGCGCTCGCGCGAGGCGGCGCGAGAGAGAAAGTCCGAGATCGACGGTCCGGGCAGCCCCGGGTACGTCGTCATCCCCGCGGCGATCGGGTGCGAGAGCTCGACGAAGCGCCGGCTCAAAGCTCGCGTTCCATCACGAGCGCGCTCTGCGGACAGGCCGTCGTGAACTCGAGCGAGGCCCGGACGGAGGCCGGCACCTTCTCGCGGGAGACCTTGCGGAATCCGAAGCGCGGAAAGAATTCTGCCGCCGTCTCGGTCAGCAGGTAAACGCGCGGCAGGCCCCGCCGCCGGGCCAGCGCGAGCGCTTCTTCCGTCAGCCGGACGCCGAGGCCGAGCCCCCGGCGGTCGCTCTCGACGGCGACCGAGCGAAGCAGCGCGCCGCCGGAATAGATCTCGAGCACGGCGCTGCCCACGAGCCGCCCTCCCTCTCGCGCCACGAGGGCCGTGCTCCGGTGGTCGAGAACGCCCGCCTCCGGCAGCCCGCAGCGCGCGAGCAACGACCGCAGCGCGTCCTCTTCCCCGGGCTCGAGCGCGCCGATCTCGACCGGCGCCGGTCCCGACGGGTCGTTCGCGCGCTCCTCGGGGAAAAGCGGCGCGAGCTCCTCCGCGAGGAACTCCTTGACGCCTTCGCGCCCGGTCAGGTTCAGGACGATCGGTTCCCCCGTCTCCCCGAGCACGAGCTCGAACTCGAGAAACGGGCAGCAGCGGTACTCGAGAGCCACCCACTCGACCACTCGCCGGGCGCTCGCGGAATCGTCCGGGAACAGGAAGGCATAACCGCGGGGCAGCCCCACGACCGACCGCGCGGCCGAGCGCAGCTCCTTCGTCAGCGCCGCATGGCGGCTCCGCTCCGCAGGCGTCAGGGCGTCGAGCCGGCAGGCCAGGGCTTTCTCAGCGTGCATGGCGCTTGCGCTGCAGGACCTTCAGCAGCTGAATCTGTCCCGTATGGTACAGGTCGTGCGAGGCGACGCCATAGACGAGCTTCGCCGTCCCGTGCTTGCTCCCGCGCGGGCGGCGGGAGAGCGCCGCCGCGGGCAGCGACGCGATCGCCTCCCGGAGCCGGCGGTGCTCGCGCTCGAGCAGCGCCAGGTCCGAGCGCCACGCCTTCTCCGTGGGCGGCGCATTTCGAGGGAACCAGTTGCTCCCCTTCTCCGGGAAGGCGCCGCGTTTCTCTCCGGTCAGCATCCGCCGGACCGCGTACTTCCAGTAGGCGACGTGGAGCACGAGCTCCCGGATGCTGTGGCGGCCGGGCGCGGGCCGCCAGCCCGCCTCGCGCGCCTGGATCCCGCGCAGCGCCCCGCGCAGATTCGCGCCGTGCCAGGCCTTGCGCTCATAGGCTTCGTCGAGAATCGACAAGAGCAGCGCGACCTCGCGGGGAACGCGCCCGACGGGCCTTCCGGCTCTCATGCGCTGCGGGCGACCGTCCCCGGCTGCGCAAGCCGGAGCACCTCCGGCAGGGACCCCGCCGCGACGTCGTAGTGCGCGACGTTCGGCTCCTTGCCCAGCAGGAAGTGATCGTCCTCCGGATAGTAGACCGCCTTCTCGGGCCGCGGCCCGGCGAATCGCCGGATCGCGTCGAAGTCCTCCCAGAAGGAGAGGACCACGAACTCGGCCGTGTCCCCTTCGATCCGGCGCAGCACGACCGCGCCGCGGTTGCCGGGAGTCTGCCGATACTCCTTCAGGCCCGTTTCTTCCACGTACCCGACGTACTCGTCCGCTTTCTCCGCCCGCGTATAGCCCCGCCAGATCCGCGCGATCATGTTGCCCTCCCCGCCCGCAGTCGCATCGGAACGGTCTCCGGCGCGATCTCCCGGGCATTCTCTTTCCGCTCTCCTCTTCCGCCGTAGCGGATGATCACTGCGACGGCGGCCACGATCCCGACGGCCGCAAGCCCCACGCGCAGGGTCACCGCCTCGCCGGCGAGCATCCAACCGAGGAAGACGGCGACGATGGGGTTGACGTAGGCGTACGTCGAAACGCGCGCCGGAGTCGACACCCGCAGCAGCCACATGTAGGCCGAGAATCCGGCGAGCGACCCGAACACGATCAGGTACCCGAGGGCGAGCGCCGAGCGCGCCGTGATCGCCGAAAGATGGAGGCGCGCTCCTTCTCCGAGGAGGAGACCGGCGCCCCAGAGGACCACGCCGCCCGCGATCATCTCCATGGCGACCCCCAGGAACGTCGAGACCGGCAGCTTGGCCACCCGGGAATACAGCGACCCGATCGCCCAGGAAAGGGCGGCGAGGAGCAAGGCCCCGGCGCCGAGGGCGTCGACATGCCCGTTGCCGCCGAAGCGTCCCGGGGCGATCAGCAGGCCGAGAGACAGGAGGCCGAGCACGATCCCCGCCACGACCGCCGCGCGCGGCGCCCGGCGCCTGTGCGCCGCCTCGAGCACCGTCATCCAGAGCGGGACGGACGCGACGATCAGCGCCGCGAGGCCCGAAGGGACGCGCTGCTCCGCCCAGGAGACCAGGCCGTTTCCGCCGAGCAGGAGAAGCGCGCCGATCACCGCCGCCACGCGCCAGTCGCGAAGCTTCGGCCGCGGCTCGCCGCGCAGGCGGTTCCAGAGATAGAGGATCAGGCCGGCCGAAAGATGCCGCGTGCCCGCCATCAAGAACGGCGGCAGCGATTCGACCGCGAAGCGGATCGCGAGGTACGTCGAGCCCCACAGCGTGTAGATCGCCGCGAAGGCCAGGAGCACCCGGCCGCCAGGAGCCTCGCGTTCAGGCACCCTTCGCCTCCAGCGCTTCCTCTTCCGAGTCGGCAAGCGGGAGAGCCATGGACTCCTTGACGGTTTCGAGCACGATGGTCGTCCGCGTCGAAGTGACCGTCGGAATCGACCCGACCTTCTCGCGCAGGAGCCGGCCGAGCGCCTCGGTGTCGGCCGCGCGGAGCTTCACGAGGAAACAGTCCTCGCCCGCGACGTGGTGAACCTCGAGCACTTCGGGAATTCGGGCGATCTTCTCGGCGGTGCCGACCCCGCCCGCCCGCTCATTGGAGCGCACGAAGACGAAGGCAAGAAGCGGGAGCCCCGCGGCGTGCGGCTCCACGTCGGCGTGGAAGCCCCGCACGATGCCCTTCTCTTCGAGTTTGCGAATCCTCTCGAAGACCGCCGAGGGAGCGAGCCCCACCTGCCTTGCGATCTGGGCGTTGGAAGTCCTGGAGTTTTCCTGAAGTATCTTCGTGATATCTAGGTCAATTCCGGCGATTATTCTCATATTTATACGATACTACGAAGAATCGACTGGTTGGTTTCGGGGGTTCTCCTGTCTCTCTAACCCGTGCCCGATCAAAAAGTTGCAGTGAGAAGACGGCTTCCGCCAACCCTCGCGGCCTGGGGCCCGGGGGCGCCGCTAGACGGCGAAGTAGCGCGCCTGGGGATGGTGGACGACGATCGCCGAAACGGAGGCCTCGGGATCCATCATGAAGCCCTCCGTCAGCTCGACGCCGATTTTTCGTCCGTCGAGCAGCCGGAAGAGAGTCGCCTGGTCCGAGAGCTCGGGGCAGGCCGGGTAGCCGAAGCTGTAGCGCTTTCCCCGATAGCGGGACTGGAAGAGGTCGGTCATCGAGAGGTTCGGCGGGTCCGGGATTCCCCAGCACGCCCGCAGCTTCCGGTGCAGCCACTCGGCGGCGGCCTCCGCCGTCTCGACGGCGAGCGCCTGGAGAGAGTGGCACAGAAGGTACTCTCCCTTCTCCTTGAGCTCCTCGGCGCGCGCCCGGACGCCTTCGCCCGCCGTCGTGATCAGGATCGCGATCGTGTCCGGGCGCCCGCCGCGCGGCGCCACGAAGTCCGCCAGGCATAGCCGCTCGCCCGCCACCTGCCGCGGGAAGTGAAACACCGCCGCCTCGCGGCCGCCGTCCAGAACATGGATCGCGTTTCCCTCCGAATACGCCTCGAAGTAGCGGTACATCGCCCGGGCGCGGATCCAGCCCGCCGCCTTCACGCGATCGACGACGCTTTCGAGCTCGGCGAGCCGAGCGTCGCCGGCCTCCTTGAGCTTCCCGTAGCTGCCGCGCAGCCCCAGGTGCTTGGCGTAGAGCATGTGAGGGTTGACGAACTTGCCGATCTCGCCGAGATCGAGTTCCGCCAGCACGTGCTCTTCCGTGTCGGGCGCCGCGAGCGGCCTTGCCGCTTCGATCTCCGAGCTCCGGACTGCGGGAGCCGCGAGCGGGCTCTCCGCCTCCGACTCGGCCGGACCGGCCTCCCGCGCCCGGCGTGCCTGCGCCTCCGACTCGAGCGCGAGACGCTCCGGTTCTCCCGAGAGAATCCGATCCGCCAGGGCCAGGCCGCGCATCGCGTCCACGGCATAGGCGACGAGCCCTCCGTACGCCGGCGCAATCCGGTGATCCGTGAACTTCTGCGAGAGCGCGGCTCCTCCGACCAGCATCGGCACGGTCACGCCGCGGACGGTCAGGTCCTGCGCCGTCGTGACCATCTGCTGCGCGCTCTTGACGAGCAGGCCCGAAAGGCCGATCAGATCGGGGCGATGCTGTGCGCAGGCCTCGACGAGCCGCTCGGGCGGCACCTTGATGCCGAGGTTGACGACCTCGTAGCCGTTGTTGGAAAGAATGATCTCGACGAGGTTCTTCCCGATGTCGTGAACGTCTCCCTTGACCGTCGCGAGGATCACCTTGCCCTTGCGGGAATCGGACGCTTTCTCCATGAACTTCTCGAGGTGCGAGACGGCCGCCTTCATCGCCTCGGCGGACTGCAGCACCTCCGCCACGATCAGCTCGTTGGCGTTGAAGAGACGGCCGACTTCCCGCATCCCGTCCATCAGGGGCCCGTTGATGATGTCGAGCGGCGCCATGCCGCCCCCCCGGACGGCTTCGAGGTCGTCGATCAGCCCCTCCTTGGAGCCCTCCAGGATGGAGCGCGGCAATCGCTCGAGCGGCGTGCCGGGGCGCTCGGCCTTCTTCTTCGGCCGGGCGCTCCTGGCCTTGAAATAGGAGGCGAAGGCCCCGACCGGGTCCTCTCCGCGGTTCCAGATCAGGTCCTCCGCCAGAGCGCGCTCCTCTTCCGGAATCGTCGCGTATCGCACGATCTTCTCGGTGTTGACGATCGCGAGATCGAGCCCCGCCTTCGTCGCGTGGTAGAGGAAGACGGAGTTCAAGACTTCGCGGCCCGCCTCGGGCAGGCCGAAGCTCACGTTGGAGATGCCGAGGATCGTTCGCGTCTGCGGGAACTCCGCCTTGATCGCGCGGATGCCTTCGATCGTCTCGACGGCGCTCCCGACGTACTTCTCGTCCCCGGTCCCGCACGGGAAGACGAGCGGGTCGAAGAAGATGTCCTCGGAAGCCACGCCGTACTTCTCGGTCAGCAGCGTGAAGCTCCGGCGCGCGATCTCGAGCTTCCTCTCGCGCGTGACGCCCATCCCGTTTTCCGGGTCCTCGTCGATCGTTCCGACCACCAGCGCGGCGCCGTACTTCTGCGCGAGCGGCACGACGGAGGAGAAGCGCGCTTCGCCGTCCTCGAGATTCACGGAGTTGAGGATCGACTTCCCCTGACTCCACTTCAGGCCGAGCTCCATCACCTTCGCATCCGTCGAGTCGAGCATGAGGGGAACCTTGACCATTTTCGTGACGCGGCCGAGGAAGGCATCGGCGTCGGCCGCCTCGTCCCGGTCCGGGTCCTGGAGGCAGACGTCGATGACTTGCGCGCCGCCCCGAACCTGGGCGCGCGCGATCTCGGCGGCCGCGTCGAGCTCCCCCGCCGCGATCAGCCGCTTGAACTTCCGGCTGCCCAGAACGTTGGTGCGCTCGCCGACCAGGACGGGGCGATTGTCCTCGGTGATCTCGAGCGCCTCGATTCCCGAAACGAAGACGCGGCTGTGGATGGCCGGCCGGCGGGGCTTGCGACCCGCCGCGGCGGAGGCGACCCGCGCGATGTGCGCCGGAGTCGTGCCGCAGCATCCGCCGACGATGTTGAGCCAGCCCTCCTCGAGGAAGCGCGAGAGCTGCGCCGCGAGCCTCTCGGGAGTCTCCGGGTACTTCCCGTCCACGTCGGGCAGTCCCGCGTTCGGATAGCAGGAGACCGGCGTCTTCGCGAGGCCGGAAAGCGTCCGCAGGTGATCGGTCATGAACTCGGGCCCGGTCGCGCAGTTCAACCCGACCGACAGCAAGGGCCGGTGCGCGACCGCGGCCCAGACCGCGTCCACGGCCTGACCGGCGAGCATCGTGCCCATCGGCTCGATCGTGACCGAAACGGAAACGGGCGCCCGCCAGCCGACCTCCGCGAACGCCTGGTCGACGCCGATCAGCCCGGCCTTGAGATTCCGGGTGTCCTGCACGGTCTCGAGGATCAGCAGGTCGGCGCCTCCCGTGAGCAGGCCGACCGCCTGGGCGCGGTAGTGCGCGATCATCTCGTCGAAGGTCGCTCCGCCCGTGACCGTGATGGCCTTGGTCGTCGGGCCCATCGAGCCGACGACGAACCGCGGCCGCCCGGGCGTCGAGAACTTCGCCGCCACCTCGCGCGCGAGCCGCGCCGCCCGCGCGTTCTGCTCGATCGCTTTGGCCGCGAGGCCGTATTCGGCGAGCACGAGCGGCGTGCCGCCGAAGGTGTCTGTCTCGATCAGGTCGGCGCCGGCCGCGAGGTACTCCGCGTGCATCCGCCGGACCACGTCGGGACGCGTGAAGACGAGATTCTCGTTGCACCCCTCGAGTTCCGGCCCCCCGAAGTCCTCGGCGGTGAGGTTCTGCCCCTGGATCCAGGTGCCCGTGGCGCCGTCGAGCACGAGGATCCGCTCCGCCAGGGCTTCCTGGAGGGCCTCGGCCCGTTCGCGCTGCGAGGCGCCGTCCGGAAGACGGTTCTCGGCCATGGGACCCGCAATTATGCACGGGCGGGCTTCCCCGGGCTCCTCGGGGTGCATTGATATTCTTCGCGTTCGATTCAGGAAAGGATGCTGACGTGAAGCTTCGCTCGATTGCGGTTCTCTCGCTCTTCGCCTTTCCCGCCTTCCTCACCGCCGCGACTCCGAAGAAGGCGGCCCCGCGCGAAGCGCCAGCCGCGCCGCAGCTCGATCCTCCTCGCCTCAAGGCCTTCAAGGCCCGGCCGATCGGCCCGGCCGTGATGGGCGGCCGCGTCTCGGACATCGCTCTCGACCCGGAGAACCCGTACGCCTTCTACATCGGCTTCGCGACGGGCGGCGTGGCCAAGACTTCGAACAACGGCGCCACCTTCCAGGGCGTCTTCGAGAAGGAGCCCGTCGCCTCGATCGGGGCCATCGCCGTCGCGCCGTCGGAGCCGAAAACGGTCTGGGTCGGCACCGGCGAAGCCAACGACCGCAACAGCTCGGCCTGGGGAGACGGGGTCTACCTCTCGACCGACGGCGGCGAGACGTGGACGAACGTCGGTCTGAAGAGCTCCAGGGCGATCGCGCGCATCGCGGTCGATCCGAAGGATCCGAAGACGGCCTGGGTCGCCGCCGCCGGGAACCTGTGGGCGCCGGGCGGCGAGCGCGGACTCTTCGTCACGCGGGATGGCGGAAAGACCTGGAAGGCGGCCCTCCAGGCCCCGGCGCCCTACGGCGACCGCGTCGGATGCGGCGACGTCGCCCTCGATCCCTCCGACCCCACCACGATCTACGCGGTCCTGTACGCGCGGCAGCGCCGGCCCTGGTCCTTCACCTCGGGCCCGGCGGCGACCGACGGGAAGGACCTCGGCGGGATCTTCAAGTCGGCCGACGGCGGCGCCACGTGGAAGAAGCTCGAGAAGGGGCTGCCGGCGCGCACGGCGCGCATCGGGCTCGCGGTGTCGCCCAAGAGCCCCAGGATCGTCTACGCCGTCGTGGAATCGGACGAGGCGGGCACGACCAACCTCAACGAGGTGCGCAGCAAGAGCGGCGGGGTTTTCCGGTCGGATGACGGCGGCGAGACCTGGACTCGCACCAGTCCGCTCGATCCTCGTCCCTTCTACTTTTCCCAGGTGCGCGTCGATCCCGAGAATCCCGAGCGCGTCTACGTGCTCGGCTTCGCCCTGCACGTCTCCGAGGACGGCGGCAAGTCCTTCCGCGAAGACCGCTTCGGGAAGGTCCACCCCGACAACCATGCCCTGGCCATCGATCCGCGCCACCCCAAGCGCCTCGTGCTCGGAAACGACGGCGGCGCCTACCAGAGCTTCGACGGCGGCAAGAGCTGGGAGCACTTGAGCCGCTTCGCCGCCGGCGAGTTCTACCGGATCAGCCTCGATTCGAGCATGCCCTACCGCATCTGCGGCGGGCTCCAGGACAACCAGAACTGGGTTGGGCCCTCCCGCACGCGATCGAAGGAAGGCATCCGCAACAGCGACTGGCTCGATCTGGGAGGCGGCGACGGATTCTCCTGCGTCTTCGATCCGAACGATTCCAACATCCTTTACTCCGAGTCCCAGTCGGGCGCGCTCTTCCGATTCGACCTTTCGACGGGCTTCATGAAGCGGCTGCGACCCTCGCCATCGGAAGGGCAGCCCGCCTTTCGCTTCCACTGGAACTCGCCCTTGATCGGCAGCCGCCACGAGAAAGGCGTTCTGTACCTCGCGGGCAATCGCGTCTTCCGCCTGACCGACCGCGGTGAGAAGTGGAGCGTGGTGAGCGGCGACCTCTCGACCCAGGATGCCTCGCGAACGTCGGCCACGGGAAGCGGGGCCGAGAACTACGGCGTCGTGTACACGCTCTCCGAGTCGCCGCTTCAGAAGGGGCTTCTCTGGGCCGGCACGGACGACGGGAAAGCCTGGGTGACCGAAGACGACGGCGGGCACTGGACGGATCTGACCGGCAACCTTCCGCCCGAGGCCCGCGGGCTCTGGATGGGCCGCATCGAGGCATCGGCCCACGATGCGAAGGTCGCCTACCTCGCGGTCGAGACGCACCGTTCCGGCAAAGTCGCGCCGCTCGCCTATCGCACGGCGGATTTGGGGCGCAGCTGGCAGAGCGTGACCGGGGACCTGCCGGCGACCGGTCCGGTCAAGGTCGTGCGCGAGGATCCGAAGAACGCCAGCCTGCTCTTCGCCGGAACCGAGTTCGGGCTCTTCGCGAGTCTCGACCGGGGCGGCCACTGGACCAGGATCGGGGAGCTCCCGACGGTCGCGGTGGACGACATCGCCATCCACCCGCGGGAACGGGACCTGGTCGCCGCGACGCACGGGCGGAGCCTCTACGTCATCGACGACATCACGCCGCTCGAGGGCGCGACACCCGAGATCCTCGGCGAGGACGCGCACCTGTTTCCCCCGAGGCCCGCGTCGGCCTTCGTGCCGATGGAGGGGTTTGCCGACTGGAGCGGCGCGGCGGTCTACCGCGGCGAGAACCCCAAGGAGGGTGCGGCCCTGACCTTCTGGATTCGCGAGTACACCGGCGACGAAGTCGAGATCGAAATCCAGAACGCCCTCGAGCAGCCCGTCGCGAAGATCAAGGCCGCGGGCGCGCCCGGCTTCCACCGCGTCATCTGGGACCTCAAGCCTTCCAAGGAGCTCCTGACCGAGTACGGCGGGGAAGGCGCGCTTTTCGTTCGTCCCGGCGAGTACACCGTGACGCTGAAGCACGGCAAGACGAAGTCGAAGCAGAAGCTCGAAGTCTCCGTGCCGCCCGGAATCGAGACCCGTTAACGACGCGGCGCCATATACTGAATCCATGACCGCCTCGGGTCGGCCGGGCGAGGACCTGATCGAGAAGGGGATCGCCGACCTCTCGCGGGGCGAGGAGACGGTCGAGGCGCTCCTGGTCTCGATCGGCGCCCCGCGCCTTTCCGGGATCGGGCTGGCTCTGCCGCGGCCGATCCCCTCTCCCGAGATGAGGCTCTACGAGCTTCTCGCGCGCGAGGGGCCGGACTCTGCCCACTCCCGCTACAACGCCCTGATCCGCCGGCTGGTGAGTTTCGAGCGCGCGGCCGAATGCGCCGCCCGGTAGACGCGACCCGCCTCGACCAGTTTCTCGAAGAACTCGGGCGGGAGTGCCGGACCGACGTCCGTGTTTATCTGACCGGAGGGGCTACGGCCGTTCTCCAGGGGTGGCGTCCCTCGACGATCGGCGTCGACCTGAAGATCGTTCCCGACAGCGACCCAGTGCTGCGGGCCATACCGCGCCTGAAGGAGACTCTCGAGATCAACGTCGAGCTGGCGTCGCCCGACGACTTCATCCCTGAGTTGCCCGGATGGCAGGAGCGAAGTCCCCTGATTCGGCGCGAGGGCCGCGCCGCCTTTCATCACTACGATTTCTACGCGCAGGCCCTCGCAAAGATCGAGCGCGGGCACGACCAGGATCTGCGAGACGCCGACGCGCTCGTTCGAAGCGGTCTGGTCGAGGCGCCCGCGCTTCTCCACTTCTTTGGGCAGATCGAGCCGAAGCTTTACCGCTACCCGGCGATCGACCCGGCGTCGTTCCGAAGGGCAGTCGAGGCATTTGTCGGCCGGCACGCGAAAGACTGACTCCCGGCTCCGCGAGCGCCTCGCTGCGCTGCGCAGACTCTACGGGAGGCCGAAGCGGCCGACCATCACGGAACCGTTCGAGCAGATCCTCTGGGAGAACGTGGCCTACCTCGCTGACGACGCGCGGCGCGCGGAGGCCTTCCGGATGCTCGCGGAGAAAGTCGGTCTCGATCCGAAGAGAAGAGCCACGCCGGCTCCTACCGCTCGACGCGGGGAGTCGCGGCGTCCGAGCTTCCGAAAGACTTCGACGGGCTGATCGAGGCGTACCTTCTCCTGCGCCGCCACGGGCAGCAGCTCTGCAGGCGTTCGCACCCGCGGTGCGAGGTCTGCCCGCTGCGCGAAGCCTGCACGTACGCGCGCTCGGGCGCATGAAGGAGTGGATCGCCTTCACGCTTTCTTGAGATTCGGCGCGCGAGAGCGTTAGCCGGAGCTAAATCCCCGCATCCTCCGCGGATCGCCGGTCTAGGGTGTCGAAGGCGGCAATTCGCCGCCGGCGCCGGGTCACCGCGCGCTGTCCAAGTGCCGTTCAGGAGGTGCCTCATGAAACCGCTCCGTCTCGTTCCTTTCGCCCTGGCGTTGCTCGCCGTCGTCTCGTGCGGAAAAGACAACTCCGCGCCGACCCAGCCGGCCATGACAACGCCGCCTCCCGGTGCGACGCCGACACCTTCGGCGTCCATGCACACGGTCGACGTCGGACCCGGAGGAGCAAACGCCTTTTCGGATTCTCAGAGCCACTCGAGCACGACCACGGTCCGCGCCGGAGACACCGTCCAGTGGGTCTGGTCGGGAAGCGTCCACTCGGCGACCTCCGGCGCCTGCTGCACCGGCAACGGCGCCTGGGACTCCGGCGTGAAGTCGAGCGGGACCTTCTCGCACACTTTCTCGTCGGCCGGCAGCTTCCCCTATTTCTGCACGGTGCACGGATCCCTCATGACGGGAATGGTCATCGTCAACCCGTAGGAGCGCACGCCCCGATTACCGACGGGCCGAGGGAGCGGGGTCGAGGATCTTTCGATAGGCGAGCTCCGCAATCGCAAGATCCTCGACGCCGAGGCCCGTGAAGTCGCACACGACGACGGCTTGCGTCTCGACCGTCCGCGGCGACAAGAGGAAGGCGCCGAGCTCGACGGCCCTCTTCCTCTCGGCCGGCGCGTGCTGCAGCTCGCCCAGCCGCTCGCACTGCGCGAGCGAATCGACGAGAAGGAGCGACGCCGCCTCGAGGATCCGCGCGTCGAGCTCCTGCTTGCCCGGCGAATCGGATCCGACCGCCGAGAGGAAAGTGCCCGCCCGGACGTCCGCGGCAGAAAGAAGCGGGGCTCTGGCCTGCGTCGCCGTGACGATGAGGCTCGCCTCGCGGGCCACCGCCGCCGGCGAGGGCGCCGCCGCCACCTCGACCTCGGGCAGCAGCGCCTGGAGATCGCGCAGGCAAGACTCGAGACGGTCGGGCGAACGGCCCCAGACCACCACA
>JBLMXY010000137.1:0-5951 GCA_050257975.1 Acidobacteriota bacterium
CAAGGACCTCCTCAAGGGCACCGGCCTTCCGGCGGCCGCGGGCTAGCCCGCATTAATCACGAACGACTCCGGCCGCCGCTTCGATCTTTTTCGCCGGGGCGGCGCCAGCGCTCCTCGCCGATGCGCATCGGCATCGCCGTCGTCGCGCTTCCTTGCCCCGAGAAGAATCTCCGTCGCGGACACGCCGTACCCGGGCTCGTCAAGAGCATCGCTTGAACAAGCGCTTTCGGCGCAATCTCCTGGACGTGTTTCGGCCGGGTGTCCGTGAATAATCCGGGCTAGTCCCGCAGCGGCGTCTCCCGCTCCCGGTCGAGCGCAGCGACGGGTCTCACCGTGCCCCGGACACCAGGAACAGGTGCGAGGACTGGCGCCTGCAGGTGTAGGCGTGGCTCTTGCCGTCGTCGCTGATGACGATGGGGGCGATCTGAAGGGCGCCGGTCAAGTCGGCGGGGCCCAGGGTCTTGAAGAGCTCGCGACGCCCCGAGGCCAGGTCGAGCCTCTCGATTCGGGCGGGGACGTCCGAGATACTGCTGACGATCAGGGACCGCCCATCCGGGGTCCACCGGCTGACGGTGTCGCCGGGAGTCGCGCCCGCCACGGAACGCGGCGGGCCGCCGTCCACGGGATAGAGCTTCAGTCCTCCGGCACTCTCCCGCACGAGGACCTGGCGGCCGTCGGGGGACACGAAGCCGTCGGTCGTTCCCTCCGGAGTGATCGGGCGAGGCTTGCCTCCGTCGATCTCCTGGACGTAGCAGCGTATGGCGTGCCCGGCCTCGTGCCCGCACACGAAGACCTTCTTTCCGTCGGGGAAGAGATGCCCCGTCTCGTAGCTGACGAGCCCGCCTCGCTCGAGCTTGCGCGGCTGGCCGGCGCCGGTCGGATAGATCACGAGCTGCGCGGGGTCGGTCGGGATGACGGAAAGCACGAGCTTGCCGTCGCGCGTGATATCGAGCGCGGCGCCCTCTCCGAGCCGCACGACCGGAGAACCATCGGTCTGGCGCAGGCAGGTCGCGTAGTTGGGTCCCATGCTCCCGCTTTCTTCGGTGAAGAGCAGGGTCTTGCCGTCCGGCGTCAGCGCCACGGCGTAGCTCAGGTCGAGCCAGGCCAGGTTGCGCTCGCGGTCCTGGCCGGGAGCGAGCACGGGAGTCTCCCGCCAGTGGTCGTCGCGGCTGGCGATCCAGCGCCCGTCCGGGGCGACGTCGAGGAGCGTCAGGCCGCCCGCGCTCTGAAGGGCTGTGCGGCGCCGTCCGGCGAGTGAGACCGCGAAGATCTCGAAGTTGTTGTAGGCGGTGCCGGCGGAGAACATGACTTCGTTGCCGTCGGCCGACCAGGCGAGCCCCTCTTCTCCCCAGTAGCCGTCCGAGAGAGTGGTCTTCTTGCCTGCGAGGTCCACGACGGCGACGGAGCCGCGGTCGTCGTACTTGATCGGGTGCTCGAAGAACGCGATGCGGTCGCCCTTGCGGGAGAAGCGCGGATTGGAGAAGTAGCCGCCGGTCTCGGCGAGCACCTTCCCGAGGGGAAATTCCAGGCGATCCCTGCCATTGACGTCGCGGATGACGGCGAGGTCGGAGCCGTCGGGAGTCCAGTCGGCCTCGCGCACGGCGTCCACGATCTCCCGCGGCGCTCCGCCTTCGAGCGGCATTCTCGCGAGCGTGCCGAGGAAGAGGGCGTGGCCCAGGAATCGCGGGCGGGTCAACAGGGCGAGCTCGCCCTTCGACGAGATCGAGAGCAGGTGCATTCCCGGCTGGCCGGTCGGCGCGGTGCCGGGATAGTCCGGACGCAGCGAGAAGACTTCAGGGGAGTTTCCCGAAGGAGCGGCGCCGTAGACGACGGTCTTGCCGTCCGGGGAGAAGCGGGCGTTGAAGATCGGCTCCTGGCGGAAGGTCAGCTGCGAGAAGGTGACGTTCGGGGATGTCGCAGCGGCGGCGGTCTTGCGCTTGCCGAGGGCGTATCCGGCCGCGAGAGCCAGGAGGGCCATCGCGGCGGCGGATGCCGGCAGGAGGAAGCGCCGAGCGGCCTGCAGAGGCGCGGCCGGCGCCGCGACGGGGCCTCTCGCCGCGGAGACGCCCGACAGGGCTTCGAGGTCGAAGGCGAGGTCGTGCGCGGAGTGGAACCGCTGCTCCGGGTTCTTCTCGAGGCAGTGGCGCACGATGCGCTCGATGCCGGGAGAGATGTTCTGGTTGGTGACGGAGAGATCCGCCGGGTCTTCCTTCAGGATCGCCGACATCGTGTCGGCGGCCGAATCGCCGTGGAAGGCGCGATGGCCCGACAGCATCTCGTAGAGGATCGCGCCGAAGGAGAAGATGTCGCTGCGCGCGTCGGCTTGCCTGCCGCGCACCTGCTCGGGCGACATGTAGCCCAGGGTGCCGAGCACGACGCCGGGCTCGGTGCCGGCGGTCGCGGTCGGAAGACTCGTGACCTGGCCGCGCTCTTCGGTGTGCGTCAGCTTGGCGAGGCCGAAGTCGAGGATCTTCACCCGCCCGTCGTGGGTGACGAAGAGGTTCTCGGGCTTCAGGTCCCGGTGGACGATTCCCTTCTCGTGCGCGGCGGCGAGGCCATGGACGATCTGGAGGGAGTAGTCGATGGCCTTCCTCGGCGAGAGCCTTCCGCCCGCGAGGATCGAGCGCAGCGTCTCCCCCTCGAGAAGCTCCTGGACGACGTAAGGGGCGCCCTCGTGCGTGCCGATGTCGTGGACGGCGGTCAGGTTGGGGTGATTGAGGATCCCGGCCGCCTTCGCCTCCTGCTCGAAGCGCCGAAGCCGGTCCGCATCCTGCGAGAACGACGCCGGAAGCACCTTGATCGCCACCTCGCGCCCGAGGCGCGGGTCCCGCGCGCGATAGACCTCTCCCATTCCCCCGGCGCCGATCGGCGCGAGGATCTCGTAGGGGCCTACGCGGGAGGCGGGTGTCAGCGGCATGGAGCGCAGGGGATTCTAGCGGGAACGGCCCTCATCGCTTGCGCTCTCCGGTGGGAAAGGGTCTCGCTCAGGGTGGGGGGACTCCTTGTGTCAGGGGAGCCCCACCCGCCTCACGAGCTCGGCGAACCGCGGGTCGGCGCGCAGATCGTCCAGGTTGGGGTCCGTCGTGAGAAACGTCATGCCGTGCGACCTCTCGGCAAAGGCGGCTTCGAGAAACGAGAAGGCTCGCTCGACGTCGCCCAGGGCCGCGTAAGCCGGAGCCAGGTAGTACGGCGAGACGAAGCGGTTCTGCGAGATTATCTGGAGCTCGGCGAGCGTGGCCCGGGCATCGTCCGGTCTTTTCGCCCTGGCGTAGGCGCAAGCCAGGTCGGCCGTGTAACGGGTGCTGCTCGAATACGCGACCGCCTTCTGCAGCTCCTCGATGGCGCGCGCAGGGCGGCCGGTCACGAGGGAGGCGAGCCCCAACACGCCGTGGGCGATCACGAAAGTCGGGTCCATCTCGAGCGTCTTCTCGGACTCGCGAATCGCCTCTTCGTACCGGCGGGCGAAAAACAGACACCAGCCGGTCGCCGCGCGGATGACGAGCGAAAGAGGGTCGAGCTCCTGTGCCCGCCGCCAGAAGCGCATCGCCTCGTCGAACTGACCGAGCGCCGTGAGAAAGCTGCCGTAGTAGTTGTGCGCGGTCGCGTCGGCCGGCGCCTCTTCGAGACAACGGCGCATCTCGCGTTCGGCCTCCGCCCGGTTCCACTCGTAGTAGAAGATCGCGTAAGCGAGCGGCGCCCGCGCCTCCGCGAGAGTCGGGTCGATCTCGAGGGCCCTTCGGGCCGCCGCCTTGGCCTTCGGAAAAGTCTCTCCCGGGGGCTCGATCGCGTGAAACCCGAGGACGTCGTAGCAATGGGCGATGCCAACGTACGCCAGGGCGTACGCGGGATCCGCCTCGATCGCTTGCCGGAAATACTGGATCCCCTTTCGGATTCCATCGCCGGTTCGCTTGTTCCAGTAGAAGCGACCCTGCAGGTAGAGGCGGTAGGCCTCGGCGTTCTCGGTCGAGCCCCGTGTGAGACTCCGCTTCTCCTCGCCGGTGAGCTTGAGCCGCAGGTTCTCGGAGATCTGTGTGGCGATCTCGGTCTCGACCGAGAACACGTCGGCCATCTTTCGGCTGTACTGCTCGCCCCAGAGCTGCGACCCGTCGGAAAGGTCCACCAACTCGGCGCGGATGACGAGGTCGTCGCCACGGTGCAGAACCCTTCCGGAGACGACCGCGCCGACGTGGAGAGCGCGCCCCGCCTCGATCGGGTCGACGGCGCCGCCTTTGTAGCGAAAGACGCTGCTTCGGGACATGACGCGCAGGCCGCTCAAGCGGGAGAGGCGCGAGATGATCGTCTCCGTGATCCCGTCGCTCAACCACTCCGCCTCGGCGTCGCCGCTGGCGTTGAACAGAGGCAGGACGGCGATGGAATCGATCGCGCGGCGGCGCCCGGAGGAGACCTTCGGGCCCGCCGCGGCGCTGGCCACCGCGCGCAGCGCGAAGGCGAGGTCGCGCGCCGACTGGAAGCGCTCGCCGGGCTCCTTCTCGAGGCAGTGCGAGACGATGCGGGACAGCTCCGCAGGGGCGTCGGGATCGGCGGCGGACAGCTCCGGCGCGGCGTCCCGCAATACGGCGGCCATCGTCTCGGCGGATGTCCGGCCTCCGAAGGCTCGTCGGCCGGTCGCGGCCTCGTAGAGGACGCAACCCAGGGAGAACAGGTCGCTCTGCACGTCGGCCTTTTCGCCGCGGATCTGCTCGGGCGACATGTAGCCGATCGTGCCCATCGTCCAACCCGGCTCGGTCCCGCGGGTCTCGGTCGGAGCCGAGGTCACGTCCTCCGAGGAAGGAAGAGGCGGCTTCCAGCGGGCCAGGCCGAAGTCGAGGATCTTCACGCGGCCGTCGGAGGTGAGAAAGATGTTTTCCGGCTTCAGGTCGCGGTGGATGATGCCGCGGGAATGCGCGGCGGAGAGGCCCTCCGCGACCGCGATCGTGATTTCCACGGCCTTCGCCCAGGACGGCGCCGAGTGGGAGAGCCGCGTTCGCAGCGTTTCCCCTTCCAGCAGCTCCGTGACCGCGTAGAGCCGGTCTCCCTCGCGGCTCAGGTCGTAGAGGGTGAGCACGTTCGGGTGCGAGAGGGCCGCGACCGCGCGGGCCTCCTGCTCGAAGCGGCGAACGAGGTCCCCGTCCGCGGCCAGCCGCTCCGGCAGGACCTTGATCGCGACCTCGCGCCCCAGCCGCGAATCCTTCGCGCGGTAGACCTCGCCCATCCCGCCGGCGCCGAGCGGAGAGAGGATCTCGTACGGTCCGAGCCGGGAGCCCGAAGGAAGGCTCATGTCAGCCAGGCTCCGACAGAAACGAGCTCTCCCTTCTGCTCGCGGCGCGAGGAGTCTCCCGAGCGGGAGCGAGGGAGGAGCCTCGCGACGCGGGAGCCGAAGCGCAGCGAGGGGTCAGGCTGGCGGTCGAGGCCCTTTGGCCGAGCCGCGAGCCGGTGCGCCGCCAGGCGCAGACCTCGAGCAAGCGGAGGCGACGGTCTCCCCATCTTTCCGGCGCCCAGGGGCGCGACGATCTCGTACGGTGCCAGCCGGGAGCCGAAGGAAGGCTCATGTCAGCCGGGCTCCGACAGAAACGAGCTCTCCCTTCTGCTCGCGGCGCGAGGAGTCTCCCGAGCGGAAGCGAGGGAGGAGCCTCGCGTCGCGGGAGCCGAAGCGCAGCGAGGGGTCAGGCTGGCGGTCGAGGCCCTTTGGCCGAGCCGCGAGCCGGTGCGCCGCCAGGCGCAGACCCCGAGCAAGCGGAGGCGACGGAAGCGTCATGGCTTCCGCTGCGCGATCCAGTTGAGCACGACCGTGAGCGACGACGGATCGTTTTCGGAGACGGGAAGGAAGAGAAGAAACTTGCTCCCGTCCGGAGAAACGTCCCAGTTGAGGGCCTTTGCGCCGGTGTAGGCATCCTCCATCTGCGCCCGGGAGACCGGGAAGAGCGGAGCCGGAATCGACATCCGGAGCGACC
>JBLMXY010000138.1:0-55311 GCA_050257975.1 Acidobacteriota bacterium
AGGAAGCGCGACGACGGCGATGCGAGAGCATCGTCGAGGAGCGATGACGCCGCAGATGGCCCCGCGCCGCCGTAACCCGAAGGGTGGCCGGCACTTTGCCGGCGCCCGCGAGGAAGGGACGATGGAACCATTGGTCACGTCCAGGGACGGGTGCCGGATGCAAAGTGTCGGACACGACACCCGCATCCATTTTTCAGCACCCTGCTAGGACCGGCCGTGGCGACGATCGTCGGCTGGGAGATGGCGGAGGCGGGAGCGCCGTTGCGCCGGACTTCGCGGGAAGCCCCGTCCCTCGCGCAGGACGAGGTTCTCGTTCGGGTGGCGGGATGCGGGGTCTGCCACACCGACCTCGGCTTCCTCCACGACGGGGTCCGGCCGAGGCATCCCCTGCCGCTCGTCCTCGGCCACGAGATCAGCGGCTACGTCGAGGAGGCCGGAGCGCGGCACGCGGCGCTTCTCGGCCAGGCCGTCGTCGTGCCGGCGGTGCTGCCGTGCGGCGAGTGCGCGCTGTGCCGTTCCGGCCGCTCGACGATCTGCCGGGCTCAGGTCATGCCGGGCAACGACCGCGACGGCGGCTTCGCAACGCGTGTCGTGCTGCCGGGCCGGTTCCTGTGCCCGGTGCCGGACGGCGGGGAGGACCCCGACGCGCCGCTGCGGCGGCCGTCCGGACCGACGCTGCGGCATCTGGCCGTCGTCGCCGACGCCGTCTCGACGGCCTACCAGGCGGTCCGGAGGTCGGGCCTCGAGCCCGGGGGGCTGGCGATCGCCGTCGGCCTGGGAGGTGTCGGAGGATACGCGGCGCAGCTCGCGGCGGACGCCGGCGCGGTCGTCGTCGGCCTGGACGTCGACGCGCGCCGCCTCGAAACGGCAGCCGGGATGGGCGTGGCGCTCGCTCTCGATCCGAGGTCGCTGCCGGGCAAGGAGCTGCGCGGCCGGATCGCCGACTTCGCGCGCGGGGCCGGGGCTCCCGCGACCGGCTGGACGCTCTTCGAGTGCTCGGGGACCGCCGCGGGCCAGCAGACGGCGTGGAGCCTGCTCGGCTACGGAGCGACCCTGATGGTCGTGGGCTTCACGATGGAGGCGGTCGCGCTGCGCCTCTCGAACCTGATGGCGTTCGACGCCCGGGCGCTCGGCAACTGGGGTTGCGCGCCCGAGCTGTATCCGGCCCTGCTCGAAAAGGTCCTGGCCGGCCGGATCGACGTCGTATCGCACACCGTGCTGCGGCCTCTCTCCGAAGCGGAAGCGGTGCTCGACGACATTCGGGCCCATCGCCTCGACCGGCGGGCGGTGCTCGTGCCCGGCAAGGAGGAAGCGTGAACGCCCCGATTCGATGCGACTCCGAACGCTCGGGCCAGATCCAGCGAATCGTGTTCGACCGGCCCAAGGCAAACATCCTCGATCTCGAGATGATCGCGGCGATTCGCGGCCGGCTGGCCGAGCTCTCCGGCGCGCCCGGTCCCTTGAAGCTTCTCGTCTTCGAGGGCAAGGGCGAGCACTTCAGTTTCGGGGCCTCGGTCGACGAGCACCTCCCGGAGCGCGTCGGGCAGCTTCTGCCCGCCTTCCACGGCCTCTTTCGCGACCTCGAGCGGTTGGGCGTCCCCACGGCCGCGCTGGTGCGCGGCCAGTGCCTGGGAGGCGCCTTCGAGCTCGCGCTCTGGTGCGGCCTCGTCGTGTGCGAGCCGTCGGCGCGGTTCGGCGTGCCGGAAACCCGGCTCGGGGTTTTCCCGCCGGTGGCCGCCGTCGCCCTGCCGTGGCGCGTGTCGGGGGCCCGCGCGACGCAGATCATTCTGTCCGGCGACTCCTGCGACGGGCAGGCCGCGGTGATCTCCGGCCTGGCCGACCGCTGCGCCGAGGACGCCGCGGCGGCTTTGCGGGAATGGTTCGAGGAGCGGCTGGCTCCCAAGTCCGCGGTCGCCGTCCGAGCGGCCTGGAAGGCGTCGCGCCGTCCTCTCGAGCGAGCGCTCGCCGTCGAGCTGCCGGAGCTCGAGAGGCTCTACCTGCAGGACCTCATGGCGCACCGCGACCCGGTCGAGGGGCTGACCGCCTTTCTCGAGCGGCGCCAGCCCGTCTGGAGCGACGCGTGACGCGAGGCGAGATCGTCGACTGGGCGGCCGAAGTCGCCGACGACCTCGACTACACCGAGGCCCGCCGCTCTCTCGAGAAGGCCCCGGGACGAAAGGCCGCGGGGTACCTGCCGGTCTACGCCCCCCGCGAGGTCGTCCGGGCGTGCGGCATGCTGCCGGTGGGCATCCACGGCGGCGGGGAGCGCCTGGAGATCATCCGCGGAGACGCCTTCTACCAGTCGTACATCTGCCACCTGCCGCGCTCGGTCGTGGAGCTTCAGGAGTCGGGCCGTCTCGCGTTCCTTTCGGCGATGCTCTTTCCGGCGACCTGCGACGTCATCCGGAATCTCTCGGGAGTCTGGAAGCTGCGGGACCCGAAGACCTACGTTCGGTACCTCGATCTGCCGCAGGTGCCGGACGCCGAGCTCGCGGCGGAGTTCTGGCGGGAGGAGCTCGAGACGCTCGCGCGGGATCTATCCGAGATCTCCGGCGCGCCCGCGACGGCGGAGAGCCTGAAGGAATCGATCGCCGCGTATAACGAGGCCCGCGCCCTCATCCGCGAGCTCTACCGCGTTCGGCGCGAGACGCCCTGGCGGGTCCCGACGGAGGAGCTGTACCTGCTCCTGCGCGCCGGGGAAGTCGTTCCGCTCGAGGCGTTCGTGGCCCGCCTGCGCGAATACCTCGCGGTCACGGAAGCGCAGCCCGCGCGCGTTCGGGACCGGGCGCGGGTCATCGTCGTCGGAGCGTTCTGCGAACAGCCTCCGCTCGGCCTCGTCAAGACGATCGAGCGGGCCGGCTGCTTCATCGTGGATGACGATTTCCTGCTCGGCAACCGGATGATCGCCTCGGACGTGCCGCTCGAGGGAGACCCTCTCGAAAACCTGTCGCGCGCGTTCGTCGGCCACGCGGTGAAGACCTCGACCCTCTACGAGGGGGACCCGGAGGGCAAGCGCCGACTCGTGCGCGAGCGGGTCGCCGCCGCACGGGCCGACGGCGTGATCTTCGCCGCGGCGAGCTTCTGCGATCCCGCCCTTCTCGATCGCCCGATGCTGCGGGCGGGCGCCGCCGAGGACGGGATTCCCTGCATCGCCTTCCAGTTCGCGGAGAACACCGGGCAGTTCCAGCAGTTTCGCGAGCAGGCGGGGACCTTCGCCGACTCGATCAAGCTCTGGGGAGGCGTCTCGTGAGCGAGGTCGAAAAGGATCGCTCGATGGAGCTGCAGAAGCAGATGCTGGCGGAGCACTTCCGGCGTCTGGAGGCGGCCCCCGAGACCGGAGAGCCCGTCGTCTACACGTTCGTGCCGGGGAACCTGACGGAGCTCGTCCGCTCCTTCGGGGCGCTGCCCGTGCTGCCCGAGATCAACGCCCTGCAGTCGGCCATGCGGGGCAAGAGCCAGGCCTACATCGCGGCGGCCGAGAAGGCGGGGCACTCGGAGGACGTCTGCTCCTACGTCAAGTGCGACATCGGGATGTCGGCCTCCGGCAACGTCGGCCCGACCGGGACGCGGCTGCCCAAGCCCGACCTTCTGCTCCTCTCCTACACGGGCTGCTACACGTTCATGAAGTGGTTCGAGCTGCTGCGCGAGCAGTACCGCTGTCCCACCGTGTTTCTCCAGGTCCCCTACCAGGGCGACGGGAGCCAGACGCCGGCGCAGCGGGCCTACGTCACCCGGCAGATCCGCGACACGCTCATCCCGGCGCTCGAGAAGGCGACGGGAAGACGCTACGACGAGGAGAAACTGCGCGAGAACCTGGCGCGCAGCGCCGCCGCCGAAGACGACCTCGTCGCGGTGCTCGAGTCGGCCCGGCGCACGCCCAGCCCCATCGACGGCTACTTCGGCGCGGTCTACTACGTCGGCCCGATCTTCTCGGCGTTCCGGGGCACCGAGGAGGGGGTCGCCTATTACCGGGCGCTGCGGCAGGAGGTCGAGCAGCGCGCGGCGCGAGGCGAAGGCCCGGTCACTCCCGCGGGCCGTCTCGACCGGCAGAAGTTCCGTCTGGTCGTCGAGGGACCCCCCAACTGGACGCACTTCCGCGAGTTCTGGCGGATGTTCGCCGAGGAGGGGGCCGTCGTCGTGGCGTCGACGTACTCGCGGGTCGGAGGCGTCTACGACTTCGGGTTCCGCCACGACCGGACCGATCCGCTCGGCACGATGGCCGACTACTGCAGCGGCTGCTACACGAACCTGAACCTGCCTTCGCGCGTCGCGATGCTCGCGCGGTACGTCGAGGACTACCGCGCCGACGGGTTCCTCGTTCACTCGGTCAAGTCCTGCAACTCGTTCTCGGCGGGACAGCTCCCGATGCTGCGCGAGGTGGAGCGGCGCACCGGCGTGCCCGGCGCCTTCATCGAATCGGACCTCGTCGACGCGCGGTATTTCTCGGCGGCGAACCTGAAGAACCGTCTGGAGAGCTACTTCCAGATGCTCGAGGCCCGGCGCGGCCCGGCCGCCGCGGGAGCGCCGTGAACTGCTTCGTCGGGGTCGACCTGGGATCCACGACGACGAAGGCCGTCGTCCTCGACGAGAAGGGAGAGGTCCTCGGGCGCGGCATCACGAACTCCCGCTCGAACTACGACCTGGCGGCCGAGGTGGCCCGCACCGAGGCGTTCGTGTCCGCGCGCTTCCGGCTGCTCCAGCGCGAGGTCGAGCGGCAGGCGGGCGGCGCCGCCCTCGGGAGGCTCCTCGCCGCCTTCCGGCTCGAGCAGACCCTCGTGCAGCTTTCGAGCCTCGAGTCCGGAATCCTGGAAGAGGTCGGCCGGAGCGTGGCGCCGCCGCTTCGCCGCGCGGCGGGTGAGATCGTGACGGAGATCTTCCGGCGGCTGGCGGCCGAGGAGGAGTCCCGATTCGCGGACCCGGACCCTCCCGCGCGCTCGGACTTCTTCCGCGACGCGGCCGGCTCGGCTTACGCGCGCGTGGCCGGAGAGCTGTCGGAGCGGACGGGCGTCACCTTCGACCTTCTCGTCGGCCTCTACGACCGGTGCATCGTGCGCGTCGAGAACGAGCCGCTCGAGCTCGGCTTCCGCGAGCACATCGGCAAGGCGCTCGAGCGGACGGGCGGGCAGGGCCCCGTCCGGGCCGCCGTCGAGGCCGCCGCCTCCGCGCCGCTCGAGGTCCGCGGCGCGGTCGGAACCGGCTACGGCCGGGCGCGCCTCCCGTTTCCCAAGGAACAGATCCGCTCCGAGATCCTGTGCCATGGCCTGGGGGCGCACGTCCTCTTCGAGGGCACGCGGACGGTCCTCGACATCGGCGGCCAGGACACGAAGGCGATCCAGGTCGATTCTCAGGGCATCGTGACGAGCTTCCAGATGAACGACCGGTGCGCCGCGGGGTGCGGCCGGTACCTCGGCTATATCGCGGACGAGATGAACATGGGCCTGCACGAGCTCGGGCCGCTGGCGCTCTCGAGCCGCCGCCCGGTCAAGATCAGCTCGACCTGCACCGTCTTCGCGGGGGCGGAGCTGCGCGAGCGTCTTTCGCTCGGCGAGAAGCGGGAGGACATCCTGGCGGGCCTCCACCGGGCCGTGATCCTGCGCGCCATGAGCCTGCTCGCCCGCTCGGGCGGGATCTCCGACGAGTTCACGTTCACGGGCGGCGTGGCCCGCAACCCGGCCGCCGTTTCCGCCCTCGAGGGGCTCGTCGCGGAAAACTACGGCCGGAGAAAGCTCAACATCTCGGCCGACAGCATCTACACGGGAGCGCTCGGCGCCGCGCACTTCGCGCGGCGGGGCGCGGCGGCGTGAGCCTCACGGCGGGCATCGACGTGGGCTCGGCGGCCGTCAAGGCGGTCGTCATGCGCGTGGACGAAGGCGAGGACCGGATCGTCTCGCGTCGGGCCGTCCGGGTCCGGCGGCGCGACGTGCGCGAGGTCGTGGCCGAAGCGTTCGCGGGAGCGGTCGAGGAGGCGGGCGTGCGCGAGCTCGACTACGTCGCGACCACCGGCGAAGGGGAGGACGCGCCCTTCGCGACGGGCCACTTCTACGGCATGACCACGCACGCGCGCGGGGCGCTGTACCTCGATCCCCGGGCCCGGGCGGTTCTGGACGTCGGCGCCCTCCATGCCCGCGCGGTGGCGATGGACGCCCGCGGCAAGGTGCTCGGCTACAAGATGACGAGCCAGTGCGCCTCGGGCTCCGGGCAGTTCCTCGAGAACATCGCCCGCTACCTCGGCGTGTCGCAGTCGGACATCGGGCCGCTCTCGCTCGCGGCCGACAAGCCGGAGACCGTCAGCTCGATCTGCGCCGTGCTGGCCGAGACCGACGTGATCAACATGGTGTCGCGGGGACTCTCGGCCGCCAACATTCTGCGCGGCATCCACGACAGCATGGCGGGGCGCTACGCCCGCCTCCTCCAATCGCTCGGGGTCGACGGCGTCGTCTTCGTCAGCGGCGGCCTCGCCGCCGACGACGGGCTCGCGTCGTCGCTCTCTCGCGCGCTCTCGGCCGGCGGGCGGCCCGTCGAGATCGCGCGCCATCCGCTTTCCGCCTTCGCGGGCGCGATCGGCGCGGCCCTTTGGGGCGGTTTCCGCCGCCGCAAGCTTGGAATGGGAGGTGCCGCATGGGCGTCGAGCCCGATGCCGTTGTCGTCCGGAGTCTGAGGCAGGAGGACGCCGCGCGCCTGGTCCGCATGGACCAGGCGATCACGGGGCGCAACCGCTCGGCCTGGTACGAGGGGAAATTGAAACGCGCCCTCGCGGACTCCGACGTGAAGGTCTCGCTCGGGGCGGTCGTGGACGGGTGTCTGGTCGGCGCGATCCTGGGGTCGGTCCACTACGGCGAGTTCGGCCTGCCGGAACCGATCGCCGTGCTCGACACGATCCTCGTGGACCCCGGCCGCCCCCGCGAAGGCATCGGAACGGCGCTTCTCGAGCAGCTGGTCAAGAACCTTCGGGCGCTCGGGATCGAGCGCCTGCGCACCGAGGTCGCCTGGGACGAGCACGAACTGAACCGGTTTCTCGGGCGCCGCGGGTTTGCCCCCGCCCCGCGACTGGTCCTCGAGCTGGCGCTCGACGGGGCGTTTCGGGAGGAGGAAGCGCCCGCCTCATGAGCCGGGTTGCAGGGCCCCGGGCTCACCCGCCCTGGCCCCGAGAATGACGGCGATCATGGGTCCGGGCGGCCTGAACGTGCGACGGTAACAGGAGGAGGCGGATCATGACGATTGCGATCTCGACCGGAAAGACGCTCGACCTTCGCTCCGTGCCCGCGGCCGACCGGCCGGCGCGAGCCCGGGAGACGCTCGACGCCCTGCCGCCCGGAGACACCCTCGTTCTCGTCAGCGGGGACGCCGCGGGCGACGTGCTGCGCCACCTCCAGGCGGAGCGCCGCGGCCTGTTCGACTGGTCGCCCCTCCAGACGCGCTCCGGCTGCTGGCGCATCGAGATCTGCCGCCGGGCGGGGAAGCCGGGGGCGCTGCGGGCAGTCACCGAGGCGCTGTCCTGGGATCACGACCGGCTGGATGCGCTCGAGGCGGCCGCGTTCGAGAAGCGCGCGGCGGGAGATCTCGTCGCCGCCAGGGACCTGTACGGCGAATTCGCCCTCGGCCTTCGCCGCCACATCGGATTCGAGGAGCAGCTCGTGTTTCCCGCGTTCGAGCAAAGGGCGGGCCTCCCGCCGACGGCCGGTCCCACGGCGGTGATGCGCGCCGAGCACCGCGAGATCGAAGGGCTGCTCGATCGGATCGAGGCGGGAATCGGAGAGGCCGCCGCCCCGGTCGAGGCGCTCCGGCGGAGCCTGCACGCCGTTCTCGGCGACCACAACCTGAAGGAGGAGCAAGTCCTCTATCCCTCGACCGACGACCTGCTGGGCGAGGAGGAGGCCGACCGCCTCGTGACGCAGATCCAGCGGCTGGGCGGCTAGATCGCCGATCCCGGCGATACTCTGGCCTCTAGGAGAGATCTCGGCCCCGCGGCGCGGCCGCCCTTCGCGCGAGCAGGCGGGGCGCGAAGATCAACGCGCCGCCCAGAAGCGCGAAGGCCAGCAGAAGCGTCGCGGGCCGGCCGGCGGGCAGATCCTGCGCCAGGAGCTTGATCGCCGCCAGCGCGAGCGTCGCCCAGGCGAGAAAACGCAGCTCCCGGATCCGGCTGGCGGAGTACGCCGCGGCGAGCAGAAAAGCGAAGGCCGCGAGGACGCCGGTCCGCAGCGCGGCGAGCGCGCCCGGATCCGAAAGCGAGAGCGCGCGCGCCGCGAGCGCCACGAAGAGCGCTCCCGCAAGAAGCAAGGCGAGGCCGCTCGCTCCGGCGGAGGGAATCGTGGTCTGCCATCCCGTCTCCCCGCGGCGCGCGGCGGAGAGCAGCGCTCCGACGACGAAGACCGCGGCGAGAAGCGGGAAGATCGCGCCAAGACGCGGCAGGGGAGGCGGGCCCGGCAGAGAGGAGGCGAACGTTTCGACCGCCGCGCGGGCCGATCCGGCGGCGATCGCCGCCGCGAGGAAGTAGAGGAGCGCGTGCGCCTCGAGGAGGCTTCGTCCGGAGCGCCTCGAGGCGAGCGCGGCGGCGGCGGCCAGGATGGAGAAGAGCGGCACCGTGAGCGCGGCGGGAAACGCGAAGATTCCCGAAATCAAGAGGAAGAGAAGCGCCAGTCCCGAGTAGAAGCGCCCGTTGCCGACCGCGCTCTCTCTCTTCTCGAAGAGAACGAAAGCGACCGCGTAGGAGACCGCCGCGGCCGCGGCGCCGGCGGCGCCGAGCGCGCCGACGCCGCCCTGGGACGCGTGCGCGATCGCGAGCGCTCCGCCGAATCCGACGAGAATCGCCGCGGCCGACTGCGCCGCCTCGAAGGCTCGGGCGCAGCCGCGGCGCGCGATCGTCTCGATCGCGAAACCGGCGAGGTAGGCCGCGGGCAGCAGCAGCACGACCGCGATCGCCCGCGGGGACGTCAGGCCGCGGTACTCCGGAGGGAGCGAGGCGGGATGCGAGGCGAGCAGGACGAGCGCGGCGACCGCGAGGTCTGCCGCGGCTGCCGCCGGCCAGCGCAGTCCGGTCCAGCGCCGGCGGCCGTAGGCGAGCCAGAGCGTGGCCGCGCCCTGGGCGATGACCACCGCGGTCAGCGGCAGGATCGCAAAGGTCCTCTCGAAGAGGCCCACGACGGCCGTCAGCGCGAGCCCGACCGCGGACCAGGCGAGCGCCGGCAGATCCTGCCTCCAGGCGATCGCGAGCCCGAGGCCGGTTCCTCCCGCCACGAGCAGGGATGCGGCCTCGGCGGAGAGCGCGTGGAAACGGGAGGTCGCCTCCCACAGGAGCGGGAAGGCGATCAGCGCGCTCGTGACCCCGAAGAACGCCGCGGAGAGCTTCGCCCCGCGGGTGCCGGCGCGGTCGGCGAGCGCCATCCACAGGATGGCGTAGAGGAGGCCGAGGAGGACTCCGGGCAGCGGCGGGAGGGCGCCCGACTCGGCCGCCATCCGGAAGACGTACGCCCCCCCGAGGATCAGAAGGCTCCTGCCGAGGAGAGAAAGAACCCGCGGCAGGCCTCTTTCCTCGAGCGGGCCGACGAGGGGCGCCCCCTCCGTCTCCGCCACGGCCGGTTCCAGCAACGACGCCGTGTCCGCCGCCGGCATCCGCTCCAGGCGCGCCTCCACCCGAGCGAGCGATGACGCAAGCTCCGCGACCTGCTCCTCGAGGCGTCGGATTCGGTCTTCCATTTCGGAACCGTGGGCCCCTCGACCGTAAGCTCGCGCGCCGGCCCCTTTCATGATGCGGATGGACTAGACGCGCTGCGATCCTGGGGCCCTGGCGAAGATGTAAGGTTAATTTTACATCCCGGCGGCCGCGCTTCCGGGGAGTCTTGCGGCCCGAACGGATCTCCGGGGGGCCACGTCCTTACAGATCCGCCCGGGCGAGCCGGCGCGTCGCGAGATAGGCCGGAAGGACGGCCCACAGGAGAACGGAAAGGAGAAGGAGCGCCGCCGCCCCGCCCGGGCCTCGCGTGAATCTCAGAAGCGCCAGCGACGCGGCGCCGAAGGCCGTCGTGCCTTCGATGCCGAGCAGCGTCGCCGTGCGGACGGCGTCGACCGGGTTGACGAGAACGGAGACGATGAGCAGCCGCGAGGCGGCCCCCGACGGCAGGAGGGTCGCCGCTCCGAGCGCCGCGACGTCGAACAGCACGACCGCGACGAACCAGACGATCAGCGCCAGCGCGAGGGCCCTCGCCCGGCGGCCCGGGCCTCCCGCCGAGAGTAGCGCCGCGAGCGCGAGGAAGATGGCGGTCAACGCGAGCGAGGCGCCAAAGAGCAGCGCGTAGGACGCGAGGCCGAACGGCCCCGATCGGCCGAAGATGACCAGCCCGGCGCCGCCCAAGCCGATCGCCTCCGCCGCGGCCAGAGCCGCGAAGAGCCCGAGCAGCTGGCCGAGCAGGACCTGGCGGCGCGACAGCGGCTGGGAGTAGAGCAGCTCCGCGGCGCCGCGCTCCGGGGCGAGGGCCAGAACGCCGATCGCGAGCGAGGTCAGCGGAACGAGCAGGAGGACGAGCTGTGTGAGCGATGCGGCGGTTCGCGCGAAGTCCTGAAACCCCTCGCCCCCGGAAAGGACGTAGCCGGAAGCGGCGACCGCGAGCGACAGCGCCGCAAACACCGCGGCGAAGGCCTGCATCCAGCGGGAGCGCACGGCCAGGCGCAGCTCCTGGCGGGCGCAGAGCAGAAGCGGCGAGCCGCCGGGGGATGGCATCAAGCCTTTCCGAGCTTCCATCGCAGATGCTCGCCGACGAGGATGGAGGCGGGGTAGAGGATCTCCTCCTCGGTCTGCAGGTGCAGGATCATCTTCTGGGCGTAGCGGGCGTATCCCGTGTGCCCTTCCTCCTGGGCCGCCTGGACGAGGCCCCGGAGCGCTTCGACGATCAGGCCGTGCTCCTCGAGCATCCGGGGCAGCTCGGCCTTGAGCGTCTCGGCCTGCGTCATGTAGCGGCGCATGTCCGCCGTGACTTCGCCCCGCGCCAGGCGCGCGAGCAGCGTCAGCGGCGGGATCGCGAACTCTTCCTCGAGCAGGATGTGCGGGCGCAGCACCTTCATCACCTGCTCCGCCGCTTCTCCCGTCTTTCCGCCGGCGGCGGCGGCCTTGCCGAGCTGCTCGCGCAACTCCGCGTGCTCGATCTTGAGGGCTTCCGGGACGTCGGCGTTCATGGCGCGTTGCCTCCCCCGCGCGGGGCGGAAGGCCCCAGCGCTTCCCTCATCGTAACCGGTTCCCCGCCCCGCGCCGCAGGGTCCCGGTCCCGCGAAGAGGCGTCGGAGTGGGCGAGCAGGTGCGAGCCCATGGGTGTCGAGACCGAGGGGCAGCGGGTGTAGACGGCCGCTTCGGCGGGCACCCAGGCCCCGGTTCGGTGGTCGGCGACGTAGATCGCGGCGCGCGGGGAGAGGGCGCGGCCGGAGAGATGGTCCCGCAGGCAGCCGAGGTCGTCGAAGAACTTCGGCTCCTCCCCGCTTTGGACGATCTGGGCGGAAAGACGCCGATCCGAGACCGGCATCCGGCACGAGGCGCACAGGTCGTTTCGGGGATCGAGGCCGGCCGGGCCGGGCCTGCCCCGGGCGCAGGACGCGGCCGTCAGGATCGCCAGGGCGAGGAATCTCGCCGCGGAGCGCCTCACTCTTCGAGCCCCTTCTCGCCTTCCCGCGGCTCTCGGGCTTCGACCAGCTCGCGGTAGAGCAGGTCGAGCCGCCCCTCTTCGGAGAGAAGGCCCCGGATCTCGGCTCCGGACTCGCGGATCACGTCGAGCGCCCGGGGGCGGTCCCGGGCCGGCCCGGGCAGGACCAGCTCGCTGCCGGCCCAGGCCGCGGCGGGGCAGAACGCGCGAAGCCTTTCCAGGAGTCCCGGCACGCGCCGGTCGAGCCGCACGCGCATCACGCCGCGCGCGGAAAGCCGCTCGGCGAGCTCGGACTGCGTCAGGTCCGCGGCGAGCCGACCCTCGACGAGCAGCACGAACCGGTCGGCGAGGCGCTCGACGTCGCCCAGCTGGTGCGAGGAGAAGAGCAGCGTGTGCCCCTCCCGCCGCCGCCGCTCGACCACGCCGTAGAAGGCGCAGAGGCCGTCGGGATCGAGCGCCGCCGTGGGCTCGTCCAGAAGGAGGATGGGAGCGTCCGGCAGCATCGCGACCGCGAGCCCGAGCCGCTGGACCATGCCTCCCGAATAGGTTCCGACCGCGCGGGCCGCGTCGCCGTTGAGCGAGGCGAATCGCAGGACTTCCGGGACCCGCTCCCGCGGCGCCCGGCGCAGCGCCCGGTAGAACTCGAGCGCCTCGGCACCGGTGAGCGCATCGGGGAAGGAAACCCGCTGAGGCAGGTAGGAAATCGCGCGGCGCGCCTCCGGGTCGGAGGCCTTCTGCGGCGGCTCGCCGAGCCTCACGCCGCCCGAGGTGGGAGAGACCAGGCCCGCCGCGCACTTGAGCGTCGTCGTCTTGCCCGAGCCGTTGGGGCCGAGCAGGGCGACCGCCTCGCCCCGCCCGACCGCGAAGGAGAGCCCGCGGACGGCGCAACGCGGCCCGTAGGACTTGGTCAATTCCTCGAAGCGAATCATCGCTTCCCCGCGAGCAGGATTCCCATGCCGGCGAGCAGCGCCGCCGCGGATCCGGCCGCCCCGGCCGCGCTCGCGCCCCGCCGCGGCGGGTCCGGCCGAGGAACCTCCGGCAGCCGCGGAGGACGCGAGAGCGGCGCCCCGTCTTCGACCGCCACCGGCTCCAGGACCGGGAACGCCCGCTCCGCGATCCCGAGCGCCGCCGCGGCGAACCCCTGCGTGAAGAGGTCGGCGGCGGTCAGGTTGCCGCGAAGGTGGTCGAAGACCGAGGAGAGCCGGTGTGGCCGGTCGCTGCGGCCGTCGCCGTCCAGGTCCGGCTCCTCGTTGTCGGACCAGTAGTTGCCGCGGAAGACCGTGTCGGTGCGCCGCCCGATCAAGGAAAGCGGCGTCAGGTTCGCGACGAAGGAGTTGCCTTCGAAGCGGTTGTCGGCGCAGGAGTCGTAGAGCACGACGGCGGTGTCCGACTCGGCCACGAGGTTGCCGCGGAAGACGTTGTGATCGGAGCCCTCCAGGAAAATGCCGCGCGCGTTGTCGGCGATCAGGTTGGATTCCGCCAGGACCTCGTCGCACGTCTTGAGAAGCAGCCCCACGGACGCGAAGCCCCGGTTGTGCAGGAACCGGTTGTGCCGGAAGACGATCCGGTTCGAGTACATCAGGGCGGCTCCGGCGGCCGCATTCTCGAAGACGTTGTCCTCGAACCGGTTGTCGTCGGAGAACATGTAGTGGAGCCCGAAGCGCAGGTCCGTCACGCGGTTGCCGACAATCAGGCCGTGCGGCGAAGACTGAAGGTAGATCCCGTCCCGCGTTTGGGCGATCGTGTTGTCTGCCAGCCGGTATCCGTCGGTGTTCCAGACGTGGATGCCGGACCCCTTTTCTCCCGCTTCCTTCTCCCGGATTCCGCGCACCTCACAACGCTCGACCGAGGAGCCGTCCGCCGCTCGCAGGTAGACGCCGAACAGGCTTCGGGAGATTCGGCAATCGCGCACCGCGACCCCGCGGGCGGCGACGTGGATCCCCGACGAGTCGCGGCCGAGATCTCCGCCGCCCCGGCCGTCGATGTCGAACCCCTCCAGCACGGCGCCATCCGCGCGGATCGAGACGACGGTTCCGGCCCCCGAGCCCAGCAGAAGCGGCCTGCCGCGCCCGACGAGCGTGACCGGGCGGTCGATGCGGAGGTCGCCGGCGTAGACGCCGGGGCCGACCTCGATGCGCGCGCCGGGAGCCGCGGCGTCCAGGCGCGCCTGCAGGGGCGAGACGGAGGGCGCGGCCACGCCGCGGGAGAGCGCGAGCAGCAGGCCGAGGGCGGCGACGCTCATCCCGCCGACCGGGCTTCCGCGGCCTCCTCGGAGCGCCCCTGCCGCCACGCCAGGACGAGAGCCGCCCCCAGCAGGACGGCGACGGCCGCGAGCGAGTAGGAGCCCGCCGCCGGGTAGGAGTAGACCTCGAAATTGGCGAGCTTCCTGTAGCCGAAGAGCGGCGGCATGAACGGCGGGACCTTGACGGAGGCGGTCGGCGCCAGATCGTGCCCGTAGGAGTAGAGCTTGTACCCGAAGGACCAGAGCGAGAAGAGGCCGAAATAGAGGTAAAGAACCAGGAGATCCACGAGCGTGCCCATCCGGCCGAGCACGACGGCCCGCAGGAGCAGCAGCGCCAGCCCGCCCACCACGAACGGGATCCACTTGAACTCCGTGAACTCCGCCGTGGAGAGCTCGTGCATGCCGATGTAGTGGTTGAGCACGTTGATCTCCCGGATGTCCTGGCCCCCGTGGCCGCCGGCGAGCTTGTAGCTGTAGATCTGCATGCGCAGGCCGTCCGGGTACTGCGGAGCGAACATCGTCATCTTCCAGAGAGGCGTCAGGTAAGCCGGAAGCAGCAGCAGGACGGCCGCGAGCAACAGCGCGCGCGGGGCGATTTCGAGCGGCGTCTCAAGAAACCGGCTGCTGCGTTCGAAGGACACTTTCATGAGACCTCCCGTCGGGATCGGGGGCGGGGCCGGCGCCCCCGCCCCCGCCGAGATCGAACGTTACGATTTGCCCTTGACGATCAGATATCCCTGCATCTCCTGATGCAACGCCGAGCAGAAATTCGTGCAGTAATAGGGGAAGACCCCGGGCTTGTCGGCCTTGAACGTCACCGTCTTGGTCTCGCCGGGATCGCACACGATGTTGATGTTGTAGTCGAGCAGCCCGAAGCCGTGGAGCTCGTCGGTCGTCTGCTCGATGTTGGTCATCGCGATCTTGACCGTGTCTCCCTGGTTCACCTCGATCGCCGTCGGCGTGATCGTCGAGCGCACCAGGACGACCTTGGCGAGGACGTTGGTTCCCTGGCGCGTCACGCCCGCGTCTTTGACGTCCCAGATCGCGAGGGGGTCCTTGTTCTCGTCTTTGGGATAGACCTCGATGGGATGGAGCTTCTTGGCCTCGATCATCTGCGCATAGTGGGGCTCGGGCTCGGTGAAGGCGTCGTAGATCAGCTTCATCTTCTCTTCGGAGATGTCCACCAGCTGAGAGGACTCCGGCTGCGAGGGACCGACGGAGAGGTGGCGTCCGTGCGAGAGCTTGTTCAAGCCCACGAGGTACTTGCCCTTCGGGGACACGGTGTCGCCCTCCGCGGCGCAGAGGTGGCCGATGTTGTAGGACATCGGGACCTTGTCCACGACCTCCCAGGTCCCGAGCTTCCACTTGGCGATGGCGCTGTCGAGAAAGAGCGACGTGTAGGCCCACCCGTCCGGGCCGAACTGCGTGTGGAGCGGGCCGAGGCCGACCGGCACTTCCGCGTCCTTGATCGACTCGTACTTGAGGACCGGGATGCCGTCCTCGTCGCCCGCGAAGTCCTTGTTCCGGATGGCGGTCTGCACCTTCTCGAAGTTGAAGGCCGTCGTGACCCCCTGGAGCTTGCCCGACCCGACGATGTACTTCCCGTCGGGGGAGACGTCGACGCCGTGCGGCGACTTGCCGCAAGGCATCAGATAGACGATGCCCGGCACCTTCTTCGGGTCGAGCACCTTGACGCCCCCGATCATGTCGCCCTTTCCTTCCTCGATCGCCTTGGCGGCGGCGCGCCAGTCCAGAGCGGCGATGTAGTCGCGGTCTCGTTGCGAGGCGGTCACCTCGAGCTTGCCCGTGGCGCGCTCGGTGTTGTAGGAGCTGAAAAAGGCCCAGCCTTCCGAGAGCTTCTTGCCGGCGTCTCCCAGGTCGTAGTCGAAGGGCGGCATCAGGATCTCGAAGCCGTAGGAGATCTCCCCGGTCTTGGGGTCGACCTTCATCGCCGCGACGACGCCCTTGTAGTCGGTGGCGTACTTGTCGATCGGCGCATAGGTTCCCTTCGGAATCGGGATCGAAAACCGGGAGCCCATGAGGAGGTATTCCGAGTTGGGCGTGATGAATGACGAGGCGTGGTTGCCCGAGACGTTCGGGACGGGACCGAAGATCTGCTTCGTCTTGAAGTCGCGCAGGTCGACACGGGCGAGGCGCCCGTTCATGTCGTTGATGAAGAGCCAGCGTCCGTCGTAGTCGCCGGCCGTCTCCGAGAGGGCCGGGTGGTGGGCGTCGCCCCAGGTCAGGTTGCCGAGCATCTTCTTGGACTCGTCGTCGAAGCCGTAGCCGGTTCCCGGGTAGGGCGTGTACACGGGAATGGTGGTGATGTGCCGCATCGACGGGACGCCGTAGACGAAGATCTGTCCGGAGTGGCCGCCGGAGGAGAACATGTAGAACTCGTCCATGTCGCCGGGAGCGACGTAGGTCTTCTGCGCCGCGATGGCGAGATCCGAGGCGCCGACGGCGGCCTTCCTCTCCTTGGGAGCGGACGGGGCGCAGCGTCCGGACAGGGCCGCGGCGATCGCCAGCGCCGCCGCCACGCTCCATGGGATCCAGCGTTTCCATTGGCGGTTCATCGGGGTTCCTCCTTCTTTCAATGGGTTGCGGGTTTCGACGGCGAGGCGGGGGCGGTGGTCCCCGCTTGCTTCTGTTTCTGGTATTCGGCGAAGGCCTCGCGCAGTTTCTGCACGGCGGTCTCCTTCTGCTGGGGCGTGAGAATGATCTGGCGGGAGAGGACGACGGCCATCGTGCCGGTCGGCTCCCGCAGGAAGTCGTCCACGGTGCGGCCGAAGCGCGCCTGCACGTCCTCGACGGCGGTCGAGAGGTCTGGCCCGATCTGCGCCGGGCTCCGGACCCCGAGCGCGGAGATCGAGTGGCAGACGAAGCAGCCGGTCTGGACGAACCAGGCCCCGGGCCCCGTCTTCATGCGCTGCTCCTCGGCGAGCTCCTCGGGCGTCTGCGGGTCGGTGCGCGGCAGCCCCGGGCGGTAGTCGGCGGGCACGGGCGCCTTGCGCCAGGAGAGCGCCAGCATCGCGAGCGCCTGTGCCTGGCCGGTCGAGAGGTGGAAGTTGGGCATCACGGTGTCGGGCACCAGCGCCCGCGGGTCCTTGAAGTGCGCGACGTGCCAGGCGAAGGCGGTCTTCTGGCCCGAGAGGCGGCCGTACTCGTACTGCTCGGGTGCCTTGTCTCCGACCCAGGTCAGGTCGGGCCCGATCGTGCCGCCCCGCCCGTTGACGACGTGGCAGGCCCGGCAGCCCTTCTCGGCGACGAGCTTCTTGGCGAGGTTGATCGCGCCGGCGCCGGGCGTCTCCCGGTCGTAGCGGTGGCAGACGTTGCAGTTCATCTGCAGGAGCGCCGCCTTGTCGTCGGCGAGCGAGTAGGCCTCGCCGAGCTCGCGGCCGAGCAGCGGCTCTTCCCAGTGCTCCGCCGGCGCGTGCGCGTCGGCCGTGTCGATCGCCCAGCCCTGGCCGCCGTGACACGACGTGCAGCCGAACTTCTCGATCGGGTGGTGCTTGAGCGGCTCGGCCGGGTGCGTGCGGAAGGGCTCCTCGGCGGTCTCGAAGCCCTTCCAGGTCACCGCCTGGTGGCAGGTGATGCAGCGGTCGGCCCGGCGAAGGTCGCTCGCCCAGATCTGCTGCACGCCCTTCGGGATGCCCTTGACCTTTTCGGCGCCGAGCTTCCCGGCCACCCGGGTTCGGAACGCGTACTGGTAGTAGCGCCAGTCGTGCTGGCGATCGCTCCACGCGAAGAGGGCCGTCGAGACGACCAGCAGCACGCCGACGATCGCCAGGATCGGCCGGTCCTTCTTGGGAAACGGGGAATCGCTTCGCTTCTCCATGTCAGATCCTCGACGGCAGCTCGGGCCAGGGCTGCCAGGGCCAGTAGAAGTGCCAGTACGGACCGCGCAGGAACGTGCCGATGATGGTCAGGACGACGATCGCGAGCACGAAGAGGAGGAAGACGAGGTTCTGGCGCCGGCGGCTGCCCGCGAACCATCGGCCCGCCGCTCCCGCGGGGCTGCGGTCGAGCCATGGCCAGGCCGTCAGGAGTACCAGCAGGACGCCCGGCAGGAGCACGCCCCCGAGAAAGGCGCCGTTGACGGTGAACGATCCGATCCGGATCGTCGTGTCCGTGACGATCTCCTGGAGCCAGAGGAAGTACCAGGGGGCCTTGGCCGGATTCGGCGTGATGAGCGCGTTGGCCGGCTCCTCGAGGGGCGACCGGACGAAGACCGAGAGAATGCCGACCAGGGCGATCGTTCCGAGGACGACGATGGCGGCGCGCCGGATCAGATCGGGCACGGAGTTCACGGTCGTGCCCGGCGCCTCGAGCGTCGAGGCCCGGATCTGCGGGGCCGTCCCCCGGGCGACCCCGAGCAGGGTGTAGGTCTTCGTCTTCGACGGCTCCGTGTCCCGCTTCTCGGCGAGCGCGGCTTCCCGGTCCGCGCTCGCGAGGCCGCCGTCCTTGCGGATGCGCCACATGTGGTACGCGAAGAGGAACCCGACGATCATCGGCAGGAAGAGAACGTGGAGGACGTAGAAGCGGATCAGCGTCGGCTGCTCGATCGCGCGGCCGCCGATCAGGAGCTCCCGGATCGTCGGCCCGACGAAGGGAACCGAGGAGGCGATGTTGGTGCCGACGGTGACGGCCCAGAAGGCGAGCTGGTCCCACGGCAGCAGGTACCCGGTGAAGGAGAGGAAGAGTGTCGCGAGCAGCATCGCGACGCCCAGGACCCAGTTCCATTCCCGGCGCTGGCTCTGCCCGCGGCCGTTCTTGTAGGCGCCGGTCAGGAAGACGCGGACCAGATGCAGGAAGACCGCGGCCACCATCAGGTGCGCGGAGATGCGGTGAACCGCCCGAATCCAGGACCCGAAGGTGACGACGAACTCGATGTCTTTGACCGAAGCGTAGGCCCGCTCGACCGAGGGGATGTAGAGAAAGAGCAGCGGCAGCCCCGAGACCACCAGCAGCAGGAGCAGGGCCGCCGAAACCGTGCCGAGCCAGAAGGAGTAGCTCCAGGCGAGCGACGACCTGGAGCTCTTCGACGGAAACCAGTGCAGCAGGAAGTTCGAAACGATGGCGTCGCCGGACTCGCGGTCGGAGGCCGGGCGGAAGCTCCAGAGCCGCTTCGGATGCACGCCCGGGGCGGATCTTGCGGCGGAGGGATTGGGGCTCTCGGGCGCAACGCTCATGCTCGACTCCTTCAGGCGACCGTCAGGCGGAAGTCGTGACCCACCGCCCTCGCCAGATCGACGACGAGCTGGCCGTCGTCCGGCGAGACGGAGAGGTGGTACCAGGCCAGGGGCCGCGGCGCCGGGCCCGAGACGTTCGAGCCGTCTCCGGCGTAGCGCGAGCCGTGGCAGGGGCAGAGGAAGCGGTGCGTCAGCCGCATCGGCTTTCCCTCGATCGTCTTCGTCTCCGCCTGCGACAGCGCTTCGGCCCGGACCGTGCAGCCCAGATGCGTGCAGACGGCCGAGATCGCGTGGAACGTGTTTCCCTCGCGGAAGACGTAGAGCCGCTGGTCGGGCAGGAACTTCAGGCCGTCGGGAAAGTCGCGCGGCATGCCGAGGCGCACCGTGGTCGGCGCGTCGTAGGAGACGTTGGGCACGAGCGAGCGCATCGAGGCGACGGTCTGGGCCCCGAGCGCGGCGATTCCGCTGCCGATGCCGAGCTTCCAGAGGAACTCCCGGCGTCCCGTGTCGTCTTTCATCGTGTTTGCTCCCCTTGCGCGGCCGCGGCGGCGAACCGCTCCGTGATCGAAAACCGCTCCATCGTCATCGCGTCCGTCGGGCAGCGGATGGCGCACAGCCCGCAGCGGATGCAGCGCTCGTCGTCCTTGACCATGGCGGACAGAGGCAGGCCGCCCGCCTCGGCGCGTTCCTCGAGCTGCCGGCGCTCGGCCTCCGGAAGATCCAGATCCTCGAACGGGACGATCGCCAGGCAGTACTCGGGGCAGACGTCGACGCAGCGGCTGCAGAGGACGCAGGCTTCGGGGTCGTAGATCGTCTGCACGTGGCAGTTCAGGCAGCGCGCGGCCTGGCGGCGGGCGTCTTCCTCGCCGTAGCCCGTCTCGACCTCGGCGATTCCCGTGCGCCGCCCGAGCTCCAGTGTCGGCGGCGCCTCGCGGTCGAAGATCTCGAAGCCCGCGATCATCCGGTAGCTCGCCGTCGGCAGCTTCTCGACGTCGAGCCGCGCGCGCATCGCCGCGGCCTCGCGCGAAAGGTGCTCGTGGATCGAGCGCGCGGCGCGCTTGCCGTTGGCCACCGCCTCGATCAGGTTGCGGGGCCCGAAGGCCACGTCGCCCCCGGCGAAGACGCCCGGAGCGGACGTCGCGAGCGTGGCCGGGTCGACGCGGATCGTCCCTCCGGGGGTCAGGGCCACGCCGTCTTCGGGGCGGAGGAAGGAGAGGTCCGGCTGCTGGCCGATCGCGAGGATGCAGGCGTCGCACTCGATTCGCGTGACGTCCTGGTCGTCGTAGCGCGGCGCGAAGCGCCCGTTCTCGTCGAAGACCGAGACGACGCCGCGCAGCTCGACGGCCTGGAGCTTCCCGTCTCCCAGGAAGCGCCGCGGCCCGCGGCGCGTGACGAAGACGACGCCCTCCTTCTTCGCCTCCTCGAACTCCTCGTGTCCCTGGGTGGTCCGCAGGACCGGCATCTCCTCGAAGGTCTCGAGCGAGACGATCGTGACGCCGGTTGCGCCCCCGCGAAGCGCCGCCCGGGCGGAGTCCAGGGCCTCCTTCATGCGATGGTCTTCCGTCGCGTCGATGCGCTCGAGCTCCTTCTCCAGGTCCTTGCGCCCGGCCCTCAAGGCGGTGCGCGCCGCGTCGAAGGCGACGAAGCCGCCGCCGATCACGACCACGCGCTGCCCGAGGTCCATCCGGTAGCCGCGGTTGACGTTCAAGAGGTAGTCGACGGCCTTGACGACCCCGTCGAGCTCGACGCCGGGAGCCTGGAGGTCGCGCCCCCGGGAGACGCCGACCGAGAGGAACACCGACTCGTACCCCTGCGCCCGAAGCGCGGCGAGGCCGAACTCCGCCGTGAGCGGCGACTTCAACCGCAGCTCGACTCCGAGCGACAGCACCTTGTCGATCTCGGCGCGGATCAGCGTGCGGGGGAGCCGGTACTCGGGGATTCCGAAGCGGATCATCCCGCCCGGCTCCTCGGCGGCCTCGAAGACCGTCACGGCGTAGCCGAGCAGGGCGAGGTCGTGCGCGGCAGAAAGGCCGGCGGGGCCCGCGCCGATGACCGCGACCTTCCTTCTCGCGGGGCCCGCCGGACGGGACGACGCCATGGAGACCGGATGGACGGGAAGGTGGCCCGCGTACCGATTTCCCTCGGCGACGAGCTCCTCGCGCAACCGGTCCTGGGTGTTCGGGTGGACGGATTCCACGCCGTACTTTTCCGTGACGAAGCGCTTCAATGCCCGGATCGAGATCGGCGCGTCGATCGCTCCGCGCCGGCAGGCGTCCTCGCAGGGCGCGGCGCAGACGCGCCCGCAGACCGACGCGAAGGGGTTTGGCGCGCGGGCGACCAGGAACGCGTCTTCGTCCCGGCCTTCCGCGATCAATTGCACGTACCGGCCGGCGTCGGTCAGAACGGGGCAGCCGGCCTGGCACTTGACCTGCGCCTCCCAGTGCGCGAGATCCGGGAAGCGAATCGGGATCGCCATCGCTAGTCCTGAGGCTCCGGCTCGCCCGTGGTGGCTCGCCGCGCCGCGCGCCGGGTTTCCTCGGCCGGGAAGCGATAGTGGCCGCCCGGCGTGCGGAAGGCGCGCAGCAACCCGAGCCGCGCCCAACGGGTCACCGTGGAGGCCGAAACCCCGAAGAGGCGGGCCACGTGTCCGCGCGACAGGAACTCCGGCGCGGCCTTGGGGTTTTGAGGACTTCCGTTTTTTCGCGGTCTGCTCATCGATCTGCCCCCACACGATGTCGCCCCCGGCCCGCCGGAGCGCATGACCGGGGTCATGGCGGCGAGCGCTTTTCTCTCTTTGCGCTCTCTGCGCCGGATGCGTCGTTTCTATCGAGGGAGCGGCGGCCGCGCCTGAGGCAGATGGATCAATTTTCGGATCCGGTCTCCTGGATGATTTGCATCATTTCTGGCCGGAGTCCGTCCGGGTTACTCTATCTGGCACGATGCTTTCGCCCGTCGAGCTGGAGATCGAGCTCTTCTGCCTGGGGATGCGGATCGACGAGTCCTGCAACACCGGCGAGGACGGGCGGCGCATCAAGCGGACCCGCGCGGGTCTGGGGTCGGGTCTCGAGATCGTTCTGCCGGCGCCGCGCAAGAAGATCTGGGTGAACGTCCCGGTCGTCGAGACCTTCGCGGCGAGCTCGCCCTTCTCCCTCGTGAAAGAGGAAGGCGCGTACCGCGTGCGGGACACACGCGACGAGCAGACGTACGACGTCGAGATCCCGAAGGAGCCCGCCTGGTATTCGCGGCGGACTTCCTCCGGCGTCGAGATGAGCCGCGTCGGGGTGCTCCAGGGCAACTACCTGGGCGTCTACGTCTCCAACCGTTGCCTCTACTGGGCCTCGACGCCGTCGCGCGCGTGCAAGTTCTGCACGACGGGGAGCAACGTGGGCGTCTTCGAGCAGTCGCGCAAGAGCGTCGAGGACGTCGTGGAAGTGGCGCGCGCGGCCCGGGACGAGTCGGGAGCGATCTTCACGCACCTGAACACCGGCTACCACTACGAGGAAGTGGACAAGCTCGAGCCGATCCACGGCCTGCGCCAGTGCGAGCCGTTCGTCAAGGCGCTGCGCGACCGGGTCGGAGGCTTTCTCGGCGTGCAATGCATGCCGGTGCCGCGGCGCAAGTTCGGCGAGTACGACGCCCTGATCGGCGCGGGCGCCGACCATTTCTCCTTCTGCTACGAGTTCGAGGACCCGGAGGTCTTCGCGCGGCTCTGTCCCGGCAAGGCCGAGACGTTGGGCCAGGAGGGCTTCTTCGAAGCGATGGAATACACCGCCCGCAAGCTCGGGCGCGGCCGCGTGTCGGGGGAGATCATCGCGGGGCTCGAGCCGATCGAGGCCACCAAGCGCGGCATCGACCGGATCGTCGCGGCGGGAGCCTTCCCGACCGTCTGCATCTTCCGGCCGACCGTCGGCAGCGAGCTCGAGGACGCCCCTTCGCCGGACCCGGAGGCGATGAAGGACGTCTTCGCGCACCTCTGGGAAGCCTGCCGCCGGGCAGGGCTTCCGGTCGGGGTGCTGCCGATCGAGGTCTCGCTGGTCGTGCAGCCCGAAGAGGCGCGGGACCTGGTACCGCCGAGCCTCTCCTCCCGCTACTACTCCTGGAAGCTTTCGGCCCTGCGACAGCTGGCCCGGCCCTACGTGGCCTGGAAGCGAAAGCCCCGGTCCGCTTCACCGCTCGCGGCGACGGCCCTGGACCTGGGCGTCTACCCGCTCTCGTAACGGGCCGCGGGCCCTCGCTTCGCAAGGGGCGGGCGAGCGTCCCGTTTTTTCGCAACCCGCTCACTCCGGCGCGATCTCCGAGAGCGCCGCGGGATCCCGAATCAGGAAGCCTTTCTTGTCCGTCTCGATGATCCCGTCCTTCTGCCAGCGGCTCATCACGCGAATCGCCGTCTCGATGGTCGTTCCGACCAGGTCCGCGATTTCCTGCCGGGACAGCGGAAGGGGAATGAAGAGGCCCTCCTCGTGCTTCTGCCCCATGCGGGCGGCCAGCGTCTCGAAGAGCCGGGCGGCGCGGTACTCGACCGATCCCGTCATGTCCGCCAGGCGCCGGTTCAACGCCATCAGGCGAAGCGTGAGTCCCGCGAGCAGCCGCCGCGTGATCGCGGGGCGTTTCTCGATCAGCTGAAAGAACGCCTTCTCCGGGATCGACAGCAGGCCCGAGGGCTCGATCGCGACGGCTGCGGCGGGGAAAGGGCGGCCCTCGAAGGCCGCCACGGCGCCGACCGGCTCGCCCGGGCCCAGGATCTCCAGGATCAGGTCGCGCTCCGGTCCGGCCTTCACGATCTTGACCCTGCCCAGAAAGAGAAAGTGAATCCGATCGGCCGGGTCTCCTTCCTCGAAGATCGTGGCCCCCTTCTCGTAGGCGGTCAGCTCGCAGAGGGGCGAAAGGGCGGCGCGCTCTTCCGCCGAGAGGGACGCCAGGATGGGGACGGCGTCGAAAGGGATCGGAGGGCGCTCCCGCACGCGCCGATTATAGGAAGGGCAGACCCGAGGCGCGGGCCGACGCGAGGCGGGCCTCCGGGCGGGGCGCGGCGTCCGCGGCCGGCAGAGGGTGCGCGCGGCACCACGTGCAGTCGCATCCCGTCAGGGCGCAGCCGGGAGGAGCGCGGCGGGAGCGGGCGGTCCGGCGCGCGATCGGGAAGAGGAGGCGCTTTCCGATGGAAGGGGCGTAATGGCGACGCAGCCACTGGCGCGCGTCGGCGGCCCGCGCGATCGAGCGCATGAGCCGGACGTATCCGCGGTTTCCCATCCGGGAGAAGGCGCAGCGGTTGACGATCGAGACCCAGAGCAGGTCGCCCATGCGTTGACGCCAGAGGCCGTCGTATTCGGCCGGCGTTCCGTCGAGGTGGGCCCGGGCCGCGAGATGGCCGGACAGCATCGCCAGGCGCATCCCGAAGCCCCAGAGGGCGTCCTGGAAGCCGGCCGCCTCGCCGACGAAGAGGATGTCGCCGTGGCGCGCGGTCGACGGCAGCAGCACGTTGCCCGTTCCGCCGAAGCGCACCGGGTTTCGCATCGCCAGGCCCGCCTTCTCGCGAAAGAAGGCGATCGTGCGCTCGAGGTAGAGCTTCTCGCGATGGAAGTCGTCGAAGAGGCACGCGGCCACCGTCCCCCGGCCCCGCGAGACCAGCAGGTAGGAATAGCCCTTCGGGGCGAGGCGGTCGGACAGGACGCCGTAGACGCCGTCGGCCCGGTCCGTCTCGAAAACGTAGCCCACGGCGATCGCATCGGGGCCTCGCGGCCCGCCCGCGACGATGCCTCCCTGCGGAAGGCGCGTGACCGGGTCGCGGAAACGGATCTCGACGCCCGCCGCGAGCGCCTGGAGCTTGAGATCCTGATCGAGGGTTCCCGGCTCGCGGCCGCGCCGCACCAGATAGAAGAGGGGTTCGGGAGAACGGTAGACGTACTCGCGGCCCTCGGGGTCGTAGAAGACCCCGTCCCGGCAGGCCTGAAAGTCGAACGAAGGAGCGACCCCGAGGGCGGCGAGCTCCTCGAGGACGTTGCCCCGAGTCGTCCAGTTCTCGATGCCCTGCAGATCGCCGTGGAAGCGGCCTCCGACATCGGCGCGCTGTTCGTGGACGACCGCGCGCGAACCGGCGCGCGCCACCGCCAGCGCCGCCGTCAAGCCCGAGGGGCCGGCGCCCACGATGTGGATCGTCCCGCATGCGATGTCGGCCATCGTGAGTCGGCGGAATCCTAAATCCGAAACGACCCTGGCGTCCCCCCGCAATTGCGGCGCCGGGCACGCGGCCGGTCTCAGCGCGTGGGCAGCGTCGAGACGAAGGCCGGAGTCGTGGAGGCGCCGCCCGAGGCCCTCTCGGGCCGCTTGCCCTTCATGGTTCGGAAGAGATTGAAGGTGAAGAGCAACAGCGCCAGGACGACGGGAATCCCCATGTAGGAGCCGATCTCGTAGAAGACGGGCCGGAATGCCGCCGGATACTGCAGGAGGCGCATCGCCGTTCCGGCCAGCAGCAGGGCATAGGTCGCGTGCGCCAGGCGCGGCGACCAGAGCGTCTTTCCCGAGAAGACCGGCAGGATCCGGAGGCTCATCCCGACGATCAGGAGCGTCAGGAACCCGACGGTGAACACGTGCCGGGCCGCGTCGGACCACCACAGGTTCTGGGCCGGCAGCTTCGTCGAGCGCGCGAGAACGACCGCCGCGAGCTCGAGCGTCGCCCAGAGGCCGAGGCAGCCGAAGGCGGCGCGGATGGCGAGCGTGGGAGAGCCCGGCGTGCGCATCGCGGGAAGCGTCGCTCGTCTCCAGAGGAATCCGTGCCCGGCGAGGAAGACGAGCGCCGAGAGCGCCGCCAGGACGAGGCCGGCGTCGCGCAGCGCGAGCGCGGCGGAAAGCGCCAGCCCCGGAAGAAACGAGAGGAGCGCGAGCGCGACCCCGCCGGCCTGGAGATAAAGCGCGGCCTGCGGGGTCCCCTTCCTGGCCGGCCCGACGCCGAGGAACAGGGAAACGACCCGGTTGCCGAAGCCGTAGATCCAGGCGAGCAGGAATCCGTAGAGCGCGGCGAAGTAGAAGGGCTCCGTCAACGAGACGGGCAGCGCCGTCTCGCGATTTCCCGCCAGCCAGATCCCCTGCGCGCCGACGAGGGCGATCGCCGCGAGGAAGTAGATCGTGCCGGCCCGCACGAAGCGCAGCATCGGATCGGCCGGGCCGTACTTGCCGGAGCGGGCCCGGGCGAGCGCCGCGAAGACGAACCGGGCGAAGAGAACTCCGGCGGCCCCCTCCATCGCCGCAGACAGGAGAGAGATCAGGCGCCCCGCCGCGTCCACGTTGTAGGGCTGCCCCACGTTGCGCAGGATCACGCCGCCGAACATCAGCCAGAAGACGGGCAGCGCCGCGCGGGACCGCTCGCTGCCGATGCCGAGGATCCGCGGCAGGGCGTGGAAGGCGATTCCCATCAGGAACAGGGAGGCGAAGCCGAGGATCTGGGTGTGCCCGTGGATCTGTCGGTGCGAGATCGGGACGTCGGCGCCGGCGGCGATCCGCAGCAGGTTCACCATTCCGGTGGCGGCGCCCAGTGTCAGCGTCAGCAGGAGCGAGCCCAGGATGAAGTGCGGGGCGAAGGGGAGCGACGTCTGGGCGGCCGAGGCCGGCGCCGGGACGGAGGGGAGGTCCTTGGCGGCCGCCTCGCGCACGTCGCGAAGGAACTCGTCGAGGGGAAGCCGGTGCACGGTTGCGAACCAGGCGAGCGGTTCGTCGGGACCCTCCTCCCCGCCGCATTCGTCCAGACCGTACCGGGCCAGCACGGGCGCGGTGGCGGGGAAGCGGCGCTTCAACTCGCGGATCGACATCGTCGGCGGAACGAAGTGGTAGGACTCGGCGGCCCGGTGGGCCGACTGGAGATCCTCGAGCACGCGGGCGAGCGGGACGCCTTTGGCCGCGCATGCCTGCTCGAGCGGGTGGGCGCCGCCGCAGCAGGCGTCCAGTCCCCAGGAGGCGAGGACGGAGCGGGCGACCGCGTGGCGGGCGATCAAGTCCTTGACGGGCAGTCGGGGATCGAAGGTCGTGTCCATGGGGCCATTCCAGCCGGAACTCCCGCCCGCGTCCATGATTGCCGTCATACCACCCGGAGCGGCCGGCGGGGTCGCAGCCGCGCCCCCTCGGGCGAGCGGGTGTCTACGGCCTGCGGGCCTGACGCTGAAGCTCGATCCGGTGGTAGTCGGCCAGCGCGCGGCGCACGATCTTCTGGAGGTTTCGCAGTCGGCGCGCCGAACGGAGCCGCTCCCATTCCGCCAGGCGCGCTTGCCGCCGCCGGACGGTTTCCCGCCAGAGCAGGTCGACCGCCCTCCTCCACCTCTGGTGAAGGAGCTCGGCCGTCAGATCGAGCATGGGACCCATCGTCTTCTGCTCTCCATTTTGTCGCGGGCCGCCGCCGATTTCCAGCCCCTCCCATTCGTTTGCATCAGGCCCGCCGACGCCGGCGCCCGGCCCGTGCTCGAGGCTTCCGCGATGCGGCCGCCGCGCTCTGGCGGCTTCTCTCCTGCCGCACTTCGGCCCGGTCCTCCATGGGTGGACCGGGCCGCGAGCGCGCGAACCGACGGCCGATCCCTCGTCGCAGCGGCGCCGATTTGATGCGCCTGCATCATGGAACCGACCCGTTGGCCGGACCTACTTTGGGCCATTCCTCGGGAGGTCTGAGGTGAGGTGGACGAGACGGACCCTCTGCGGTTCCAGCGGCCCCGCGGCGCGATCGCAGGCCGTCCGCCTCCCTCCCCAGCAATTCAACCCGCCGACCGGAGCTCCGCGGCGCCGTCGCGCCGCGAAAGCCTCAACAGACAGAAAGGGGAAAACATGATCGAGCAGTCATTCCTGGACGAGCTCGAGCGCCGCGGCGTCTCGCGGCGGGAGTTCGTGGGCTTCTGCGGGGTGATGGCCTCGGCTTTGGCGCTGCCGCGGACCTTCGGCGTCAAGATCGCGCGGGCGGTCGCGAAAACGGAGAAGCCTGTCCTGGTCTGGCTCGAGTTCCAGGACTGCGCCGGCAACACCGAGTCGTTTCTCCGGGCCGACCGGCCGACGGCCGCCGACGTCATCCTGGACACGCTCTCGGTCGACTACCACGAGACGATCATGGCGGCGGCGGGGTTCCAGGCGGAGGAGAACCTCGCGAAAACGGTCAAGGAGCGCTCCGGCAAGTACATCGCCGTCGTCGAGGGATCGATTCCGACCGGCGCCAACGGCGCCTACTGCGCGATCGGCGGCAAGTCCGCCCTCGCGATTGCGCGGGAAGTCTGCGGCAACGCGATGGCCACGGTCGCGATCGGCACCTGCGCTTCCTTCGGCGGGCTGCCGGCAGCCTCGCCCAACCCGACGGGCGCGCTCTCGGTGGCCGACGCGGTCCCGGGCGTCAAGAACCTGATCAACCTGCCGGCCTGCCCGGCCAACGTCGAGAACCTGACGGCGCTGGTCGTTTACTTCCTGACCTTCGAGAACTGGCCGCCGCTCGACCAGTACCGCCGGCCGCTCTTTGCGTACGGGAAGTCGATCCACGACAACTGCGAGCGGCGGGCGCACTACGACGCCGCCCAGTACGCCGAGATGTGGGGCGACGAGGGGCACCGGACCGGATACTGCCTCTACAAGCTCGGGTGCAAGGGGCCGGCGACCTTCCAGAACTGCCCCACCGTGCGCTGGAACGGCGGGACGAACTGGCCGATCGGCTGCGGGCATCCCTGCATCGGCTGCGCCGAGCCCAACTTCTGGGACACGATGACCCCCTTCTACGAGCACCTCAAGGGAATCCCGGGCCAGCCGGTCGCCTCGGCATTCTCGAATCTGGACAAGGTCGGCCTGTTCGCGACGATCGGAGTCGGAGCCGCCTTCGCGGCCCACGGCCTGATCGGGATGCTGCGCCGAAGCGGCGCCGCTCCGCCGCCGGCCCCGCCACCGGCCCATGAAGGATCCGAGAAGAAAGGAGATCGGCCATGACGCACGTCGTCGTCGATCCCGTGACCCGCATCGAAGGGCACCTGCGCATCGAGGCGGAGGTGGACGGGGGAGCCGTCAAGGACGCCTGGTCCTCTTCGACGATGTTCCGGGGGATCGAGATCATTCTGAAGGGGCGCGACCCGAGGGACGCCTGGGCGTTCACCCAGCGGATCTGCGGGGTGTGCACGACCGTCCACGCGATCGCCTCGATCCGCGCCGTCGAGAACGCCATCGGCGCGACCCCGCCGCCCAACGCCCGCCTGCTGCGAAACCTGATCATCGCGTCGCAGTGCGTGCAGGACCACGTCGTTCACTTCTACCACCTGCACGCGCTCGACTGGGTGGACATCGTCTCCGCGCTGTCGGCGGATCCGGGCAAGACTTCCGCCCTCGCGCAATCGATCTCCGACTGGCCGCTCTCCTCCGAGAAGTACTTCGCGGGCGTGCGGGACCGGGTCAAGGGATTCGTCGAGCGCGGCCAGCTCGGCCCCTTCGCCAACGCCTACTGGGGGCACCCGGCCTACAAGCTGCCGGCGGAGGCCAACCTGCTCGCCGTGGCGCACTACCTGGAGGCGCTCGAATGGCAGCGGGAGTTCATCAAGATCCACGCGGTTCTGGGCGGCAAGAACCCGCACCTGCAGAGCTTCCTCGTGGGCGGCATGGCGACCCCTGTCGACCCCGACCGCCAGGCCTCCCTCAATGCCGGAACGCTCGCCGAGATGCAGGGGCAGATCGCGAAGGCCCGCGACTTCGTGACGAAGGTCTACATCCCCGACCTGCTCGCGATCGCCTCCTTCTACAAGGACTGGGCGGGCCACGGCCGCGGAGTCGGCAACTACCTGGTGTACGGCGAGTACCCGGAAGCCGAGGGCGCCAACCCGAAGCTCTACCTTCCTTCGGGCGTCATCCGGAACCGGAACCTGGCGAAGGTCGAGCCGCTCGACCCGGCGAAGATCACCGAGCACGTCAAGCACTCCTGGTACGAGTACGGGGGCGGCGACGAGCAGGGCCTCCATCCTTCCCGGGGCGAAACGAAGCCGAAGTACACCGGGCCCAATCCCCCCTACGAGCGCCTCGACACGGCCTCGAAGTACAGCTGGCTGAAGGCGCCGCGTTACGACGGCCAGCCGATGGAGGTCGGGCCTCTCTCGCGGATGCTCGTCGCCTACGGCTCCGGGCACGAGCGCGTCAAGGAGCTCGTCGGCGCCGTGCTCTCCAAGCTCGGCGTCGGGCCCGAGGCCCTCTTCTCGACGCTCGGCCGCGTGGCGGCCCGGGGCATCGAGACCCAGGTTCTGGCCGAGAAGATGGGTGATTGGCTCGACGAGCTCGGCAAGAACATGGCGCGCCGCGAATTGCGGATCCACGACAATTCGAAATGGGAGCCCTCGACCTGGCCGGCCGACTGCACCGGGGCGGGCTTCCACGAGGCGCCGCGCGGGGCGCTGGCGCACTGGGTTCACATCCAGAACGGGGCGATCGCCAACTACCAGTGCATCGTCCCCAGCACGTGGAACGCGGGGCCGCGGGACGCGGCGGGCAACCGGGGGCCGTACGAGTCGGCGCTGATCGGCACGCCGGTGGCGGACCCGAACAAGCCGGTCGAGATCCTGCGCACGATCCATTCCTTCGATCCGTGCATGGCATGCGGGGTCCACGTCGTGGACGGAAAGAGACGTGAGATCACGCAGGTGAGGGCGCTGTGAGCGCCGCGGCGCCGGCCGCAAGCGCGTCCCGGGACCTCCAACGCGTGTACGTGTGGGAGGCGCCGGTGCGCATCACGCACTGGCTCATCTTCTTCTCGATCCTCGCCCTCTCGGTCACGGGCTTCCTGATCGGCCGGCCGGTGATCAATCCGGCCGGCGAGGCCCGCATGCACCACGTGATGGCCACGGTCAAGGTCATCCACTTCTACTCCGGGATCGTCTTCACGACGTCGATCCTCGCCCGCCTGATCTGGATGCTCACGGGCAACGTGTACTCCCGCTGGCACCAGTTCGTGCCGTTTGATTCGCGTCGCCGCAAGGGCCTGGTGGGCACTCTGCGCTTCTACACGTTCATCGACCGCAACGCCCCCCCCTTCGTGGGGCACAACCCCGTCGCCGGCCTGTCGTACGCGGCGATCTTCGGCCTCTACTTCCTGGTCACGGCGACCGGCTTCGCCCTGTACTCGGTCGGCGCGCCGGTCGGCTCGCCCTTCCGCAAGCTTCAGTGGCTGATCCCGATCTTCGGGGGGCTGCCGTGGGCCCGCTGGATTCACCACGCGATCATGTGGCTGCTGCTCGGGTTTGCCGTCCACCACGTCTACAGCGCGCTCCTGATGTCGCACGTCGAGAAGAACGCCTGTCTCGAGTCGATCTTCTCGGGCTACAAGTTCTTTCCGCGTCACGAGGTGGAGGAGGAGCGGGCCTTCAACGCCCGGCACCACCGGGGTGCGCGTGGATAGGAGCATTCCGCTCCTGGTTCTCGGCCTCGGAAACGTCCTCTGCGCCGACGACGGCCTCGGGGTGGCCGCCGTCGAGCGCCTCCGGGAAGGCTACGAGCCCGCCGAAGGAACCCTCGTCCTGGACGGCGGAACGCTGGGACTTTCGCTGCTTCCGTACCTGGAGGACGCCCGCAACGCGATCCTGGTCGACGCGATCCGGGACGACGCCGCTCCGGGCTCTCTCGTGCGGCTCGAAGGGGAGGACGTCGCGCCGGCCGTCGCCGCGCGCCTCTCAGTGCATCAGATCGGGGTCGTGGATCTGCTCGACGGCGCGCGCTGGCTCGGGCGCACGCCCGAACGGCTCGTCCTCCACGGAATCGTTCCCGAGTCGATCGACCTCTCGGTCGTCCGGTCGGCCTGCGTCGAGCGCAGCCTGCCGGAGCTCGTCCGGCGGGTCGCGGAGGAAGCCGGAGCGCTCGGCTTCCCGTTTCGGCCTCTCTTGCGACATGAGCCGCGTCCAGAAACTTCTTTCCGTGCTGGCGCTCGTGCTCTCGGGCTGTAGCCCGGACCGCGACCTGCCGCCTTCCTACCGGGACCTCGCGGTCCCGAAGGAGCGGCTCGCGTCGCGGGAGGCGCGAGAGCGCGGCCGCGCGCTCTACCAGCAGAATTGCGCGCTCTGCCACGGCGTCGAGGCCGACGGGAGGGGCGTGCGGCGGGAAGGGTTCTCGTCGCCCCCGCGCGACTTCACCGACCCCGACGTGCGCCGCCGCGTCTCGCCCCGCCGGATGTTCTTCGAGATCCGGGAAGGGGTGCGGGGGACCGCGATGCCTTCGTGGAAGTCGTTGTCCGAGGGCGAGACCTGGGACCTCGTGGCGTATCTGCGCTCGGTGGCGCCGGAGTCGCGATGAGCCGGCTCGGACGCCACATCGAGATCCGGGGGATCGTTCAGGGCGTCGGCTTCCGTCCGTGGGTCTACCGCCTGGCCCGCCGGAACGGTCTGGCGGGGCGCGTCTCCAACGACGGCCTCGGCGTCACGATCGAGGCCTTCGGACCGGGCGGCGCCCTCCAGGCGTTCCAGGATTCGCTCTCCGCCTCGGCCCCCCCGGCCGCCCGGATCCGCGAGGTCGCGTGGCGGCCCATCCCGCCGGAGGCCGCGTCGGACTTCGTGATCGTCGAGAGCCGCGGGGGCGGGACGCGCCGGGTTTCGATTCCCCCGGATCTGCCGACCTGCGCCGACTGCCTGGCGGAGATCTTCGATCCCGGCAACCGGCGCTACCGCTACCCCTTCACCAACTGCACCAACTGCGGGCCGCGCTTCACGATCGCGCGGGACGTGCCGTACGACCGGCCGGCGACGACGATGGCGCCTTTCCGGATGTGCTCGGCCTGCCAGCGCGAGTACGACGATCCGGCGGACCGGCGCTTCCACGCGCAGCCCAACGCCTGCCCGGCGTGCGGACCCGCTCTCACGGCGGCCGGTCCGGGCGGAGAGGATCTGGCCTGGGAGAATCCGATCCTCCAGGCGGCGCGGGCGCTCGAAGCGGGCTTCATCGTCGCCGTCAAGGGCATCGGCGGGTTCCACCTCGCCTGCGACGCGACCTCGTCGCTCGCCGTCGAGCGCCTGCGGCGCCGGAAGAAGCGCGACGAGAAGCCGTTCGCCGTCATGGCGCGCGACCTCGAGGCGGCGCGGCGCCTGGCGTTTCTCTCGCCCGAAGAGGAAAGGCTGCTCGTCTCGAGCGAGCGGCCGATCGTGCTGGCCCGCCGCCGCGACGGCTGCGCCGTCGCCGAGGAAGTGGCCCCGCGCAATCCGTGGATCGGCCTGCTGCTGCCGTACGCCCCCCTCCACCACCTGCTGCTCGGCGACACCGACCGGCCCCTCGTCATGACCTCGGGCAATCCCTCCGGCGAGCCGATCGTCACCGGAAACGCCCGGGCGATCGAGAAGCTCGCGAGCGTCGCCGACGTCTTCCTCCTCCACGACCGCGAGATCGAGTCCCCGTGCGACGACTCGGTGGCCCGCGTCATCGCCGGGAGACCGACGGTGCTGCGCCGGTCGCGGGGCTACGTGCCCCGGGCGCTGCCCGCGCCGCGCCCGTTCGCGCGGCCGGTGCTCGGCTGCGGAGGGCACTTGAAGAACACGTTCTGCCTCGCCGCCGGAGACGCGCTCTATCTCGGCCCCCACATCGGAGACCTGGAAAGCCTGGAAACGGTCGAGGCCTTCGAAGAAGCGGTCGCCCGGCTCGAGCGTTTCGTGGGCATCCGTCCGGAGGTCGTCGCCCACGACCTGCATCCGGAATACGCCTCCACGATCTACGCGCGCTGGCGCGCGGAGGCGACGACGGTCGGCGTCCAGCACCACCACGCCCACGTGGCCAGCGCGATGGCCGAGCACGGTCTCTCGGGCCCGGTCCTGGGAGTCGCCTACGACGGGACGGGCTACGGGACGGACGGGACGGCCTGGGGAGGGGAGGTCCTGCTCGCCGGCGAAGAAGGGTTCGAGCGGCTCGGGACGTGGCGCGCGCTCGCGCTTCCCGGCGGCGAGACGGCAATCCGCGAAGTCTGGCGCGTCGCGCTCGCCCTGCTCGACGACGCCTACGCGGGGAATCCGCCCCTGGACGCCTTCCCGCTGTTCGAGAGGATCGGCGACGAGAAGCTCACGGCCGTCCGGAAGCTCGCGGCGGCGGGGGCCCTGACGCCGCGCGCCCGCGGAGTCGGACGCTACTTCGACGCCTTCGGCGCGCTCTTTCTCGGACGGACGGACTCCCGCTACGAGGGGCAGGTGGCGCTCGAGTGGAATGCGGCGGCGGATCCGGACGAGACGGCCGCCTTTCCGTTCGAGCTCGAGCGGGACGGGGAGATCCTCACGCTCGACCTGCGGCCCGCGTTGCGCGCGGCCGTCTCGGCGTCTCGCGCCGGAGCGGACGCCGCCGCGATCTCGGGCCGGTTTCACAACACCGTCGTCCGGGCGACCGCGGAGCTTCTGCGCTCCTGCGCCGCCGGACGCGGAAGAGACCTGCCCGTCGTCCTGACGGGAGGCTGCTTCCAGAACGCGCTCCTCGCGGAGCGGCTGGCCGTCTGCCTCGGCTCCGACTTTCGGGTCCATCTGCACGGCGACGTGCCGCCCGGCGACGGTGGCCTCGCCCTCGGGCAGGCGCTCGTCGCGCAAGCCGTCGCCGGGAAACCAGGAGGCCCCTGATGTGCCTGGGCGTGCCGGGTCGGGTCGTGTCGGTCGAGGGACTGTCCGCCACGGTCGATTTCTTCGGGGTGCAGCGTCAGGTGCGGCTGGACGTGGTCGACTGCCCCGTCGCGCCCGGCGACTACATCCTGAATCACGTCGGCTTCGCGATCCGGCGCATTCCGCAGGAGGAGATCGGGGAGACGCTCGCCCTCTACGAGACGCTGCTCGCCGAAGCCGCGAAGGACGACCTGATGGCCGCGGACGTGCGCGGCGAGATCGAGGCCACCGGCCGGAGCGATCGCCCGTGAGCGCCGCCGGGACGCCGCTTCTTCCGGGATCCCTGCGGCAGGTCCGCTTCCGCGATCCGGCCACGGCGCGCCGCCTGTCGGCGACGATCGCCCGCCTGACCGACGAGGTGGGCCACGCGCCGGTGTCGGTGATGCACGTGTGCGGCAGCCACGAGCAGGCCATCGCCAAGTTCGGACTGCGGGCGACCTTTCCCAGGAAACTCAACGTCATCATGGGACCGGGCTGTCCCGTCTGCATCACCGACATGCCGGAAGTGGACGAGGGCGTCGTGCTCGCACGGCAGGGGATCACGATCGCCACGTACGGGGACATGGTCAAGGTTCGGGGCACCGTGCAGTCGCTCGCCGAGGCCCAGGCCGAGGGAGCGGACGTGCGGGTCGTCTACAGCGCCGCGCAGGCCGTGGAGCTCGCGCGGGGCACGGACAAGTCCGTCGTCTTCTTCGCGACGGGCTTCGAGACGACCGCGGTGGCGACCGCGGCGGTGGTGCGCAGCCATCCGCCCGGCAACTTCTCGGTGCTCTCGGCGCACAAGTACATCCCGCCGGTCATGGAGATCGTGGCCGAGATGCCGGAGACGCGCGTGGAAGGGTTCCTCGCCGCGGGCCACGCGGCCACGATCACGGGCTGGGGGATCTTCGAGGCGTTCGTCGCCCGGCACGGCATCCCCGTCGTGGTCGCGGGCTTCGAGCCGCTCGACATCCTGGCGGGGCTCGCGAAGCTCGTCGAGCTCGTGCGCGACCGGACGCCGCGCGTCGAGAACATGTTCCCGCGCTGCGTGACCCGCGAAGGCAACCGGCGCGCGCAGGAGGAGCTCTGGAGCGTGTTTCGGCCCGTGGGCGGCCGCTGGCGCGGCATCGCCCACGTCCCCAACGGCAACCTGCGCCTGCGCGACGAGTGGGCGCACGTGGACGCGCGGCGGCGGTTCCCGATCGACCTGGCCTCGCTCTGGCACTACGGGCCGGCGACGCTGGTCGCAAGCTGCATCTGCGGCGACATCATGTCGGGCATCCGGTCTCCCTCGGACTGCACGCTCTTCGGGAAGGAGTGCGTGCCCGACAACCCGGTGGGCGCCTGCATGGTCTCCTCGGAGGGGACCTGCAAGATCTGGCACCAGTACGGCGGACTTCCGGACCTGGGAGGTATCGGGTGAGCACGCTCGCGTTGGAAGAACGGGTCGAGAGGATCTCGCTGAAGCAGGGCGCGGGCGGGCGGGCCATGCGCGCGCTCGTCCAGGAGGTCTTCCTCAAGGGCTTCGTGGACCAGGAGCCGCGCGAGGGGATCGGCCTCGCGGCGATGGACGACGGGGCGGCCATCCGGCTGGGGGACCGCTGGGTCGTCCTGACGACCGATTCGCACGTCGTGCATCCGATCTTCTTTCCGGGCGGGGACATCGGGCGGCTCGCGGTGTCCGGCACGGTCAACGACCTCGCCATGATGGGCGCGACCGAGGTCCTGGGACTGACCTGCGCGGCGATCCTGGAGGAAGGTTTTCCGCGCCGGGACCTCGAGCGCATTCAGGCCTCCATGCTTCGAGCCTGCCGCGAGGCCGGCGCCTCGGTCGTGACGGGCGACACGAAGGTGATGGGCCGCGGCGAGATCGACGGAGCGGTCTTCAACACCGCCGGCATCGGCCTGACCCGCCGCGTCGTCCCCGACTCGGGGCTGCGTCCGGGAGACCGGATCCTCGTGACCGGGACAATCGGCGACCACGGGTTCGCGATCCTCGCCGCCCGGCACGGCCTCGAGCTCGAGGGCGAGCTCGCCTCCGACGTGGCGCCGATCAACGGCCTCATCCGCGCGGCGCTCGACGCGGTCGAGGGAGGGATCGTCGCGATGAAGGATCCCACCCGCGGCGGCCTCTCCTCGACCCTCCACGAGATGGCGGACAAGAGCGGCGTCGGAATCCTGCTCGAGGAGCCCGCCATCCCCGTGAGCGAGGCGGTCCGGGCCGCGGCGGAGCTGACCGGAATCGATCCCGTGCACGTCGCCAACGAGGGCAAGGCGGTGCTGGGCGTGCGGCCCGAGGCGGCGGATCGCGTTCTCGAGGCGCTTCGCGCCCATCCGCTGGGCCGTTGCGCGGCCGTGGTGGGGACCTGCCATGCCGAACGGCCGGGCAGCGTGATCCTCGACACCGGTTTCGGACGGCGGCTCCTGGCGGAGCCGGAAGGCGAGCCCCTTCCGCGGATATGCTGAACGAGGAACGGCCGCTTCGCGTCGCGGTCCTCGCGTCCCGCCGGGCGCCCGGCCTCTCGGATCTCCTGGCGGCCCGGGACGCTTCCTTCGAGATCGTCTGCGTGCTCTCGAGCGAGGAGGATTTCGCCGACGCGGCGCTCGTCCGGGCGTCCGGCGTCCCGCTGCTCTCCCATCCGATCGGCCGCTTCTGCCGCTGGCAGAAGGCGGATCTTCGCGATCTGCGGCAGCGCCGTGACTACGACCGGGCGACCGAGCGCCTGCTCGCGCCTTACCGCCCCGACCTGGTGCTTCTCTCGGGATACGTGTACATCGTGACGCGGCCTCTGCTCGACGCCTATCCGGGTCGCCTCGTCAACGTCCACGGCAGCGACCTCGCGCGGCGGACGCCGAAGGGGCGGCCTCTCTACCCGGGATTGCGCGCGGTGCGCGACGCGATCCGGTCCGGCGAGACGGAGACGCGCGCCACGGCTCACCTCGTCACCGAGACGCTCGACGGCGGCCCGGTCCTGCTTCGCTCGCCGGCCTTCCCCGTCGCGCCGGTCGCGGCGGCCCTGCGCGCCGCGGGCGCCGACCATGCGCTGAACGCCTACGCCTACGCGCACCAGGAGTGGATGCTGTCGGCGGCCTGGGGGCCTCTGCTCGCGGGCGCCGCGCGCTTGTTCGCGCGGGAGCGGGAACCGCGCGAAAACGACGAGTCCGCGATCCGCGTCGCGGCCGGAGGCATGTCATGACGCACATCCGTGTCGAGCGCGAAGGGCCAATCGGTCTGATCACGATCGATCGCCGGGAGCGGTTCAACTCCCTCGACGTCGAGACCGCGCAGGACTTCCGCAAGGCCGGGCTTCAATGCGCGCGCGACGCCGAGCTGCGCGTGGTCGTGATCCGCGGCGCGCCGGGGGTTTTCTGCAGCGGGGCGGACTTGAAATCGATCCGCGCCGGCGGGGAAGGCGCCGACCTCGCGTACCTGCAGGGCGGGCGCCGGGCTCCCGCGGGATACGGCGAGATCTTCAAGCAGATCCTGGAGTACATCCACAGCACGATCTCCGAGATCAAGCGGGCGTCGAAGCCTTTCCTCGCGGCCGTCGACGGGATCGCGGCCGCCGGGGGATTCGGCATCGCCATGGCCTGCGACCTGGTCTACGCCTCGCGGCGCGCGACCTTCGAGTGGGCCTACGGAAAGACGGGCCTGACGGGCGCCGAGAGCTCGACCTTCTTCCTGCCGCGCCTGGTCGGGCTGCGGCGCGCGCTGGAGCTCGTGCTGCTGAACCCCCGACTCGACGCCGAGCAGGCCCTGGCGATGGGCCTGATCAACGGGGTCTTCGAAACCGCGACCTTCGACGCCGACGTGCTCGCCGTCGCGCGGCGGCTGGCGGAGGGCCCGACCGAGGCCTACGGAGTCGCCAAGCGCCTGGTTCAGGAGGCGGCCGGGGTCGACCGGCTCGACTACCACCTGGACCGGGAACTGGAGGAGCTCGCGCGGATCGCGGACGGGCGCGACTTCTCCGAGGGGCTCGCGGGTTTCCTCGAGCGGCGGCCCGCGCGATTTGGCGGGCGGAGCTGACGCGATGCACGAGTACTCGATCGTCGAAGCGCTGATCGGGAGGGTCGAAGAGCTGGCTCGGGAGCGCCATGCCCGGGCCGTTCGCGGGGTGCTCGTCGCGATCGGAGAGCTGTCCGGCGTCGAGCCGGAGCTGCTCGCCACGGCCTACGAGACCTTTCGGGAACGGACGGTCTGCGAGAAGGCGCCGTTGACGATCCTGCCCGTCGCTGCGCGCTGGGATTGCCCGGAATGCCGGGAGGCGATTCCCCGCGGCTCCCTGCTCTCCTGTCCCCGGTGCGGCGTGCCGGCGCGGCTGGCCGCCGGGGACGAGATCGTTCTGGAACGCGTCGAGATGGAGGTGGCGTGATGTGTGGCACCTGCGGCTGCGGCGACGAGGAGCTCGTCCCGGTAGACGTGCACGACCGGATCCTTTCGGGCAACGAGCGCACCGCGCGGCACAACCGCGAACACTTCACCCGATGGAGCGTCGTCGCCGTCAACCTGATGGGCTCGCCCGGAGCGGGCAAGACCGCGGTCCTCGAGGCGACCGCCCGCCGGCCGGGCGGGGCCGTGCGCCTCGGGGCTTTGGCGGGGGACCTGGAGACCAGCCGCGATGCCGAGCGGCTCGAGAAGGCGGGGATCCCCTCGGTCGCGATCACGACGGGCTCCGCCTGCCACCTGGACGCGGAGCTCGTTCACCGCGCGCTGCACGGTTTCCCGTGGCAGGACCTCGACTACCTCTTCATCGAGAACGTCGGAAACCTGGTCTGCCCGGCGATCTACGACCTCGGCCAGGCCGCCAACGTCGTCGCCCTGTCGGTCACCGAGGGGGAGGACAAGCCGCTCAAGTATCCGGTCATGTTCCGGAAGGCGGATCTCGTGCTGCTGACCAAGGTGGACCTGCTCCCTCACCTGGACGTGCGGGTCGAGGCGATCCGCGACGCCCTCGCCCGCGTGAACCCGGTTCCCGCGCTGCTTCCGGTCTCGGCCCGGACGGGCGAGGGCCTGCCCGAATGGTTCGCCTGGCTCGAGTCGCGTCGCCCGTCTCGTAAGGCGGAACCGGCCGCCGCGGCGGCCGTGCCGTCATGAGTCCCGGTCTCTTCGGAACGCTGGCGGCCGCGGCCGTCGCAGTCGGCAGCCTCCACACGCTGGCGCCGGACCATTGGGTTCCCTTCGCCGCGCTCGCGCGCGCGCAGCGCTGGTCGGCCGCGCGCACCGCGCGCATCACGGTGGCCTGCGGCTTCGGGCACGTCACCGTCTCCGCCCTGCTCGGCCTGTTGGGCCTCTTCCTCGGCCACGAGATGCTGCAGGCGTTCGGGCGGCGGATGGAGGCGGCGGCCGGAATCCTGCTCGTCGGCTTCGGCCTGGCCTACGGGGTCTGGGGCCTGCGGCGCGCGGCGGGGAAACGGCTTCATGGCCACGCGCACGCGCACTACGACCACGTCCACGACCCGTCCGGCGCGACGGCCTGGACGCTCTTCCTGCTCTTCTCGGCGGACCCGTGCGTGGCGGTCATTCCGCTGCTCTTCGCCGCCGCGCCGCTCGGGGCCGCCCCGACGACGGGAATCGTGCTCGCCTACGAGATCGCGACGATCGCGGCGATGGTCGCCCTCGTCCTGCCGGCGAGCGCGGGAGCCAGGAGCCTCCGGGCCGCCTGGCTCGACCGGTACGGGGACGCGGCGGCCGGAGCGGTCATCGCCGTCGTCGGAGTCGCGGTGACCTGGCTCGGCTGGTAGGGGGGCCGGCCCTCGCCGCCTGATTCGTTCGCATCATTGCGCCGCAAAGAGCGCCTCCTACACTCGAATCCAGCGAGGTGAGCCATGGACGCGCTCTTCATCCTCTTCGCGGTCCTCTTCCTCCTCTCCCTGATCCCACTCGCGTTTCTCGGGGTTCGGGCCTACCGCCGGTACCGGGGCAAGAGGGTGATCGTCTGTCCCGAGACCTGCAAGCCCGCGGCGGTGGAGCTCGACGCCCGGCACGCGGCCGCGACCGACCTCTTCGGCAGCGTGGATCTGCGCCTGCAGTCGTGCTCCCGCTGGCCGGAGCGGCAGGACTGCGGCCAGGAGTGCCTCGCGCAGATCGAGGCGGCGCCCGAGAACTGCCTGGCGCGGACGATCCTGGCGAAGTGGTACGCGGGCGCGACCTGCGCGCTCTGCGGCCGGGACGTCAGCGAGTTCGGGTGGGGCGAGCACAAGCCGGCCTTGATGAGTCCCGACCGCAAGACATTCGAGTGGGCCGACATCGCACCGGAGGACCTGCCCGGCGTGCTCGCGACCCATTACCGGATCTGCTGGGACTGCCACGTCGCAGAGTCCTTCCGGGCCAAGCACCCGGAGCTCGTCGTGGACGATCCGCTTCATCGGGCGGACCGCCGAGCCCGCGCCTCCTGAGCGAAAACCGGCCTGGCGCCCGGAGCCTGCAGCCGGCGGAGGGCCTCCGAGCGGCGGGGAGGCCTGGGGCCGCCGACGCGTCTCCAGGCCGTCGCGCTCACCCCAGGAAATGGAGAGCGGCCGGTCTCCCGGCCGCCCTCGGCCGCCACCGGCGGCCCGCTCCCCGAGAGGGGGATTAGGAAGCCACCTTCACCTCGATCGTCTTGGCGTGGGGCTTCTCGGACTTCGGCAGATGGACCTTGAGCAGGCCATCCTTGAATTCCGCCGCGACCTTCGTGCCCTCGACTTCCTCGGGCACGGTGAAGGTGCGCAGGAACGTGCCATACGACCGCTCGATCCGGTGGAACTTCTTCCCCTTCTCCTCCTTCTCCTGCTTCCTCTCGCCCTGGATCGTGAGGACGTTGTCCTGGACGGTCACCTTCACGTCCTGCTTCTCGACTTCGGGAAGCTCCGCCTTCACCAGGTATTCCTTCTCGGTCTCCTGGATGTCGACGGCGGGCGCCCACTCGGCCAGCTTCAGCGCTTCCTTCTCATAGGGGCGCGTCCACGTGCCAAAGAGGCGGTTCAGACGGTCGGTCATCTCTTCCATGTCCCGGAACAGCGGCTCTCCGAAGGGACGGAAGATGGGGAGCGTCGGCTCGCGGCGAATCAGGTTGTAATTCATAACTCCTCCTTGCCTGTTGCGTGCCCAGCATGCACCCGAGAGGCCCCTTCCGTCATGAGCCAGATACATCAAACTGCGAAGTGCCGCCGGCTCCGCGCCCGAGCGATCGTCTTCGTCGCCGGAAGGACTCGTCTCGCTCCTCTTCCTCGATCGACGCCGCCACGTCGTGGATCTGCCGCGCGAGCGAGGGAAGAATGATCTTTTCGAGCGCGTTGCAGCGGTGCGCCGTTTTCGCGAGGCCCCGGCGCAGGGCGCGGATCGCGAGCTCCTGCCCGCCGAGCTCCGCGACGGCCGCCAGCGCCGATCCGAACGCGGCGCCCGCATGGTCGAGCGACGCCGCCGCGCCGCCGGGCCCCCAGCCGGGCCGCCACGGTGGCAAGCGGCCCGCGAGGATCGGCAGGGGGACGCCGAAGACCGAGCGCGTTCGCACGGCGAGGGCGGGCTCTTCGGCCTGGGCGAGGGCCGCGGCTTCGAGCGCCGCCGCTCCGAGCTCGGTCCGCGCGCCGCGCAGCGCGGCGCGGGCTTCCGCCAGGGCCGACGCGGCGCCTCGCTCTGCCTCTTCCCTCAGGACGGCGCGGCGCGCAATCTCGCGGACCAGGGCCTCGCGCTTTTCCTCGAGCAGGTCCCGCCCCCTGCGCGCCGCCTCGGCGGCCGTGTGCAGCTCGAGCCAGCGCGAGCGCGTCGCCGCCGCGGTCACGCCGCCTCCGGGGCGAGGCCGGGCCGCGCGGCCCGGCGCCGGCGCAGTTGCTCGGCCGGGAGCCGCCCGAGCTCTCCCTCCGGCAGGCCGAGCAGGGCGTCCCAGGCTCGATCGAGCGTCTCGGCGATCGTCCGCCGTTCGTCGGGCCGCTGCGGCAGAAAGGCTTGCTCGAAACGCTCGCCGAAGGCGAGGTACGCCCGCTCGATCTCCGAGAGCTCGTCGCGCCCGATGATGGACTCGAGGGCGCGCGAGCGCGCCGAGCGCGCGCACGCGGCGTAGGTCTGGCGGGCGACGGCTTCATGGTCCTCGCGCGTTCTCCCCGCGCCGATGCCGTCCCCCATCAGGCGCGAGAGGGAGGGCAGGACTCCGACGGGCGGGTAGACCCCGCGCCGCTCGAGCTCGCGGTCGAGCACGATCTGCCCCTCGGTGATGTACCCGGTCAGGTCCGGAATGGGGTGGGTGATGTCGCCGGCCGGCAGCGTCAGGATCGGCAGCTGCGTGAGCGATCCCGGGCGGCCGCGGATGCGCCCCGCCCGCTCGAAGAGGGAGGCGAGGTCGCTGTACAGATAGCCCGGGTAGCCCTTGCGGCTGGGCACCTCGCCCGAGGCGGAGGCGACTTCGCGAAGCGCCTCGCCGTAGTTGGTGATGTCGTTGGCGACGACGAGAACGTGCCATCCGAGGTCGAACGCCAGGTATTCGGCCGCGGTCAGCGCGCAGCGCGGGGCGATCAGCCGCTCGGCCGCGGGGTCGTCGGCGAGGTTGAGGAAGGTCACCGTGCGCGACAGCGCGCCGCTCTTGCGGAAGTCGCTCTCGTAGCGCATCGCCACGTCGCGCGGCAGCCCGAGCGCGACGAAGACCACGGCGAAAGGCGCGCCGCCGGGCGCCCGCGCCTGCCGCACGACCTGCATCGCCAGCGCGTCGTGCGCGAGGCCGGACTCGGAGAAGATCGGCAGCTTCTGCCCGAACGCCAGCGTGTTCAGGCCGTCGATCGCCGAGATCCCGGTCTCCAGGAAGTCGCGCGGATACTCGCGCCGGCAGGGATTGATCGGCGCCCCTTCGATCGGCCGTTCCTCGACCGCGAGGGGAGGGGGCAGCCCGTCGCGCGGCCGCCCGAGGCCGTCGAAGACGCGCCCCAGCATCTCCTCCCCGACGCCGAATCGCAGCGGGCGCCCCTCGAAGAGGACGCGCGTCTGCTCGAGCGGCAGCCCGTCGGTCCCGGCGAAGACCTCCAGAACCGCGCGGTCGCCCGAAACGGCGAGAACCCGTCCGGAGCGCCGGGCGCCGTCCGGCCCCACCAGCTCGACCTGCTCGCGATAGGACACTCCGGCGACTCCCGACACGAAGGCGAGCGGCCCGCGCAGGCCCGAAAGGCCGCGGTACTCGAGACCCCCGGTCCGCCTCATCGCGGCGCCTCGCCCCCGGGCGGCGCCGGCGCGGCCTCGGCCGCCGCCTCCGCCTCGAGCGCGTCGATGGCCCGGCCCACGGAGGCCGCGAGGTCCGCGAAGCGCTCGACCTCCTCGTCGCCGATCTCCGACTTGGCCCGTTCCAACGCGGCGAGAATCGGGGCCTCCTCGAGGCGCGCGGCCGGCACTCCCCGTCCGATCGCCGCGAAGGCGCGGTCGCAGGCGCCGAGAAGCAGGGAGAGAAGGGCGGCCTGCCGCGCCGGAGAGCAGGAGGCGTCTTTCGGCTCGAAGGCGCTCTGACGCAGGAATCCCTCCTCGAGAAGCGCCGCCGCCCTCAGGAGAAAGCGCTCCCGGTCGGGCAGGCCCTGCCTTCCGACCAGACGCGCGGTTCGCTCGACGCGGGTGGCCTCCTCGAGCAGCGCCAGGGCGTCCCGACGCAGCCGGCCCCACTCGGGAGCCTCGCGCGACCACCAGGCCTCGAGCTCGCCGGTCACTTCGCCGTAGGAATCCTGGATGTTGACGGCCGGGAAGACGCGGGCCTCCGCCCTCTCCTTGTCCAGGGCCCAGAAGCATCGCGTGAACCGCCGCGTGTGGCGCGTCACCGGCTCGCTCATGTCGCCACCGGGGGGCGAGATGGCCGAGATCAGGCTGACCGAGCCTTCCCGGCCCGACAACGCCGTCACGCGACCGGCCCGCTCGTAGAAGGCGGCCAGGCGGGTCGCGAGATACGGAGGGTAGCCTTCTTCCGCCGGCATCTCCTCCAGCCGCCCGGAGATCTCCCGCAGGGCCTCCGCCCAGCGCGAGGTCGAGTCGGCCAGCACCGCGACGTGGTATCCCATGTCGCGGAAGTATTCGGCGATGGTCGCGGCGGTGTAGATGGAAGCCTCGCGCGCGGCCACGGGCATGTTCGACGTGTTGGCGACGAGCACGGTCCGCTCGACCAGCGCGTGCCCGGTGCGCGGGTCCGCGAGCTCGGGGATCTCGCGCAGCACGCGCGTCATCTCGTTGCCGCGCTCTCCGCAGCCGACGTAGACGATGACGTCCGCACGCGCCCACTTGCAGAGCTGGTGCTGCGTGACCGTCTTGCCCGTCCCGAAGCCGCCGGGCATGCCCGCGGCCCCTCCCCGGGGAAGGGGGAAGAAGGTGTCGAACACGCGCTGCCCCGTCACGAGGGGGACGGAGAGCGGCAGCCTTTCGCGGAAGGGACGCGGCGAGCGCACGCGCCATCGGTGAAAGAGCGGGAGCGCGACCGTTCCCGAGCCCGTCTCGAGTCTCGCGACGGCGTCGGCGACGCGCGTCGGGCCCGCCGGCCGGATCTCGAGGATCTTTCCCTCGAGCGAGGGCGGCACGAGCACGCGGTGCTCGATCGATGCAGTCTCCGAGACCACGCCCAGCACGGCGCCGCCGCGGACGAGATCGCCCGCCCGCACGCTCGGAGCGAATTCCCAGAGACGCTCCCGGTCGAGGGTGAAGGCGCGCCGGCCGCGGCCGAGAAAGTCGCCCTCCGCCGCCGCCAGGCGCTCGAGCGGCCGCGCGATGCCGTCGAAGACCTCGCCGAGCAGTCCCGGCCCGAGCTCGACGGACAACGGCGCGCCGCCGGCGAAGAAGGGGTCCCCGGGGGCGAGCCCCGTCGTGTCTTCGTACACCTGGATCGTCGCCGTCCGGCCCTCGAGAGCGATGATCTCGCCCAGCAGGCGATTCTCGCCGACCCGCGCGATGTCTCCCAGCGCGACGGGAAGATCCGTCTCCCCGCGCACGACGGCGCCCGCGACCGCGACGAGGCGGCCGCCGGCTTGCTCCGGGCCCTGGGGACTCTCGTGGCTCTCGCTCACGACCCGTAGATCTCCGCGAGGCCCATCCGCCAGGCCGGCTCGAAGCGACGCGCCCGCGCCTCGAAGCCGTTGTCGAAGGAAACCTTACCTCCTTCGGTGCGCGCGAGGCATCCGCCGGCCCGCCGGCCGGCGTCCGAGACGACGCGGGCGATCTTCTTGCCGGCCGACCTCGCCACGTCCCGGCACCAGCCCTCGTCGAGGAGGGCCGCGTCGGCCGGCGCCACGACGATCTCGCACGCCTCGCCCGGAAGGCAGGCGGCAGCCTCGGCCGCGAGCCGGGCCAGCAGGTCGCGCCGCTGCGAGGCCGGCTCGGGCGCCTCGAGGCGCCCGAGGCCCTCGGCGACGATTCGGCCGATCCATGCCTCGCGCTCCTCGATCATCGCGCGGCGGTCGACCCAGGACTCCTGGGCCAGCAGCTCGTCCGCCTCGCGCCGCGCGGCGGCCAGTCGCGGCCCGCGATCCGGCAGTCCGACCGGCTCGCCGGCGGCGGAGGCGCGCAACGCGGCGATCCGTTGCTCGGTCTCGCGGTCGATCCGCTGAACCTCGCCCTCGGCCTCCTCGCGCAGGGCCTCGACCACGGCGGCGACACTGCCGAGGCTCCTCACGGCGCGCTTCCGGCCCGGTCGCGCCGCGGCCGCGCCTCCGGGAGGATCAAGGCGCGGGGAGGCCGATCGGGATGGAAAAAGTCGTCCAGGGCGGGACCGGCGAGTCGGGCGACGGAGGCGGAAACCAGGAGCAGGGAGGGGGACTCCGGCCGTCCGCGCAATTCCCGCAAGGCCTCCGCGATCTCGCCGCGCGTCGTGCAAACGGCGCCCGCCACACCGGCGAGCGCGAAGCCGGCCACGTCGTCGGCGTCGCCCAGCACGAAGAACGTCAAGGCAGACGCCCGAGCATCATGATCGCGATGATCAGGCCGTAGATGGCGATACCCTCGGCCAGGCCGACGAAGAGAAGCGCGCGTCCGGCGGTTTCGGGTTTCTCCGCCACGGCGCCCATCGCGGCGCTGCCCACGATCGCCACGGCGATCGCGGCGCCGACGGCGGCCACGCCGGTCACGATGGCGGCGGAAAGGAAGACCCACTTGATCGCCTCGGGCGGGATCGCGGCCGGCGCCGCCGCCTCCGGAGCCGCCGGAGCCGCCACCAGAGGCGCCACGATCGGCACCGCCGCCAGCAACGGCAGCGCCGCCAGCCAGAGAACCTTGCGTTTCATCCGTTTCCCCCTTTCGCGGCGCTCGCGCGCAGCATCAACGGCCGGTACGGCTCGCCGCCGCCCCGGAAGAACTTGCTGAAGAACTCGTAGTACTCGAGCCGGAGGGCCTGGACCGAAACCACGAGGCCCTCGAGAAAGATGATGAGGATGTTGCCGGCCACCAGGACGAAAAGGGAGAGCGCGCCCCCGGCGGCGCCCCTCGCGAGGGTCTCCGCCAGCGCGAAGAGGGCGAGGAAGGCGCCCGCGTGGACCAGGGCGAACGCCGCCACACGCAGAAAGGAGATCGTGTTCGCGAAGAAGGAGACCATCGCGTCCACCAGCTCGACCGAGCCTTCGAGCGCGGCGAGCCAGAAGGGGGCCTCCGCGTGCCCGCGGCGGGGCGAGGGCCGGCCGCGGTCGAGCCGGCGCACGATCGGTCGCTTGAAGAGCAGCAGGAGAATCGGGATCGCGGCGAGCGCGGCGAGGAGCCACGGCGGAAAGTTCCATCCGCGCGACAGGAACGCCCGCGCGGCCAGGGCCGCCAGGACCCAGTAGCCGAAGGCGCCGAGCAGCCCCCGCGAGCCGAACAGGGCAAGGCTTCTTTCCCCCGAGCGCCAGGTGTTGATCACACCCAGCACGAGTCCCGCCGACACGAGCACGACGCCCAGTCCGATGGCGACCGGGAGAAACCGCTTCAGGTCGCGCATCGGTTCCATCCAGATCACCGGCAGCGCTCCCTCGATGCCGAAGAAGCTTCCGTAGAGAAAGCCGAAGAGGATGGAGGCCGCGCCCCCCTCCATGAGCAGGATGCCGTAGTCGAGGTAGCGCGGGATGAAGCGAAAGAGCAGGAAGCCGGCCGAAAAGAGGACCAGGCCGTGGCCCACGTCGCCGAACATCAAGCCGAACATGAGCAGGAAGCTGACGGCGAAGAAGGCGGTCGGCTGGAACTCGCCGTAGGAGGGCGTTCCGTAGAGCTGGATGAGCTTCTGGAAGGGCCGCAGCAGGATCGGGTTGCGGTGGAGGATCGGAACGCGCAACGCGCCCGAGTGGACCTCGGGAAGGTCCTCCGGCTCCTCGACGTCCACGACGGCGCGTCCCTGCGTCTTCTCCAGGATCGCTCGCCGCATCCGCTCCGCGCTCTCCCGGGGGACCCACCCCGAAATGACCACGAATCGGCCCGCGGCCGCAAAGAGGGTCTGCGCCTGGAGCAGGAGGACGCCGATGCCGGCCCGCCTCGCCAGGTCCGCCACAGGCGCGGCGCTCTCGGTCCGCGCGGCCTCGAGCTCTCGCGCTTTGTCCGCGGCTTGCTCCTCCGCCTCCCGCCGCTCCCGCGCCAGCCGGTCGGGGTCCCATTGACCCGCGTCCGCGGGCAGCGCGATCGGGAGAAACGGCACGGCCGCCAGGGCATTCTCGAGGCGGCGGCGGTCGGTCGAAAGGACCGCGACGGCCGCCAGGGTCGAGGGTCCCTCCGGCTCGAGCGGAACGATCGCATGCGGGGCCGGCGAGAGGAGGGCCGAGAGCGAGGCAAACTCCTCGGCCGGCCCCGCGCCGAACCGAAGCGAGAGAAGCGAGAGTCGCCCGATCCTCTGGAGATCGACGTCGGCGGCCGCCAGGCGCCGCGACGTTTCCTGAGCTTCGGCCGCCCGCGCGGCGCGGTCCCGCGCGGCGGCGCGCCCGCGCACGACTTCCTCGACGCGCCGCTCGAGGGGAGCGATCGCCGACTCCAGGATCTCCCGCTCTCGGGAAAGATCGGCCGCCTCGGCGCCCTCGACGCTGCCCGACGGCTCGGGCAGGGCGATGCCGAGGCGCTCGGCCAGCCGCTCGATGCGGTGAGCGAGCGCGCGAAAGGCGGCGAGCAGCTCCCGCGCCCCCGGCGGCGCCGAATCCCCGGCGACGCGGCCGTGAGCCAGATCAACCAGGTGCAGCAGTCCCTCCGAAGCGATTCGCCGCGTCACCGCGGCCGCGTCGCGGTTGTGCACCTGGATGCGCAGATGGACCATGGGGACTGGCCGCAGCACGGTCAGCCTCCCATCGCGCTCGCGGCCAGCACGCGGTCGAGCGCCTCGTCCGCTTCCGGAACCTCTCGCGGCTGCGCCAGCGCCACGCCGGCGCGCCACTGCTCCTCGCGCAGAAGCAGGTACGCCGCCGGAGGGGCCAGAAGAAAGGGCGGACCCGCGAAGGCGCGCCGGCACGCGTGGTACCTCTGCCGCCGCATTCGCAGGGCGAGGGCGTCGGAGGAGAGCAGGCCTCCGGCGGCGGCGAGCCAGCGCGGCAGCCCGCGGGGAAGAGGACCCGGCGCCGCAGCCCGGGAGGCGAGCTCCTGCCAGGCGGCGGGAGCCGCCTCCTCCGGAAGCTCCACGGTCGAGGCCACCGCGACCTCCGGCGTCATGCCGTGGACCTCGCGGGCGCGGCGGAGAGTGTCGAGGTCGCGCTCGCGGACCCGCGTCAGGACGAGGTCCCGGGCGGCCCGCTCCTTTCGGGGCAGCGCGCGAGCGGCCCGAGCCACCGCGGCCCACGCCCAGCGGTCGAACGCGAGGTCGGCGCCGGGCAGATCCCGTTCCCGGGCCTGAAAGACCTCGCGGGCGATGCCGCCGTAGGGGGTCGCCGCGGCGCGAAGCACGGCCTCCCGCAGGGACCCGCTCTCGCTCCAGTCGGCGAGCGGGAGCCGCTCGAGGGCGCCGAACGGGCGCCAGAGCTTCACCCAGCGCGAGGCGGGCAGGGACCGGGCGCGGGCGCGCCACCCGAGCTTCAAGTTCTCGACCTCCAGGCGGGCGAGCAGCGCGAGCCAGAGCGCCCGTGCGGATCGGTACCAGGCGATCACCTTCGCGTAGTCGTCGAGCAGGCCGGCAAACCCGGCGGCGTCGATCGCGTCGGCGCTCGACGCCCCGGGCAAGCCCAGCGCGGCGCCGACGGCCGGGGCGTTGCCGGCCGCGCGGCAGAGGACGCCGTCCTCGGCGGTCAGCAGGTGCGATTTCATCGCGCGAAGCCGGGCGTTCCCGTACGCACGCCGCATCGCGCTTCTCACGGGCGTCGAGCCGGGGAGGGCCCCTCCCGGATCACGCGAGCCCAGTAATCGGCCGCCGTGGAGACGAGCGGCTCGGCGCTTGCCCTCCTTTCGGCGAGGGCGGCGCTCCGGCGCTCCCGCCGCCGCGCGGCCTCGCGCTCGGCCTCGTCCAGAATCGCCCGCGCCTCCGACGCGAGTCGTTCCTGCTCCGCGCCCCGCCGCTCCGTGCGGGCTTTCTCCACGTCCGCGGCGGCCTCCTCCAGCCGCGACTTCGCCGCGGCGCGGGCCGCATCGATGCGCGCCCTCGCCTCCTCGTCCGCTTCGATCAGCGCTCGGAGGTCATCGTTCACGCGGTCGCCCCGAAACTCCACCTTACGGGGAGGGAAAGGAGGCGCCGATGATGCGGTTGCATCAAACCGGCGGAAAAACGGCCCTCCCGCGCTCCCCGGATCGGCTGAGATTCGCCGGGCGTTCTGCTATTCTTTTTCGATACCGAATGCGAGTTCTCGGGACTCACGCTCCGGCCGGGCCGCTGCCTGAGCCCCTTCAGCCCCTCGACGATCTGGCCCGGGATCTGCGCTGGACGTGGCGGCCTTCGCTGCGCGCCCTGTTCGTCTCGCTCGACCCGGAAGGCTGGGAGCGCGCGCGCGGAAACCCCGTCGCCCTGCTCGCCGAGTGCCCGCCGGAGCGCCTGGACCGCTCGGCATCGGACCGCTCGTTTCTCGCGCAGCTGGACGCCGTTCGCGCCGAGATCGGCCTGGAAGACGACGCCCAGCCCGCGCACCCCGCCATCCGGGCGATGCGGCAGCGCCGCGATCTGGTCGCGTACTTCTCGGCGGAGTTCGGCCTGACCGAGGTGCTTCCCATCTACGCCGGGGGCCTCGGCGTCCTCGCCGGAGACCACCTGAAATCGGCGAGCGACCTGGGGGTGCCCCTGGTCGGCGTGGGGCTCTTCTACGGCCGCGGCTACTTCCGCCAGTCGCTCCATCCTCAGGAGGGCCAGCGCGAGGCGGACCGGCCGCTCGACCCCGACCGGTTGCCGATGAGCGTGGCGCGCACGCCCGACGGCGCCCCGCCGGTGGTGACCCTGGCGGTGGGCGAGCGCGACGTGCGCATCCTGATCCGCCTCGTCACGGTCGGGCGGGTGCCGTTGCTGTTGCTCGACACGAACCTTCCGGAGAACCACGAGGAGGACCGGGAGATCACCCTGCGCCTCTACGGCGGCGATCAGGAGATGCGCATCCGGCAGGAGATCGTGCTCGGCATCGGAGGGCTCCGGGCGCTCGAAAAGATGGGCTGGCGGCCCACGATCCGCCACCTGAACGAAGGTCATGCCGCCTTCGTCGGGCTGGAGCGCATCCGGCAATACATCGCGCAGGACGGGCTCTCCCTGGCGGAGGCGCGCGAGAGGGCGGCCGCCGGAAACGTCTTCACGACTCACACGCCGGTGCCGGCCGGGATCGACCGCTTCCCGCCGGACCTGGTGGAGCGGTACCTCAAGGGTTACGTGGCGGGGGCGGGCCTCGAGTTCGGCGATCTCCTGCGGCTCGGACAGGAGGTGCCGGGAAAACCCGAGGAGCCGTTCTCGATGGCGGTACTCGCCCTGCGGCTGTCCGGGCACGCCAACGCGGTTTCCCGGCTGCACGCGCGCGTCTCGCGCCGGCTGTGGCTGGGCCTGTTGCCCGAGCTCGCGGACGAGGACGTCAAGATCCGCGCCATCACCAACGGGGTCCACCGCGCGACCTGGACCGACCCCGACGTCGCGAGGCTCTCGCTGATCGAGGATCCGAGCGGCGTCGATCCGCTCGAGTTCTGGAGGACGCACGAGCGGCTGCGGGAGAGGCTGGTCGCGCTTTGCCGGCGAAGGCTCGCCGACCACGGCCGGGCGCAGGGCGCCGCGCCCGAGGAGATCGAGGCCGCGGAGAACGCGCTCGATCCGCGCGCGCTGACGATCGGGTTCGCGCGACGGTTCGCGACGTACAAGCGGGCGACGCTTCTCTTTCGCGACCCGGAGCGGCTGCGGCGCATCCTTCAGGACGGCCCGGTTCAGATTCTCTTCGCCGGCAAGGCGCACCCCCGGGACGAGGCGGGCCGGGAGCTGCTGCGCGCCGTCTCGAACTACGCGCTGCTGCCGGAATTCCGGGGGCGCGTCGTCCTGCTGCCCGACTACGACATGGGCCTCGCCCGCGCGCTCGTCTCGGGCTGCGACGTCTGGCTGAACAACCCGATCCGCCCGCACGAGGCCTGCGGGACCTCCGGCATGAAGGCCGCCATGAACGGGGCGCTGAACCTTTCGGTTCTCGACGGCTGGTGGGACGAGGCGCCCACCGCGGAGACGGGCTTCGTGATCGGCACCGCCAGCGACTACGATACCGACGACCAGGCGGCCGCCTCCCTCTACGAAACGCTCGAGAGCCAGGTGCTGCCGCTCTTCCGGGCGCGGGACGAGCGGGGCATGCCGGGCGGCTGGGTCGAGAAGATGATCCAGAGCGCCTCGCGGATCGGCCGCCTCTTTTCCTCGGACCGCATGGTCACCGAATACCTCGAGCTGTGCTATCTGCCGGCCGCCGAGCGCAAGGTCGCCCTGCTCGAGGACGCCCGGGACCGGTCGCGGGCCGTCGGCGTCGTGCCGTACCGCGAGTGACCGGCGCTCGGCGAACTCGCTCGACGCTCTCCGCGGCCCGCTCTGTTAGATTCGCCCGGTGCGTCTCTTCGTCGGGACGAGCGGGTTCTCCTACAAGGAGTGGAAGGGGAGCTTCTACCCGGAGGACCTTCCGGCATCGGAGATGCTGCGTTCCTACGCCGCGCGCCTCTCGGCCGTCGAGATCAACAACACCTTCTACCGGATGCCGCGCGCCGAGACGCTCGCGAAGTGGGCCGGGCAGGTCCCGCCGGAATTCGTGTTCGTCCTGAAGGCCTCGCAGCGCATCACGCACCAGAAGCGGCTCAAGGAGGCGGCGGACGCGGTGGATTACTTCTTCCGGACCGCCTCGACGCTCGCCGGCCGGCTGGGTCCGGTCCTCTTCCAGCTGCCTCCGAACCTGAAGAAGGACGTGCCCCGCCTCGCGGACTTCCTGGCGGTTCTGCCGGCGGGCGCTCGCGCCGCCTTCGAGTTTCGCCACGCCTCCTGGTTCGAGGAGGACGTCTTCGAAGCCCTTCGCACCCGAGGCGCCGCGCTCTGCGCGGCCGAGGACGAAGACCTCCAGACGCCCGTCGTCGCCACAACGGATTGGGGATACGCGAGGCTGCGGCGGCAAGATTACGGGCCTTCGGACCTCCAGAGCCGCGCGGAGCGATACCGGTCGCTACCCTGGAAGGATCTCTTCGCGTTCTTCAAGCACGAGGAGGGAGGCCGCGGCCCGGCTCTGGCGGCCCAGTTCCGGGAGGTTTTTTCGGCCGCAACCGCCTGACCTTTGTTAGACTTACCGGCCATGGCGACAGAAGCATCGGCGCGAGCGCTCGCAACGGCGAACATCTCTTTCGGGCTGGTGTCCATCCCGGTCAAGCTCTACTCGGCCGGCAACTCCTCGGCCGCCGTCTCGTTCAACATGCTGCACGCCAAGTGCGGCTCGCGAGTCAAGCAGCAGTACGTCTGTCCCAAGGAGGACAACGTCGTCGTGCCGCGCGACGAGATCCGCAAGGGCTACGAGTTCGCCAAGGACCAATACGTGCTCTTCAGCGACGAGGAATTGAAGGCGCTCGAAGAGGAGTCCACGCAGCAGATCGACGTGACGGAGTTCGTGCCGCTCTCGTCGATCGACCCCGTGTACTTCGACCGCGCCTACTACCTCGGGCCCGACAAGGGAGGGTCGAAGGCCTACTGGCTCTTCGCCGAGGTGCTCCGCGAGACCGGGCGCGTGGCGCTCGCCAAGTACGCGGCGCGTGGAAAGCAGTACCTGGTCATGGTCCGGGCCGTCGACAAGGGGCTCGTGATGCAGCAGCTTCTCTACGCGGACGAGATCCGGCCGATCTCCGAGGTGGGCCTCGATCGGGAAACGGTCAAGGATGCGGAGCTGAAGCTCGCCAAGCTGCTGGTCGAGCAGGCTTCCTCCGACGAGTTCCGGCCCGAGGCGTACGAGGACGAGGTCAAGAAGCGGATCCAGCAGCAGCTGAAGAAGAAGATCGAGACCGGGCAGGAGATCTCCGCGCCGCCGCGCCCCAAGAGCGGGGAAGTGATCGACCTGATGGAGGCGCTGCGCCGGAGCCTGGCGAAGGGCTCCAGGCCTCCCCGCAAGGCCGCGGTCTCCGCCGCGCAGCCAAAATCGGCCAAGCGCGCCGACAACGGTGCCGAGAAGAAGACCGTCTCGAAGAAGTAGCCCGCCGGGTTCTCCCCGATGAAGGGTTACGCCACCCGCGAAGTCGCGCAGATCCTCGGCCTTTCTCCCGCGCAGGTGCGCTCCTACGTGCGCGCCGGCTTCCTGCGCCCGGCGCTCGGCTCCCGCGGGCGATTCTGCTTCTCGTTCCCCGACCTCGTGTTTCTTCGGACGGCCAAGGGCCTGATGGAGGCGCACGTTCCGCCGCGCCGGATCCGTGGGGCGCTTCGGACGCTTGCCCGAAAGTTGCCCGAGACGGAACGCCTCACCGACGTGCGCATCGCCGCGGAAGGCGGGCGCGTCGTGGTGGAGGAGGGTGCTTCGCGCTGGCAGCCGGAGTCGGGGCAGACGCTGTTCGACTTTGGCGTCCAAGAGCTCGCCGCGAAGGTCGAGCCGCTCGCGCGCCGGACGGTCGCCCGGGCTCTGGCCGAGGACGCCTTCCAGGCGGACGACTGGTACGAGCTCGGCTGCGAGCTCGAGGCCGGCGCTCCCGAGCAGGCGCGCGTGGCCTACGAGCGGGCGCTCACGCTCGATTCCGGGCATGCCGAGGCGCACGTGAACCTCGGGCGAATGCTCCACGAGAGCGGGGACGCCGCCGGCGCCGGGAACCACTACCGGGCCGCCCTCGCCTCGCGTCCGGAAGACGCGACGGCGGCCTTCAACCTGGGTGTGGCGCTCGAAGACCTCGGCTCCCTGCGCGAGGCGCTGGCGGCCTACGAGCGGGCGCTCGAGATCGATCCGGCGGACGCGGACGCGCACTTCAACGCCGCGAACCTGAGCGAGCGGCTGCGCGACTCGGCGGCGGCGCTCGCGCACTGGAAGAGCTATCGGAGACTGACCCGGCCCCTGCGGTGATCCGCTCCTTCTCGCCGTTTCCGGCTTGACCGTCGGACGCGGTGCGGCTAGTCTGCTGTGAGGCACTCGAACAGATCAGGAGGGACCATGAGGCTCCGCCGCGTCCTTCTCACCCTGGCGATGACCACCGGCCTCCCCGTTTGCGCCGCCGCCGACGACCTGCGCGACCTGCTGACCAACTTTCTGAGTCAGGGCATCACGCTGGCCGCCAGTCCGGTCTTCTCCCACGAGGCCCACTTCGTCGCCGCCTTGAGCCAGTTCACGGCCTTCAACCAGTTGAACCAGCAGCTCGCAAACGAGCTCTCCTCGTTCCCGCTGCCGTCCTCCTC
>JBLMXY010000139.1:0-2808 GCA_050257975.1 Acidobacteriota bacterium
AGGCTCTCCGCCCGGGCGGGAGAGTGGTGGGTTATGGCAATACGACCTCGCTCCGTGGGGAGGGATTGGGTTCGGACCGCACAGGCCGTCGTAATCGCCTTCATGGAGTCCCCATCTACGCGTTGTACATCGCCGCCGGCTGGGTTCTCCCGGGCCGGAAACGGGTGGTCCCCTACAGCATCCAGACGCTCAAACGGCTGAAACCGGCATTGTTTCGACAGGATTTGATCGCCCTGCTCGACCTCCTTCGACAGAAAAAGATCAAGCCGGTCATCGCGCGGCGATTTCCTCTTGCCGAGGCAAGACACGCGCAGGAATTGCTCGGGAAGGGAGGCGTCATAGGCAAGATCGTGCTCGTGCGCAAGGGGTCATCGCTTGAAGACACGCACCCCCGGTCTGACCCCCCAGAGGCTTCGTGAAGCCGGAAAAGGCGGGGACCCCGGCGCTCGGCATCCGTGAAAGGCAGTCGGGTGCGGGAATTGGCGGGCTTCGCGTTTCCGCACAGGCGGGCGAGCTCCAGAGCCGCAAACGGCGCCCTTCGAAAGGAGCCGCTACTCGAGCGTGAAGTCGACGCGGCTGGCGCTCGCCTTCCCCTCGGGGGCGGCGGGCTTGTTTCCCGGCTCGAGGACAAAGACGCGCGCCGCTTCGACCCTTCCGGGACCGGTGAGGTAGTCCATCACGGCATTCGATCGCGCCAGGGCGAGCTGCCTCAGGTCGTCCGTCGTCACGGACAGGTTGGCGAGCATGAGGCTCTCCATTTCGGGCGCGGGAAGATCCTTCGCGATTCCCAGGAAGCTGCTGGGCTTCTTGAACTTCTCCTTCTTGTAGGCATTTTTCAGGTACGTCGGGTATTCCTTCTCGTCGATGATGACGGCATCCACGCTGGCCGGCGCCTCGCCCCGGTCCACGAGGTCGGCCTGCTTTTGCGCCTTGACCTTCCGTTCGAGCCGCAGGCGGCGCAGCCCCTTCCAGGTCCTCGTCGCCCGAGAAGCGGCCGGTCGCCTTCACCTTCAGGGCGGGCCGGTCGTTCAAGGCCTTCGCCAGCGCGTCGAGTTTCTTCCGGGCCGCGTCGTCGAGCGCGTCGTGTCCGGCGGCGAAGTCGACGGAAGAAAACTCCTCCCCGCTGCCGCCCCCCAGGACCCTTCCGAGGAGTGCGAAGGGCGCCGTGGCCGCCTTTCCGATCCAGTTTCCGATGACGTGCCAGATGACTTTTCCGAGGCGAAACTTCGGGTCGTCCAGCGATCCCTCGATGGGCAGGTCGAGGTCGATCAAGCCGTTCCTGTCCCTGAGGAGCGAGACGGCGAGCCTGACCGGCAGCTTTGCCATCCTTTCCTCTCTTGACCGCGAGGAGACCTCCGTCGCTCGAGATCTCTCCGAGCGCGATGTCGTGCAACGACGAGGAGGGCCCACCGACCGCGTGAGCGGCCGACGACATAGGACTCGATGTCCAAGGAAGGCAGGCTGGAGGCCAATGGGACCGATTGGTGCGAACTCCAAGGTTGCTTGTACTGCTGAATCACGCCGCGAGTCCGTGACGACCGGTCGAAAGGCGGCCGTCAGCGTGTCGGTGGTCTTCAAGCGAAAGTGCTCGGTCGCCGCCGTTTCCCCGCTGGGCATCCTCGAAGCTCATCCCTCGATCGCCCCTCAGAAGATGTCTTTGGCTCCGGGCTCCGGATTTCGCGAAATGGCTGAATCTTCGAGCCCCGTTTCCCGCTCCAACGATCTCGATCACCTGTGAACGCCGGAGGCCTGAGTGGGCCTTAGAATCGGGCGGCAGGAATCATGCCGCCTTCGGCGGCTACGCCTCTTGGCCCCTGTGCCGGCGTCGTCGTCTCCGCGTCCGGCTCGCCGCGTTGCTCGCGCACCTCGCGCGAAAAGAGCGTGATTGCCGGATCACCGAGGAATCGAAGCAGCAATCGGCTCCACGACCGATGAAAGGCCAGACCGTCGTACGCCTCGGGCGCCGCCCTGCGGATTCGAGGAAGGCGATTCCAGGGAACCGACGGGAAGTCGTGGTGCTCGTTGTGATACCCGACGTTGAAAGCGACGGTGTTGAGCGGACCGTAATAGCTGTACGTCTCCTGGGGCGGCTCGAACACGTAATGCTCCTGGATCCACCGGGCGCCCAGCGGATGCAGCCCGAGGCCGAAGAAGACCGACAGGAGAAGGTAGAAGAAGGCCTTCGGACCCATCCAGGCGTAGACGGCGGCATCGAACGCGATCTGAATCAGGAAGTTCAAGACCACCCAGCGGTCGACCGGGCGAATTTCCCGAAGTCTCGGCGGGCGCGTGATCTGGAAGATCGGGAAGAGGAGCATCCAGACGGCCTTGCCGAGAGGGGAGTGCCCGATCAATCGCGCTTCCCACCGATTGGGCACGTCCGCATCGAGCTCGTAGACCCCCTGATACGCGTGATGCTTGAGGTGGTACCGCTGGAAGGAGACCGCGCTCGGCAGGATGTGAGGCAGGTTCGCCAGGATTCCCGCGAAGGTATTCCATCGTGGCTCGCGAAAGAGCAGGTTGTGCGTGCATTCGTGGATCATCACCCAGAGGGCGTGGCTGGCGAACGCCCCGATGAGGATCGAGGCGCCAATCACCAAGCGCCACGATTGCGACCGGAGAAGGAAGGCGAGAGCGAGCTGCAGGCCGACCGCCGCAAGGATGACCGCCAGGCTGAAGGGGTTGATGCCGATCAGGCTCCGGATCTCGGGGTGCGCGGCGAGAATGCGCGCGGTCCGTCTGCGGTGTGGCGGCGGGCCGCAGGAGTGCAGGAAATCTCCTCTCATCGCCGATCCGTTGCGCGGCCGG
>JBLMXY010000140.1:0-5063 GCA_050257975.1 Acidobacteriota bacterium
GGGCGCGACGTCGCGATCAAGGTTCTGCCGGAAGCCTTCGCGGCCGACGCGGATCGGCTGGCGCGGTTCCGCCGCGAGGCGCAAGTCCTGGCGGCCCTGAACCACCCGCACATCGCGGCGATCTACGGACTGGAGGAGTCGGGGGGCGTCGAGGCGCTGGTCCTGGAGCTCGTCGAAGGCGAGACCCTGGCGGAGAGGCTGGCCAGAGGGCCGATTCCGGTCGATGAGACGCTCGAGATCGCACGGCAGATCGCGGAGGCCCTCGAGGCGGCGCACGAGAGGGGGATCGTCCACCGGGACCTGAAGCCGGCCAACGTCAAGCTCACGCCCGACGGGAAGGTCAAAGTGCTCGACTTCGGCCTCGCAAAGGCGCTGACCGGCGACGCATCCTCTCCAGACGTCTCGACCTCGCCGACGCTGACCGCGGCGGCGACGCAGGCCGGGATCGTCATGGGGACCGCGGCCTACATGAGCCCCGAGCAGGCGCGCGGCAAGGGCGTGGACAAGCGCGCCGACATCTGGGCTTTCGGCGTCATCCTCTTCGAGATGCTCACGGGCCGGCGCCTCTTCGAGGGCGAGACGGTCTCCGACACGCTCGCGGCCGTCCTGCGGCAGGAGATCGGCTGGACGGAGCTGCCTGCCGGCACGCCGACGTCCGTCCGACGGTTGCTCGCGCGGTGCGTCGAGCGAGATCTCAGGAGGCGTCTGCACGACGTCGCGGACGCGCGGCTCGAGATCGAAGCGGCGCTCGTCGAGCCGCCGCAGCCGGTGGGCGGCCCGGCGGCGGGGTCGCCGGTCCCGTCGAGGCGGGCTGCGCGCTTCGCGCCGTGGGCCGTGGCCCTCGCTCTTGCCGCGCTCGCGCTCTGGCAGGCCCGTGCGGGCCGGCAGGACCGGGCCGGCCTCGTCACCCTCTCCCTGGCGCTTCCGGCCGACTTCGAGCTCGAAACGCAATCGGAAGCCCAAACCCAGCAGATCGCGATCTCGCCCGACGGCCGGCGGCTCGCGTTCTTCGCCCGTTCCGGCGGGCAGGAAAAGATCTTCGTCCGGGAGCTCTCGCGCGGCGAGGCGAAGCCGATCGCCGACGCCGGCGACGGCGGAAGCCTCTTCTTCTCGCCGGACGGAGAGTGGATTGGTTTCACGGAGGGCGGCAAGCTCTGGAAAGTCGCGGTCGGCGGCGGAGTGCCGATCGAGCTCGCTCCCGCGGGCCAGAGCCGGGGAGCGGCATGGGCTCCCGACGGGACGATCGTCTTTGCTCCCACGGTGAACTCGCCGCTCTTGCGCGTCGCGGACCGTGGAGGACAGCCGCAGCCGGTGACGCGGCTCGACGCGGCGTCGGGAGAGCGCACGCACCGCTGGCCGGAGATCCTTCCGAACGGCGACACGGTTCTGTTCACGGTCGGCACGCAGGACAAGCCGGGCGATTACGCGGACGCGCGCATCGATGCCGTGTCGCTGTCGACCGGAAAGCGGCGCAAGGTGTACCGGGGGGCGAGCTTCGCGCGGTACGCCGCGCCGGGGTACCTGCTTCTCGCGCGAAACGACAGCCTGCTCGCCGCGCGTTTCGACCCGGGCAAGGCCGAGATTCTCGGCACGCCGACCCCGGTCCTGCAGAAGCTCGGCGGCGATCCCCGCAGCGGCGTCGCCTTCTTCGGCCTGGCGCGAAACGGAACGCTCGCCTGGATCACCGGCGTCGCCGCGGCGGGCCCGGCGTCGATCGTCTGGATCGACCGGTCGGGAAAGGTCGAGCCCTCGGGAATCCCGCCGGGAGAATACACGGACATCGCTCTCTCCCCGGACGGCAGGAGACTCGCGTACGCGGTGGGCGCGGGCGGCGGAGCCGCCAGCGACATCTGGATCATGGACCTGCCGCACGGGAGTCCCTTCCAGCTCACCTCCGACGGGGAGGCAGGCTCGCCTCTCTGGACGCCGGACGGAAGAGCGATCGCTTACTCGAATCCCAACGGCGATGCCGTAATCCGCCGCTCGGCCGACGGCCGCGGCTCGCCCGAGATCCTGTGGAAGCCTGCCGAACACGTTCCGGTGAGGCCGGACGCCTTCACGCCGGACGGCTCGAAGCTCCTGCTCTCCCAGTTCGGGTTGCCGAACCGGGGCAACATCCTTCTGCTGCCGGCGCGGGCCGGCTCGGTGGCGAGCCCGTTGATCGAGACGCAACAGGAGGAACGGGACGCCGCACTTTCGCCGGACGGACGCTGGATCGCGTACAGCGCGCAGTACTCCGGTGCGCCGGAGATCTATGTCCAGGCGTTCCCGGAGGTCGCAGGACGCTGGCAGGTTTCCCGGCAGGGTGGGGTGTCTCCCCGCTGGTCTCGAGATGGCAGGGAGCTCTTCTCTCTTCGCGGCGGCGGGCTCGTCGCCGGTCCGGTGGCGCTCCAGCCGACTTTTTCCAGCGGTCCCGCGAAGGCGCTCTTCCGCGTCGAGAGCCTCATGAAGAGAGGCGAATGGAGCCTGCACTACGACGTGGCGCCGGAGGGGAGGCGTTTCGTGTTCCTGGTCGACCAGCCGAGCCCGAAGGCGAGCCCGCGCATTGACGTGACGCTCGGCTGGACGCAGCATCTGTCCGAGAGCTTGCGATGACGCTGGCGCCGGGGAACCGTCTGGGTCCCTACGAGATCCTTTCGCCCCTGGGAGCCGGGGGCATGGGAGAGGTCTGGAAGGCGCGGGACACGCGTCTGGAGCGGACCGTAGCGGTCAAGGTGCTGCCGGCGCAGCTCTCGGCCTCGCCCGAGAGCCGCCAGCGCTTCGAGCGAGAGGCGCGGACGATCGCGCAGTTTTCGCACCCGCACATTTGCGCGCTCTACGACGTGGGGAGAGAAGGAGACGTCGAGTACCTGGTCATGGAGCTGCTCGAAGGGGAATCCCTGTCGGAACGCCTGGCGCGGGGCGCGCTGCCGCTCGAGCAGGCACTGCGATACGGCGTCGAGATCGCCGATGCGCTGGACAAGGCGCACCGGCAGGGGATCGTGCACCGGGACTTGAAGCCCGGCAACGTGATGCTGACGAAGTCGGGGGTCAAGCTCCTGGATTTCGGATTGGCGAAGGCTCTCCCCTCTCCCATCGGGAGAGGGGCCGGGGGCGAGGGCGTGACTTCCCTGCCCACGGAAGCGAATCTGACCCGGGACGGCGCGATCCTCGGGACCGTTCAATACATGGCGCCAGAGCAGCTCGAGGGCACGAACGCCGACGCGCGCACGGACATCTTCGCCCTGGGTTCGGTGCTGTACGAGATGGCGACGGGAAGGAAGGCGTTTTCCGGGACGAGCCAGGCCTCGCTCATCTCGGCGATCTTGAAGGAGGAGCCCGGCCCGGTTTCACAAGCGGCGCCCCTGGCGCCGCCGGCGCTCGACCGGCTGGTCCGGACTTGCCTCGCCAAGGACCCCGAGGAGCGCTGGCAGAACGCCGGGGACGTGGCGCGCGAGCTGAAGTGGATCGCGCAGGGGCCCGCCGGAGGCGCCGCCGTCGTCCCGGCCGCCGCCGGCCGCCCGAGGCGCCGGGAGCGGGTCGCGTGGGCCGTCGCGGGGATCGCGGTCGTCCTCGGCGCCCTCGCGGTGCTTCTCTCCCGCCGATCCCAGGCGCCCGAGGAGCCGATGCGCTTTGCGATCATGCCTCCATCCGGCCAGGACTTTCTCGCAATGGTCCGGATGTCGCCGGACGCGCGGCGAATCGCGCTCCTGCTTCAGGACGATGGCGGAAGAAACTCGATCGCGGTGCGCTCGCTCGACCGCCTCGAGGTGCGGCGCCTGCCGGGCACCGAGGACGCGCGCGGCATGTTCTGGTCGCCCGACAGTCGCGGGATCGCTTTCTTCTCGGAAGGGAAGTTGAAGCGCATCGGCGCGGAGGGGGGTCCCATCCAGACGGTCTGCGAGAGCGGGGGCGCCTTTTCCGGCGCTTGGAGTCGCCAGGGCACGATCCTCTCCACGAGGGAGTTCGGCACTCCCATCGTGGCCGTTCCCGCGACGGGAGGCACCCCTCGGGCCGTCACGGCGCTCGACCCGGCGCGGGGCGAAGTCGCCCATTTCCATCCCGCCTTTCTTCCGGACGGGCGGCACTTCGTGTTCGTGGCGCGCAACATCGACCCGGAGAAGACCTCCGTCATGCTCGCCTCGCTCGAATCGAGGGACGTCCGGCCACTCTTCCATGCCGACTCCGCCGCCGTCTTCGCCGATCCCGGCTATCTTCTGTTCGCGCGTGACAACGCCCTGTTCGCATGGAGATTCGATCCCCAAAGCTTGAAGCTCGTCGGGGGACCCTCTCCGGCGCTCGAGCAGGTCCGCTACGCCACCGAAGACAACCTCCTGGCGGTCTCGGTGGCCGGGAACCGCCTGGCGTACCTGTCGTGGGTCTTGCGGCGCTGGCTCGTCTGGGTGGATCGGAAGGGGCGCGAGCTCGGCACTCTCGGCGAGATCGGGGGATACCAAGACGTTCGCATCTCGCCGGACGGCCGAAAGGTGGCGGTCACGCTGCGCGATCCCTCCCACGGCCAGAACCAGGATGTCTGGGTGCTGGATGCCTCCCGCGGGACGGGCACCCGGATCACCGCCGAGCGCACCGACGAGTTCAGTCCCGCGTGGTTCCCGGACGGCGAAACTCTGGTCTATGTCTCCGATCGGGTCGGCTTCTACGACGTCTACGAGCGGCCGGCGAGCGGGGGCGCCGAGAAGATCCTGGTTCGGACGAAGCAGGACAAGGTTCTGCCGATGGTGTCGCCCGACGGCCGCTATCTGCTCATGAGCGTCCCCCAGGGCGGCAATTACACTCGCGTTCTGGCCCCGGTCTCCGGAGGTGATTCGCTTCGGCTGAGCGCCAGCTCACGGTTCTCCGAGGAGCATCCCGAGATCTCGCCGGACGGCCGCTGGACGGCCTTCGACTCGACCGAGTCGGGCCAGCGGGAGGTCTACGTTCAGCCTCTGCCGGAAGGCCCCAAGCGCCAGGTCTCGATCGGGGGCGGCCAGATGCCGGTCTGGAATCGAAACGGCTCGGAGCTCTTCTACGCTGCCCGAGACGGCATGCTGATGTCCGTCGCCCTGCGTCTTGCCGGCGGCCGT
>JBLMXY010000141.1:0-10295 GCA_050257975.1 Acidobacteriota bacterium
CGCTGCTCGGGCGAGGCGGCGACGGCGGAGGGGAGCACCTTGACCGCGACCGCGCGGTCGAGCCGGGTGTCCCGCGACTTGTAGACCTCCCCCATTCCGCCCGCGCCCAGAGGCGACAGGACCTCGTAGGGGCCGAGGCGAGAGCCGGGGGCCAGAGCCATTCGCTGCGCGGATTCTATCCGCGAGACCGCCCCCGGCCTCCGGGGCCTGGCGGCGGAAAGGAATATGTTCTGCCCAACATTCTTTTCCCCGTTCTGCGCGAGGACGTGGAGATGGTTTCCCTGACGTCGCTCTGGGCCCCGATCCTGGTCTCGGCGGTCATCGTGTTCGCCGCGAGCTCGATCATCCACATGGCGCTGCCGTATCACCGAAGCGACTTCGGCAAGGTTCCGTCGGAAGACGCCGTCATGGACGCGCTGCGGAAATTCGGCATCGCCCCCGGCGACTACCTGATTCCCTGCGCCGGAAGCCCGGAGGCCATGAAGTCGCCCGAGTTCAAGGAGAAGTTCAAGCGCGGCCCGGTCGCCGTCCTGACCGTCATGCCCGGCGAGTTCGCGATGGGAAAGCGCCTGGCGCAGTGGTTCGTCTACGTGGTCGTCGTCGGGATCTTCGCGGGATACGTCACAGGCCGAGCGCTCGGTCCGGGCGCCCCGTACCGGTCGGTGTTTCGCTTCGCCGGCTCGATCGCCTTCGCCGGCTACGGGCTCGCCCTCTGGCAGAACTCGATCTGGTACGGCCGTTCCTGGAGCACGACGCTCAAGTCGAACTTCGACTCCCTGGTCTATGCGCTCTTGACCGCCGGAACCTTCGGGTGGCTTTGGCCGAAATGACGCTCCGCGAGGCGCCGCCCCTCGGGGCGTCTCGCGCTGCTACCCCGCTGGCTGTCGGACCTTCCAGTAGACCGCGTACCGCTCGCCCTCGAGGCGGTTCAAGGGAATCAGCTCCAGGTTTCTTGCCTGCCCCTTCGTGCGGAAACCGAGCCGCCGCCCCGGCACGGCCTCGACCCAGCTCGAGGCGTCCTTCGGATCGGCCGCGATGTCGGCGACCGGGACCGGCTCGCCCTTCAGTTCGCAGTCGTAACCGCCGTAGGTCATCGCGCGCGTGAGGCCCTGCGCGCCCAGGCGGCCCGCCAGCACGAGCGGGCCGTACATCACGGCCTCGACACTCGGATCGTCCGGTGTGGGTGCGACGGAGAGGCTCATCGGGAGCGTGAGCTCCACGCGGTCTCCCGTCCTCCACGTCCGAGTCAGCGTCAGATAGCTCGATGGGCTCGCAAACGCCGGCAGGGCCGCGCCGTTCAATTTCACGGTGCCGCCCCGCGTCGCCCACCACGGCACCCGGAGCCGGAGCGTCATCGGGACAGGCCTCTCGGCTTCGACGATAAATCTCGTCGTCTCCTCGTCGGGGAAGGAGGTCTCCTGACGCAGACGCAGGCCCTTCTCAGGCCACCGGACTTCCGACGCGATGAAGAGGTTCACGAAGATCCCGGCGTCGTCGTGAAAGTAGATCGAGTCGCCGGCCCTGGCGAACTCCTCGGCGCCGGTGCCCGTGCAGCACCAGAAGGCGGACAACGGCTCGCCGTAGAACTTCCAGTATCCGGAGGCCAGGGGGTAGTAGTACATGAGCGTTCCGTCCTCGGGGTTCTGCGTTCCCAGGCGGTGATTCCAGTAGGTGCGCTCGAAGTAGTCGGCGGCGCGCGGGTCGCCGGTCCAGGCGAAGACGTGCCGCGTCAGCTTCAGCATGTTGTAGGCGCAGCAGCACTCGGCCGAGGAGGAGGAGAGCGCGGTGGACAGCACTCCCGGCGGCGTCAGCCACCTTTCGCCGTCGCTCGTGCCGCCCGTCGCGTAGGTCCGCAGCCCCGTCACTTCCCGCCAGAAGTACTCGGCGATGTCGCGATATCGGCTCTCGCCGGTCAGCTCGTAGCGCCGCGCCGCGCCGATCACCTTCGGAAACTGCGTGTTGGCGTGGAGCCCCGTCAGCTCGTCCCGCCGCGCGGCGAGCGGTTCGAAGAACGCGCGGTGGTCGAAGCGGTGCGCGAGATCGCGGTACTCCTCCTTGCCCGTGACCTGCGACAGGTCGTAGAGCACGGCGTTCATGCCGCCGAACTCGGTCAGCAGGATGCGCTCCATGTGGGCGTCGGAAAGGCCCTTGCACCAGTTGCGCACCCAGCCGGCGAGGTCTTCGGCCGTCGCGAGCGCCTGGCCGTTGCCGCAGGACAGGTACACGTCGAGGTGGCCGGCCAGGATCTTGTGCAGCGTGTAGAAGGGGGCCCAGACCTTGACTCCGTTGCGAAGGCGGTCGAACAGCTCCTCGGGAAAGGCCGACAGGTAGCCGTTGCCATGCGCCTTCTGGCATTTGGCGAGCTCCTCCACCATCGCGCCGGCCCTCGCCTTGAAGGCCTCCTCTCCCGTGGCCGCGTAGGTCAGCGCGCAGGCGGAGAGGTAGTGCCCGCCCGTGAAGTGGCCGCGCAGCTCGCAGTCCGGCTTTTCCCAGCCGCCGAGGGGCTCGGCCGAAGAAGGCAGTCCGGCGTTGACGCGGAAGGTGTGGAGCAGTCGGTCTTGCGGAAGGGAGAGGAGATAGCGCGAGTTTCTCTCCCGCGCTTCCCGGAAGGGACCCGGACCGAGCCTCACCTGCTCCAGAGGAAAAGGCCGGACAATCCCCGATACGAGGTCCGGGTCGGTCGCCGCGCCCGAGGTCCCCGGCACAGCCGCGGCGGCTCTCGGAGACCAGACCCCCATCGAGACGGCGGCGCCGGCCGACGCCGTCGCCGAGAGAAAGCCCCGCCGGGTCAGCGGAGAGCGCTTCGTCATGAAGCCAAGCTATGACCTTCCCGGCAGGGGGTCAAGAACCCGAAGGGGGCGCGCGAGCGTAGTTCCGTCGGAGGTTCCATGATCCAGATCCGCCGGGCCGGCGAGCGCGGCCACTTCGACCACGGGTGGCTCGACACCCGCCATACCTTCTCCTTTGCCGACTACCACGACCCGCGCTTCATGGGGTTCCGGGCCCTGCGAGTGATCAACGAAGACCGCGTCGCCCCCGGGCAGGGCTTCGGCACCCACGGCCACCGGGACATGGAGATCGTGTCCTACGTGCTCGAGGGCGAGCTCGCCCACAGGGACAGCATGGGCAACGGCTCGGTCATCGTTCCCGGCGACGTCCAGTACATGAGCGCCGGCACCGGTGTGCGCCACAGCGAGTTCAACGCCTCGGAAACCGAGGTCACGCACTTCCTGCAGATCTGGATCCTGCCGGACCGGCAGGGCTACGAGCCGCGCTACGGCCAGAAGCGGTTCGAAGAATCGGACAAGCTCGGGCGGCTGCGTCTCGTCGTCTCCCCCGACGGCGCCGAAGGCTCCATTGCGATCCGCCAGGACGTCCGGCTCTACGCCTCGGTCCTCGCGCCCGACCAATCTGTAACACATTTGTTACATGATGGCCGCCACGCCTGGGTCCAGGTCCTGAGGGGCGGCCTGTCGGTCAACGGACAGGCGCTCTCGGCCGGCGACGGCCTCGCGGCGCCCTCCGAGCCGCGGCTCGAGCTTCGAGCCGGCGACGAAAAGAGCGAGGTTCTTCTCTTCGATCTCGCTTGAAGGCTACTTCGACAGGGTCATCAACCAAAGCGAGGAGCCGCCGTTCTCGCGGCAGTAGTAGAGGTAGCGCCCGTCGGGCGACAGGGCCGGCTCCTCGAGGAAGAGCCCGCCCTCCGGAAATCGCGTGACGGGCTCGAGGGGGCCGCCCTCCGCCCGGACGCGGCAGATGGTGCGGTGGGACGGCTGGATGTAGATCCATTTCCCGTCGGGCGAGAAGAAAGGGTGACGCATCCGCTCGAACCCGCTTGTGAGCTGCTGCAAGGCGCCGCCCGACGCGGGCATCCGGAAGAGCTGCAGGACGCCGTCCCGGGCGACGGTCGCCGCAATCCAGCGGCCGTCCGGCGACCATGCGGCGTCGAACTTGTCCCCGGGAGAATCGGTCAAAGCGGTCTTCTGCCGCGAGGCGAGATCGTATCGGACGATCTGCTGAATGCCCGAAACCATCATTTCGCCCATCAGCAGCGAGCGCCCGTCCGGGGAAGGGCGAAGGGTGACGGTGCCGACGTTCTTGCCGCGAAGGAGCTCCTCGGCGCGGCTGCCGTCTAAGGCCGCGATCCAGCCTGCGGCTTCGCCTGTCGAGAAATAGCGAACCGCCACGACCTCGCGTCCCGCCGGCATCCACGCTGGATCGGCCTCGGCGAGATCCTCTCCCGGAAGCTGAAGACGCTGGCGGCGGCGCGTCTCCACGTCCAGGATCCAGACCTCCGTGCGCCCCAGGATGTCGCTGATGTAGGCGACGAGCCGTCCGTCGGGCGACACCGCGGGATAGCTGTCGATCACCCGTCCGCTCGAGAGCGGCTCCTCCGGACCGGCGGGCGCGCCGCCTCCAGGTGCCAGCGGAAGGCGGGTGAGATTGCGGGAGGTTTCCTCCTCCGCAACCACGAGGCGCCGGTCGTCGCGGGAGACCGCGAGATCGCGCAGATACGCGGTCGAGAGGCTGATCGTTTGGGGCTGACCTTTCGCAGCGGCCCTGCTGCCGTCGAGCTCCATGCACTGGACTCGCGTCCCGCCCTCCGGGTCCCGGGCCAGAAACCAGAGGCGGCGGGACGAGGCGTCCCAGACGTGGCTGAACCCCGCGCCGACCTGCTCGGGTTTGCCTCCTCCGGCCGGCATCAGGAAGATCTGTTCGAGCTGCGATTCGAAGCTGATCCAGCGCCCGTCCGGCGAGCAGCCGACCGAGATGATCTCCCAGCTCGAGCGATCGCTTGGAAGGACCGCGCGGGCGGGTCCGCCCGCGGCCGGCACCTCCATGATGGCGCGCCGGTTCTCGGCCCCCGTCACGAAGAGGATTGACCGGCCGTCGGGCCGCCACCTCGGAGCGTTCGCGTCCTCCGCGAGCCGGCGCGCCGCACCTCCGAGCGATGGGATCATCCAGAGATCGCCGCCGTAAGTCCGGCTATTTCGCGAAAGCGTCCCGCCGATCTTGATGAGGCCGGTCTTCGAGGTCCGGGTCGAGACGAACGCGATCGAGCCCCCGTCCGGGGAGAACGCCGGCTGAACGTCCTGCCCGGGGTCGTTGGTGACGTTGACGTCCTGGCCGCTCTCGCCCCGGCGCACGTAGATCTCGAAGTTCCCGCTGCGGTCCGACGCGTAGGCGAGAAGGCTTCCGTCCGGGGACCAGCTCGGCCCCTCCGAGCGGGCCGTCGGGGGCGTGATGCGCGCAAGCCGCGCGATCTCGCGACGACGCGGCACGGCGGCGGGCCGGGTGAGGAGCCACGTCGAGAGCGCCGCGAGGGCGGCGGACGCCAGGGCGATCGCGAGAAGACTCCAGGCGCGGCCCCTGCTTCCGGCGGCGCCAGTCCGCGGGACCGCCGCGGCGGAGCCCGACGGCTCGATTGCGGCCTCCTCGATCTCGATGCGCGCGTCGGCGATGTCGTGCAGACGCCTCTGCGGATCCTTTCGCAGGCAGCGTCGGATCAGTTCGGCGACGCGGGGCGGCGTTCCCGCGGGAAGCGCGCTCCAGTCGGGCTCTTTCGTCAGGACCGCCGCCATCACGTCGGAGACCGTCTCGCCTTCGAAGGCCTTCCGTCCGGCAAGCAGCTCGTAGAGCAGGCAGCCGAAGGACCAGATGTCCGTGCGCCGGTCCACGGGCTTTCCGCGCGCCTGCTCCGGGCTCATGTAGGAGGCCGTTCCGAGAATGACGCCTTTCTGCGTACCGCCCGAGGTGACGGTCGGCGAGTGGGAGAGGTCGCCGGCGCGCGAGGGCTCCGCGCCGAAGGCCTTGGCGAGGCCGAAGTCGAGGACCTTGACCTTGCCCGCCGGAGTGACCTTGATGTTGGCGGGCTTCAAGTCGCGATGCACGATTCCCTGCTCGTGCGCCGCCTCGAGCGCCTCGGCGACCTGGCGGCAGAGGCCAAGGGTCTCTTCGACGGCCAGGGGACCCGCGGCCAGCTTCTCGGCCAACGTCTCCCCGGGCACGAGCTCGAGCACCAGGAAGCGCGCGCCGCCGGATTCTTCCAGACCGTAGATCGCCGCGACGTTGGGATGGTTCAGCGCGGCCAGGACCTTCGCTTCTCTCTCGAACCGCGCCAGTCGCTCCTCGTCCCTCGCGAACTCCTCGGGCAGCGTCTTGACCGCGACCTCGCGCCCGAGCTTGCCGTCACGCGCCCGGTAGACCTCGCCCATTCCGCCCGCACCGACAGGCGACAGGATCTCGTAGGGACCGAACCGGGCCCCGGTTTCCAGAGGCATGAAAGAACGGGGATTCTATCCGCACCGCGACGAGCGATCGCGGCTACGATGCCCTCATGAGAATCGCCGCCCTGCTCGCCGCCGTTCTGCTCGCCGCGCCGGCGAAGGCCGCGGACCGAAGCGCCCCTCTCCAGGCTCGTCTCGAGCGAGCGATCTCCGCGTTTCGCGGCGAGATGGGCATCGCGGTCGTCAACCTGGACAACGGCGAATCCTTCGCGGTCAACGGCGACAAGCGGTTCCCGACGGCGAGCCTGATCAAGGTCGCGGTGATGGTGGAAGCGTACCACCAGATGACGGAAGGCAAGTTTCGCCGCGACACGACCGTCACTCTCGCCGAAGCGGACAAGGCGGGAGACGAGACGGTCCCGTTGAACGCGATGCACGCGGGCGCGACCCTGACGGTCGCCGATTTGCTTCGCTTCATGATCGCCTGGAGCGACAACACGGCGACCAACCTGCTCGTGCGCCTGGTCGGCACGGCGAACGTGGACCGGCGGCTCGAGTCCTACGGGATCACGGAGATGAAGCTCTTTCGGCCGACGTTCCGCGACGGCAGGGCCGACGTCTTCCCGGAGCTCGAGCGGGAGTACGGCCTCGGCATGACGACGCCGCGGGCCGCCGCGCGGCTCTTCGAGCTCATTGCGCAGGGCAAGGTCATCGGCCGCGAAGCCTGCGACGAGATGATCTCGATCCTCGCGATGCAGCAGGACCGCGCCATGATCCCGCGCTCGCTCCCCTTCGAGCGGGACAAAATCCTCGTTGCCAACAAGACCGGCTGGGACGAGGAGAAGCGAGCCGATGCCTCGGGCTTCAAGGGCGACGTGCGCAGCGACGCGGCGTTCGTCCAGAGCCCGAAGGCCCGTTACGTGATCGCGATCTGCGCGCGAAGGATCAAGGACAAGCGCGCGAGTGTGGACAACGAGACGCTCGTGACCGGCGCAGCGCTCTCGCGGCTCGTGTACGACTTCTACAACACGCCGTCCCGGCGCTCGGCCGGCGCAAGGAGCGACTCCCGAAACCGCTCCCACTGGGCCTTCCTCTTCCGGAGAAACGCGCCGAATTCGGGATCGGAACGCAGCGAGTCGAGATACGGGTCCCGCTCGAAGAGAGGGTAGCAGGGCATCCCCCAGTCGGCCGTCCTCTCCAGCCACGCGACCGCCTCGGCCTTTCTCCCGAGCAGCGCGTACGCCGTCGCGATGTTGTAGGCGGCGTGATGGAAGTGCGACCTCCCCTCTCCCTTGCGGATCGCCGTCGCGACCTCCTCCTCCGCCCCGCGGGAGTCCCCGGCGCGGGCGAGAAGGACCGCCAGCGTGCTGGCGGCGTCGGCGGTTTCGTCGGCCCTGGAATGGGTCGGGTTGGTCAGCGAGTGGGCCACCGCCAGCCGGCGCGCTTCCGCCCCGCGGCCCAGGTGATCGAGCACGATCGGCTTCAAAAAGTCGTCGGCGAAGAGCGGCGAGGCATCGAACCCCGATAGGGCTTCGTCGTATTTCTGTTGATAGAGGCGAATGCGGGGAATCCGGTACGCCGCGTCGAAGTTGCGCGGATCGATTCTCAGGGCGACGCGGTACTGCTCCAGCGCTTCGTCCAGAAGACCGACGTGGTAGTAAATGCCCGCCAGCGCCGCATGAGCCTCGGCAAAGTTGCCGTCGAGCGCGAGCGCGCGGTGGAAATCGGCGACCGCCTGCTCGTGCGGGAACCCGTTTTCGTGCGTCCAGGAGACATTTCCGCGTGCGAGATAGGCCTCGGGCAGAGCCGGATCGAGCGCGAGCGCCTTTTCGAGCTCGGCCGAGGCCTTCGCCCGCCAGGTTCCTTCCGGATCCCCTTCGAAGGCCTTTTTCGCGCACGCGACGCCGAGCATCGCGTGCGCCAGGGCGAAGCCCGGATCGAGCTCCACGGCGCGGGCGAACAGCGGAATCGACTTGTCCTTGGCGACCCATTCGAACTGGTTGAGGTAATACCGGCCGCGCAAGAAGACGTCGTACGCCTCAAGACTCGAGGTGGGCGTTGCGCGCGGAGCGGCGGTCCGAGGCCCCTCGAGATTCGCCCGAAGCGCGCCGGCGACGTTTCGGGAGATGTCGTCCTGCAGCGCGAAGACGTCCCGCATCGGCCGATCGTACTTTTCCGCCCACACGTGATAGCCCGTCCCGGCATCGATCAACTGGGCGTTGACCCGCACCGCATCTCCGGAGCGCTGCACGCTTCCCTCCAGCACGTAGCGCACGCGCAGCTCCTTCCCGACTCGCTTCGCGTCCGCCGCCTTTCCTTTATAGGCGAAGGCGCTGTTGCGCGCGATGACGAGAAGGCCCGGGACCCGCGCGAGATCCGTGGTCAAGGATTCCGCGATTCCGTCGGCGAAATATTCGTCCTCCGGGCGCCCGCCGAAGTTCTGAAATGGCAGGATCGCGATCGAGGGGGACCCGGCTGCCGGCGACGGCGGGCGGGAGCGTCGCGCCCACCAGACCGCGGCGAGCGCCGCGACGGCCGCGATCAGGATGGCGGCGATGGGCCACGCCGGCCGGAAGCGGCGCCCGCTTCCGGCGGCGAGACCGCCCACACTCGGCTCTCCGATGCACTTCAAGTCGCGCGCGAGATCGCGGGTCGAGTCGTAACGCTCTTGCGGATTCTTGGCCAGGCAGCGCGCCACGATCCGAGACAGCGTTTCGGGAACTCGGGAAGCGATGGAGGAGAGCGGCGGAGGCTCCTCTCGAAGGATCGCCGCCAGGGTCTCCGCAACCGAGGTTCGCTGGAAGGCCTTCCTCTCCGTAGCGAGCTCGTAGAGGATCGCTCCCAGGGCGAACTGGTCGGAGCGATGGTCGAGAGGCATCCCGCTCGCCTGCTCGGGCGACATGTAGCCCACGGTCCCGAGGAGGATCCCCGCAGCCGTGCGCTGCTCGGCCGTTTCGGCCAGGCTCTGGGAGCCCGCCGCCTCCAGCGGGGCGAGCTTGGCAAGACCGAAGTCCAGGATCTTGACGAACCCGTCGGAAGACATCATCACGTTCTCAGGCTTCAGGTCCCGGTGGACGAGGCCGGCTGCATGCGCCTTGGCGAGCCCTTCCGCGATCTGGGCGCCGATCGCCGCGACTTCCTGCGAGGAGAGGGGCCCGCCGGCGATGCGTTCCCGCAGCGAAGAGCCATCGACCAGTTCCATCGCGATGTAGAAGCGCCCCGCCTCGGAGCCCACATCGTGGACGGTCACGACATTGGGGTGGTTCAAGGCCGACGCGGCGCGCGCTTCCTGCTCGAAGCGGCGCATCCGGTCGGGGTCCGCCGCGAGCTCGGCGGGCAGGACCTTGATGGCGACCTCGCGACCGAGACGCGTATCCCGGGCTCGGTAGACCTCCCCCATGCCGCCCGCGCCGAGGGGGCCGAGGATCTCGTAAGGGCCGAGGCGAGCGCCTGGAGTCAGCGGCAAACCGGGATCAGCATAGCGCCCCGTCCGGGGCGTTCGCGACAGCGCCGGCATCGATAGACTGTCGCAGAAGGCCGATCGCCCGGTGAGACTCTCCGAGAGCCCGGATTTTCTCGCGCTCGACAAGCCGGCAGGCATCTCGATGGCGACCTCCTCGCGCGAGGGAAAGTCGGGCGCCGAGGCCGTCGAGAGAGTGCTCGAGGCCTGCGGCGAGAAGCCCGATCCAACCCTCCTGCTCGTGCACCGGCTCGACCTGGGCACGTCCGGCGTCGTGCTTCTCGCGCGCAACCCCGCGGCGCACCGCGCGCTCACCCTCGCGCTGCAGAACCGGCGCGCGAAGAAGACCTACCGCGCGCTCGTGTGGGGCCGCCCGATCCCGCCGCAGGGCGCCTACGACGACCCGCTCGGCCGGGACCCGAAGGACGGCCGCCGCATGAGGGTCCGGCGGGACGGAAAGCCCGCTTCGACGCGCTACCGGACGCTCGCGAGGCTTGCCTCCGTCACCGACCTCGAGCTCATGCCGCAGACCGGCCGCACGCACCAGATCCGCGTCCACCTTTCGGCGCACGGCCATCCGATTGTGGGCGACGATCTCTACGGGGGCG
>JBLMXY010000142.1:0-3169 GCA_050257975.1 Acidobacteriota bacterium
GTGTCCGTGTGGGTGCTGGCGTGCTCCCGGAGCTCGTACCACCCTCCCGCACCCTTGGCGGTCTGCGCCACGCTGGCGGCCTCGCTGGCGCCGAAGTCCTGCCAGGAGCCGTAGCGGGAGATGCTCAGGAAGTTCCAGGGTCCGCCCTCGAGATGCTGCATCAGGACGGCGCCGGCCACGTCGCCGGGACCGGGAGCGGCACTGAGCATCTTCTCCAGCTGATCTCGATGTCCGGGAACGGCGCGGTAGGTGGAGACGACGTAGACCGAGCCCGCGGTCTTTCCTGGGTCGTCGCCGAGGCCCATGGCCTTCGCGAAGTCGGTCCAGGCCGGCCCGTTGACGAAGGTGTCGGCGTGCCACGCGCTCAGGTCCCGGGTGGCGGCCGGAGGTGGGTTGCCGGCGGCTTCGACCGTGGCCTTGGGCCCGATGTGCTCGATGACGACGTAGTCCCACTCGGCGCCATCCTGGTGGCGGAGAACGAGGGAGTGACCCGAGGGCGCAGAGGTCCTCAGGTACTCGCCGAGCTGGGCGGCCTTGCCGGGAGCTGCGGTCGTGACGTGGACGTGGTAGACGTCCGTGCGCGCGGGAACCGTCTGCGGCGTGGCCACTGCGGGGGCGAGGAGCACGGCAAGGAACAACGAACGGCAGTCTTTCACTGGTTCTCTCCTTGGCAAGTGAGACCTGTCCCACGAAGGCGTGGACCTGACTGTGGTTGTGGGGCTGACGGAGCCTATCGCGTCACGCGGGGCCGCGCAAACCTGAGGAGCCTCCCCGGCCGTCCGCGGCGCGCGCGGGCCGGGCTACAGGTCGTGCTGGCACAGCCCGCAGGCGACGCAGGAGGCGCGGGTGAAGGACTGGTTGGCCATCGCGTACTGGCGCACGTCGATGCCCATCTCGCAGTAGGTCGAGCAGTTGCCGCACATGTCCTTCTTGACGGTGATGCGGAAGCGGCCGAGCTTAACGATAAGGAATTCGATCCGCGTGGACAGGGGCGGCAGGTGCTGGCGCGTCAAGGGACGGCGCGGTCCTGCCGTCTTGCTGGTTAGGGTCGGCTCGGGCGGTGATCCTCCCGTTGACCTAGCGCCAACCCTTCACCAAGAAGAGATCCGAGGCTGTGAGGCGCTTGCAGGAATAGGCGTACGAGGCGCCGTCGCGGGTGATGATGACCCACCCGATCTCGACAAAGCCCGTGAGGTCCGCCGGCATCAGCTCCTTCCAGATCTCCTTCCTGGCCGACTTCACGTCGAAGCGCCAGATCGGCTGTGGCAGCTCGCCCCAGTGGGTCACGAAGAGGTCCCTGCCGTCGGCGCTCCATTGGATCGGCACGTCGCCCGGATCGAGCCCGTCGATCACGCGGGGCTCGCCTCCGGCGACAGAGGAGATCACCGGCCGGCGATCCGCGCGTGTGTAGGCGAAGAGCTGCCCGTCGGGGGACTCCGCTCCGCCGTTGGAGACCTCCGGTGCGAGCTGCCGCGGTTGTCCCCCCGTCGCATCCACGACGTAGCCGCTGATCCCGTGGCCGGGCTCGGACCCTACCACCCACAGGCGCTTTCCGTCCGGAGGTACGAAGCCCACGAAGATCATCTCGTCGAGCCCCGTGACCGGGACGGGCTTCGGCTCACCCGTGCCGGTCGGAACAAGCACGATTCGTGCACCACTGCTGGAGCGCCGGATGGTCGAAGCCCATCGTCCGTCGGGCGACAGGGAGCCGGCGGTGCCGCTGCCAAGCCGGACCGCCGGGCCGCCGTCCGTGGGTCTGAGGTAGACCGAGCCGTCCGCTCCGCCGCCTTCACCGCTCTCCGAGAAGAGCAGCGTCTTGCCGTCCTCCGACAGGTCGGCGGCGTCGGAGCCCTCGAGCCAGGAGAGATTGTGCTCCGCGTGGCCTCCGCCGAAAGCGCCGAGGATCTGCCGAGACGCGATCTCGCGGTCCACCAGCACGCTCCCGTCGGGCGCGATGTCGTGAAGGACCTCGACGTCCAGGGTGTGGGCGACCGTCCTCTTGGTTCCGTCCAGGCTCACCGTGAAGATCCCGAACGACGACGAGTCCGCGGCGCCGAACCAGATCTCCGCGCCGCTGTGGTCCCAGGCCAGTCCGAAGATGTCCATGAACCCCTTGGCGAGGACCGTCCTCCTACCGCTCCTGTCGATGACGTCGATCCAGTGGGTCGCGCCGTCCGACTCGGCGACGGCGACTCGCCTTCCGTCCGGCGAGACGCGGATCGACGACAGCAGCAAGGCGGGCGAGGAGTAGACCGGCTTGCCCAGCGGGAACTCGACCGCCATTCGGCTACCGAGGTCACGCAACACGGCGAGATCGTTGCCGTCCGGCGTCCAGTCGGCGGAGGTCACGTCCTCGGCCACCTGCCGCGGGGCGCCGCCCGCGAGCGGAACGCGCGCCAGGGTCCCGCTCCCGCTCGCCCCGAACAGATGGCTCTTCTTCTGCAGGACCGCAAGCTCTCCCGAAGACGACACGGAGAGCAGCGTCGCGTCTTCGATGCCCAGCGACCGACTCTCCGGGCTCCCCACGTGGGTGAAGAACACCTCGGTCGGGCGGCCGTCCCAGGACGCGGAGTACACGACGTCCTGGCCGTTCGCCGTCAGGCGCGCGGCGAGCACGGCACCGCGACGGAACGTCAGGCGCTTGCGCGTCACGCGATCGGATCGGGCGTCCCGGGGGGCGACGGACCACCGACGCCCGGCGAAGACGCCGGCGACCAGGAGCGCCAGCGCCGCGGCTGCGACGGCGGCCAAGCGAATCCCGCTCGCGCCGGTGCGGCGGGCGCGGGATGCGGCCGGCGCCGCTCCGGAGGCGACGGAGAGGGCCTCGAGGTCGAACGCGACGTCGTGCGCCGAGTGGAAGCGCCGCTCGGGGTTCTTCTCGAGACAATGCCGGACGATCCGCTCGAGCCCCGGGGAGATGAGCTGGCCCGCCGCGGAGAGGTCGGGGGGCTCTTCCTTCAGGATCGCCGACACCGCGTCGGCCGGCGTGTCTCCAGGGAACGCCCGCCGGCCAGCGAGCATCTCGTAGAGGACCGCCCCAAAGGAGAAGATGTCGCTGCGCGCGTCAGCCGGCTGGCCGCGCACCTGCTCCGGCGACATGTAGCCCAGGGTTCCCATCACGATCCCCGGCTGCGTCCCGGCAGTCGCCGTGGCCAGGTCCGTCTGGCGG
>JBLMXY010000143.1:0-6019 GCA_050257975.1 Acidobacteriota bacterium
GGCCCGCTTCCGGTTCGCAAGGCGATCGACTACGCGGTGCAGATCGCGCGGGGTCTTGCGGCGGCGCACGAGAAGGGGATCGTGCATCGGGACCTGAAGCCGGAGAACCTGTTCGTGACCAGGGACGGGCGGGTCAAGATCCTGGACTTCGGGCTGGCGAAGCTGAAGCCCGAAGGCGAGGGGGGCGAGAAGACGGATCTGAAGACGATCTCGGCCACCGAGCCCGGGGTGGTGCTGGGGACGATGGGCTACATGTCGCCCGAGCAGGTGAGGGGAAAGGCGGCCGACCGGCGCAGCGACCTTTTTTCCTTCGGGGCGATTCTCTACGAGATGTTGTCGGGGCAGAGGGCGTTTCGGGGGGACACGGCGGCCGACACGATCACGGCGATCCTGTCGAAAGAGCCGGCGGATCTGGCGCAGACCAACAAGGACGTGCATCCGGGGCTTGATCGGATCGTGCGGCACTGCCTCGAGAAGAACCCGGAGGAGCGTTTCGAGTCGGCGCGCGACGTCGCCTTCGACCTCGAGGCCCTCTCCGGCCTCTCCGCGCCCACCGGCGCCGTTGCGCTCTCGAAGCCGGCCGCCAGGATGCGACCCTCGTGGGCGCTCGCAGCCGGCGCGGCCCTCGCGAGCGCCACGGTCGCTGGCCTGCTCGCCTACTCCTCTGGCAAGAAGGCCGGCTACGTTCCGCCGCCCGCCTTCCACCAGCTCACCTTCCAGCGCGGGGAGGTCGGAGGCTCCTTCTTCGCTCCCGACGGCCAGACGGTCGTCTACGCGGCTGCCTGGGAGGGCAAGCCCTTCGAGATCTTCGTCAACCGGCCGGAAAGCCCCGAGTCGCGGCCGTTCGGCCTCGCCAACGCCGAGGTGCTCGCCGTGTCGAAGACCGGCGAGATGGCCGTTTCGCTGAATCGGCGCTCGCTGGAGGCCTTCACCCGCGTCGGCCGCCTCGCGCGCATCTCGATCGCCGGCGGCGCGCCGCGGGACATTCTCGACGACGTCCAGTGGGCCGATTGGAGTCCGGACGGCAAGGAGCTCGCGATCGTGCGCTCGAGCGGCGTCAAGAATCGCCTCGAGTTTCCGATCGGCAAGGTCCTGTACGAGACCACCGGCTGGGTGAGTCATCCGCGCGTGTCGCCCCGGGGCGACCTCGTCGCCTTCATCGATCACCCGATTCCGAGCGACGACGGCGGGTCTCTGGCGGTCGTCGATCTGGCGGGCAAGAAGCGGACCCTGTCGCCCGTCTATTCCACGGCCCAGGGAGTCGCCTGGAGACCCAACGGCGCCGAGATCTGGTACACGGCGGCGGAGGGGGGGTTCAATCGCGCGGTCCATGCCGCGACGCTTTCGGGCAAGACGCGGCTCGTCGGGCGCGTTCCGGGAATCAGCACGATTCATGACATCTCGAAGGACGGACGCGTCTTGATGACCAACGAGAGCGACCGGCTGGGGGTCCTCGCGAAAGGGCCTGGGGACTCGAAGGAACGGGAGCTCTCCTGGCTCGACTACTCGCTCGCCTCGGACCTCTCTCCCGACGGGAAGACCCTTCTCATCACGGAATCGGGCGAGGGGGGTGGACCGGGTTATGCGGCCTACCTGCGCAGCACCGATGGCTCCCCGGCGATCAGGCTCGGAGAAGGAAGCACGGCCTCGATCTCCCCCGATGGCAAGTGGGCGATCTCGATCATCCATCCGGCATCCGATCCCCAGATCGTTCTGCTGCCGACCAGCGTCGGGGAGCCGCGGGCCCTGTCGCGCGAGGGGCTTGCGGCCGTGGACGCCGACTGGCTTCCCGACGGCAAGCAGATCCTGGTCATGGCGACCGAGCCGGGCCGAGGCATGCGCCTCTATCTGCGCGACCTCGAGGGAGGCAAGCCGCGCGCCTTCACGCCGGAGGGGTACTCCTTCTTCCGGGGGGCGATCTCGCCGGACGGCAAGCACGTCGCCGTCCGCGGTCCGGACCGGAGACTCTATCTCTATCCGCTCGCGGGCGGCGAGCCGACGCCGCTGCCGGGGCTCGGCCCGGAGTACCTCGTCCTGCGCTTTGCCGGCGACGGCCGGAGTCTCTTCGTCCAGCAGCGTGGAGTCGTTCCCTGCCCCGTCTTTCGGTACGACGTCGCGACGGGCCGCAAGGAGCTCTGGAAGGAGCTCGCGCCGTCCGACGCCGCGGGCTTGAACAGCGTCAGCCGCGTCGTCGTGACGCCCGACGGGCGGACGTATGCCTACAGCTACCTGCGGGCGCTCTCGTTCCTGCAGCTCGTGGACGGGATGAGGTGAGGTTGGTGACCCGAGCCGCGTCTCCCCCTCTCACGGCGGGATCGGGCCGAGCTGACGGGAGCCCACGCTGGGACGGCGTCGAGATCTCATACTCCATCGAAGCCCACCTCACCTTCGTCAGAGCGGGGATTCATTCGTTTCCGGAGGCCGACTGAGGTGAGTCTGGCCAGCGGAACGAGACTCGGCCCCTACGAGATCGTCGGCGCGCTGGGTGCCGGCGGCATGGGGGAGGTGTACCGTCGCCTTCGCTTGCGCGCGGACCTGCCTTCGGCACCGGCTCGTGGCTCGCGTGGATGCACGCTCGACCGCGAGCCTGGTCCGCGTGCTGCGCTGCGGCTCCCGCGGCGCGAACCTCCTCCCTCGCTTCGCTCGGGAGACTTTTCGCGCCGCGAGCGAGAGGGGAAGCTTGGTCAGAGCGGGGATTCATTCGTTTCCGGAGGCCGACTGAAGTGAGTCTGGCCAGCGGAACGAGACTCGGCCCCTACGAGATCGTCGGCGCGGTGGGTGCCGGCGGCATGGGGGAGGTGTACCGGGCGAAGGACCCGCGCCTGGGCCGGGAGGTCGCGATCAAGGTGCTGCCGGCCTCCTTCTCGCAGGACGCCGACCGCCTGAAGCGCTTCGAGCAGGAGGCCCGGGCGGCCGGGGTTCTCAACCACCCGAACATCACCGCGGTGTACGAGCTCGGGTCCCACGAAGGGTCGCCCTACATCGTCACGGAGCTGCTCGAAGGGGAGACGCTGCGCGCGCGGCTCGCGGGAGGGGCGATCGCGCCGCGCAAGGCGACCGACTACGCGGTGCAGATCGCCAAGGGCCTCGCGGCGGCACACGAGAAGGGGATCGTGCACCGGGACCTGAAGCCCGAGAACCTTTTTCTCACGAGCGACGGCCGGGTCAAGATTCTCGACTTCGGCCTGGCGAAGCTGACGCAGAGCGAGGCGGGCGCCGGGCCGCAGACGAACCTCCCGACGGCGGGCACGGAGCCGGGCGTCGTGATGGGCACGCTCGGCTACATGTCGCCCGAGCAGGTGAAGGGAAAGCCGGCGGATCAGCGCTCGGACCTCTTTTCCTTCGGCGCGATCCTCTACGAGATGCTGTCGGGCCGCCGCGCCTTCCACCGGGACTCCGCGGCGGAGACGATGTCGGCGATCCTGCGGGAGGAGCCGCCCGACCTTTCCGCCACGAACCGGAGCGTCGCGCCGGGGCTCGAGCGGATCGTGCGCCACTGCCTGGAGAAGAATCCCGAGGAGCGGTTCTACTCGGCGCGCGACGTCGCCTTCGATCTCGAGGCGCTCTCGGGACTGTCGGGCCCGGGGGCGGCCGCGGCCGCGCTGCCGGGCGGCAGGAAGCGCCCCTCCTGGGCGCTCTTCGCGGGCGCGGTCGCCGCCACGGCGCTCGCCATTGGGTCGTGGGCGTTCGTTCAGGTGAGGAGAGCCGAGAACCGGCCGCCTCCTTCGTTCCGCCAGCTGACGTTCCGGCGCGGCCAGATCGTCTCGGCCCGATTCGCTCCGGACGGGCAGACCGTCATGTACTCGGCGGCCTGGGACGGCAAGCCGATGGAGATCTTCGTGGGACGTCCCGAGAGCCCCGAGTCGCGGCCCTTTGGCCTCGTCGGCGCCGACGTGATGGCGATCTCGAAGTCCGGCGAGATGGCCGTGTCGCTCGACCGGACCGTGACGAGAGCCTTCCGGCGGACCGGGACGCTGGCACAGCTCTCCGTGGCCGGCGGCGCGCCGCGCGAGGTCCTGAAAGAGGTCGAATGGGCGGACTGGGCGCCCGACGGCAAGAGCCTCGCGGTCGTCCGGGCGGTCCCCGGCAAGCTGCGCCTCGAGTACCCCGTCGGCAAGGTCCTCTACGAAACGGCCGGTTGGGTGAGCCACCCGCGAGTCTCACCCGATGGAGACCGGGTGGCCTTCCTCGATCACCCCACACCGGGCGACGATGGCGGTTCGGTCCTGGCGGTGGATCGTTCGGGCCGCGTCGCGAAGCTCTCGGCGCCGTTCGCCTCGATTCAGGGCCTCGCCTGGTCCCAGCGGGGCGAAGTCTGGTTCACCGCGACGGAAGTCGGCAGCAATCGCGCCCTCTACTCGACCACGCGGTCCGCGAGGGTGCGCCTGCGCGCGCGCATTCCGGGCTCTCTCACGCTGCAGGACGTCTCGAGGGACGGGCGCGTTCTCGTCGCGCGCGACACGCTGCGAAACGAGATCGTCGCCCTGCCGCCGGGGGAGTCGAAGGAGCGGGACCTCACCTGGCTCGACTGGTCCCTGCCGGCCGCCCTGTCGCCCGACGGCAAGAAGCTTCTCTTTTCCGAGGCGGGAGAGGGAGGCGGGGCCGGCTACTCGGTGTATCTCCGCAAGACCGACGGCTCGCCCGCGGTGCGCCTCGGCGAGGGAAACGCCCAGGACCTGTCGCCGGACGGGGAATGGGCGATTGCCATCGTTCACTCGGCGTCCGACCCGCAGCTCGTGGCTTATCCGACCGGCGCCGGCGAGCCGAAGGTCTTCTCGAAGGAGAACCTCTCCGTCTACGGCGCCTCGTTCTTGCCGGACGGCAAGAGGCTCGTCCTGACGGCGAGCGAGCCCGGGCACGGGCCGCGGCTCTACCTGAGGGACTTCGAGGGAGGCAAGCCGCGCGCGATTTCCCCCGAAGGGTACGGGAGCAACGGCGTGCTGGCGCCGGACGGAAAGTGGGTCGTCGCGACGGGACCCGACCGGAAACGCTACCTCTACCCGCTCTCCGGCGGCGAGCCGATGGCGATTCCGGGTCTCGATACGGACGACCGGACGGACCAGAGGAGCGCCGACGGCCGCTTTCTCTACATTCATCGCAGCGGCGAAGTTCCGGTGAAGGTCTATCGGCTGGACGTTTCGACCGGCAAGAAGGAGTTATGGCGCACTCTCGTTCCGGCCGACGCGGCGGGCATCTCCGGCGTCAGCCCATTCCCGACGCCGGGCGGCGAGTCGTACGTCTACAACTACATCCGGACGCTCTCGGACCTCTATCTTGTGGAAGGGGTGCGGTGACACGTCGCTCGCACTTCGCTCGGAGTCTGCGCCCGCGCGGGCGCATCGGCGGGCGGCTCGCGCAAAGGCGCTCGACCGCCCGCCTGACTCCTCGCTCCGCGCTCGCTCCCGCGGCGCGAACCTCCTCCCTCGCTCCGCTCGGGAGACTCTTCGCTCCGCGAGCGGAAGGGGGAGTGCCGCGAGACCCGTCGCCTTCGCTTGCTCGCGGACCTGCCTTTGGCACCGGCTCGCGGCTCGCGTGGATGCACGCTCGACCGCGAGCCTGGTCGCTCGCCGCGCTGCGGCTCCCGCGGCGCGAAGCTCCTCCCTCGCTTCGCTCGGGAGACTCTTCGCGCCGCGAGCGGAAGGGGGAGTGCCGCGAGGTGGGTGTCATTGCTTTCGGGAGGCTGGCTGAGTTGAGTCTGGCCAGCGGAACGAGCCTCGGGCCCTACGAGATTGTCGGCGCGCTAGGCGCGGGCGGCATGGGGGAGGTGTCCCGTCGCCTTCGCTTGCTCGCGGCCTGGCTATCGCCACCGGCTCGCGGCTCGAGCGGACGCGCGCTCGACCGCGAGCCTGGTCGCTCGCCGCGCTGCGGCTCCCGCGGCGCGAAGCTCCTCCCTCGCTCCGCTCGGGAGACTCTTCGCGCCGCGAGCGAGAGGGGGAGTGCCGCGAGAGCGGGAGTTCATCCCTTCCTGGAGGCCGGGTGAAGTGAGTCTTGCCGCTGGAACGAGACTCGGACCCTACGA
>JBLMXY010000144.1:0-4485 GCA_050257975.1 Acidobacteriota bacterium
GCGGGGCAGCACGCTCTATTCGCTTCTGAAGCTGCTGACCCCGGAGGATGAGTGGCCGGCCACCCGGAAGCTCTTCAGCGAGGGCGGCCACGGCTACGGCGAGATGAAGAGCCGCCTGCTCGGCCTGATCCTGGAGACGTTTCGCACGGCCCGGCTGCGCCGCAAGGAACTGCTGGCGGACCCTGGTTTCGTCGATTCGGTGCTGCGGGCGGGGGGCGAACGCGCCAGAGCCGCGGCGGGTCCGGTGATGGCCGGGTGCCGCCGCGTCTGCGGTCTCGTCTCCTGAGCCTTCGCAGGCATCGTTTCCGGGAGACGATCGCTCGCGAGCGCCCGCCCGGCGTCTGCGAGGCTGCTTCAAGCTACCATGGGTCATGTTCGCGAGGAGACCGATGGCGGCGAAGCGGTTCAAGCGCGGGGATCACGTCTCGTGGAATTCAGAAGCCGGTCGCGTGCGCGGCAAAATCACCCGCGTCGTCACGTCGCCCACGAAGTTCAAGGGCTACACCGTCCACGCGAGCAGAGACGAGCCGCAGTACGAGATCAAGAGCGACACGACGGATCACATCGCGATGCACAAGGGATCGGCGCTCACGAAGCTCCGGAAATGAATCGCCAGGCGGGCGACATCGTTTTCACCATCGGCCACTCCACACGGACTCTCGCCGAATTCGTGTCGCTCTTACGGCAGGTCGACGTCACGCTGCTCGTGGACGTGCGCTCGACCCCGCGCTCGCGAACGGCGCCGCAGTTCAATGGGGACACGCTCCCGGACTCCCTTGCCGCCGATGGCATCGAATACCGGCATCTGCGAGCGCTCGGCGGCCGACGGCATCATCGCAAAGGCGCGCCGCCCTCGATCAACATCTACTGGCGCGTCGCGGCGTTCAGGAATTACGCCGACTACGCGGAGACGGACGAATTCCGCGCCGGTCTGGATGACTTGAGCGCGCTCGCGCGCAGTTATCGGTGCGCGATCATGTGCGCCGAAGCGGTGTGGTGGCGCTGTCATCGCCGGATCATCACCGATTACCTGTTGGCCGACGGGGCCCACGTCGAGCACATCATGGGACCTGGCCAGGTCATCCCGGCGACGCTCACTCCCGGTGCGCGCGTCATGGGTGACGGGACATTGCGCTATCCCACGCCGGAGAACGTCGAGGCGACCCCGCGCGGTGAGTGAGCAATTCCTCGGGCAACCCGAAGGGCTCCTCCATCATGGTTGCCGTGCGGCGCGAAAGGTCCCCTCGTAGATCACGGGGCCGCCCCGCGTGAACGCGGGGCCGGCGACGGGACGGTTGTATTCGGTGAGCGGCCCCGGCGGGTCCTTCTCGAACCCGCCGCGAAGGAGCTCCTCCTTGAGCTCCGCCTCGGTCAGGAAGCACTGGGGTTCGCCCGCGAACTGGGTGAACACGAACGGCTCGCCTGGAAGTGGCTGGTCCTCAGGGGCGAGCGTGGCGCGGGAGAAGGTGAAGACGAACAGGCCGGCGCCCGGCCGGGCGACGCGTGCTGCCTCGGCGATCGCGCGGCGGAACTCGGCGGCGGACCGCGCGAGATTCCAGATCCCGTGAGCGACCACGAGATCGATGCTCGCGTCCCGCAGCGGCAGACGGTCCATGGGTGCGCGCACGAGCGCGACCCGCTCGGCGACGCCTTCCGACAGGACCCGGCGCCCTGCCGCCGCCAGCATGGGCCACGCCGTGTCGGTGCCGACCACGGTGGCGCCGGACGCCGCCATGGCGGCTGCGTTGCGGGCCGCACCGCAGCCAACGTCGAGGACGCGCAGCCTCGGCCGGCCAGCGAGCTCGGCGCGGACGAAAGCGAGGAGGATCTCGTTGGCGGCGGCCATCGAGAAGCCTCGGACGACCTCCGCATCCTCCCAGCGGCCACCAGCGGGTCGGCCGTGATCTCCGGGGCCTTTCGCCGCGGCTCTCAATGCCCGTGAGGATGGCCCTGCGACGTGATCTCGCGCTCGAACTCCTCGGGCGTCATCGTCTCGTCGAGAACCGGGAGGAGCACCTCCTCCTCGTCCTCGAAGTGCGCGAGGATGAGACCGAGGAGCTGGTCGGCCCGCCGGACGAAAAGCTTGGTGTCGGGGTTCCCCTTGCCCGACTCGCAGGCGAGCTCCTCGATCCAACGCCCGACGATTCGGTGCTCGTGGCGCATCGCGGCGGTGAAGGCGTACTTCCCACCCCCGGCCTTCTGGTCGATGATGGGATAGAGCACCTTCTCCTCCCACTCGGCGTGGGGGAGGATGTGCCCCTTCAGCGCCTCGACCAGCCTGGTCATGCTCTGCTTCTGAACCTCGGGCACACCTCCGGGAATCGACTGGATCATCTGGCTCATGTGGCGCAGGTGCTCCTTGATGGCGACGTGTTCCTCCCGGAACGGCTCGGTCGTTCGACGGGGTGTCCTGGCTTCAGTCATCGCCGTTTCCTCCCTTTCGATCCTCAGTGCTTGTGCTCGGCCGCGGGCGCCCCTGCGTGCTGGGAGGCCGACGTGGTGGCGTCCAGATGCAGGCGCTCGACGTAGTGCGTGAACTCCACGTACGCCTCGACGAACTCCCGGCCGGCCGTCACGCTCGCGTCGGCCTGTTTCTTCGCCGCGGCCGCGCGCGCGAAACGTTCGCGGATTCCTTCCTCGACGTGGTGCGTGATGGCCTTCACCAGCTTGTCGGCGTTCCCGCTGTCGAGGGCCTGGTCGGCCAGGGCGATGGCCGGCTCGATGGGCGTCCCGGCGGGCAGGATGCCGGTGTAGGGCGCTCCCTCCCCGGCCCGGTGGATCCGCACGAGGTTCTCGAAGAAGTACTGGTCGGCCAGCGCCTGTGCCTCGGGGCCCTTTCCGCGGACTGCGAGCGCCCGTGCGAAAGCCGCCCTGATCTCGGATTCCGCCTCGGGCTTCACCCACTTGAGGACGGGGGTGATGTCCCCTTCCGCAAGCGCGACCTTCGCGGCGGCGACGACGGGACCATCGGCCGTGTCGCAGTGGGCGGCGGCCGGGCGTGAGGCGAGCAGACCGCCCGCGACGATGAGCGCTGCGAAGGATGATCTCGGAATCTTCATTGATGTCTCCTTCTTCCCGCTGCCGCGATCGTTGGCGTGACCCACGACCGCGTGTCCACAAGCCGAATGTCCCAGAGGTCCTCTCGTCTCCGAGAAGAATTATCACGAAGACGGCGAGTCGTCCCATAATTCGAGGGTAGAGAGAGCGGATGTCGGCGCGCTCCGGGTCGGCCTTTCGGTCTGCGCCGGCGGGAAGGGGTAGATGACAGCGGTCCCTGACGATCTCCTCCGCCGCATCCTGGACGGCTCGCCGGACGCGATCCTGATTAGCGACCACAAGGGTACGGTGCGTTACTGGAACGCCGCGGCCGAGCGGGTCTTCGGCTTCCGCGCCACGGAGGCGCTCGGAGTCTCGATGGACTTCATCATCCCCGAGCGGCTCCGCGGCCGGCACTGGGCCGGCTGGGAGACGACCATGAGGACCGGCGTCACCCGGTACGGTGAGGGCCAGCTTCTCGCCGTGCCGGCGCTCCACAAGGACGGCCGGCAGATCTCCATCGAGTTCTCGATCCAGCTGCTGAAGGACGCCGGCGGCCGGATCGAGTGGGTGGTGGCGGTGATCCGCGACGTGACGGAGCGCTACGGGCGCGAGAAGGCACTGCGAGCCCAGTTGAAGGCCCTGGAGGCGAAGGCGGGTGACCAACCCTAGGACGAGGGGGGACGGATGCCCAACTTCAAGTATGTGGTGATCGGCGGCGGGATGACGGGGCACGCCGCGGCGCAGGGGATCCGCTCGTCGGACGCGAGCGGGTCGATCGTCATGCTCGGCGAGGAGCCGGTCGGACCGTACGCGCGGCCGCCGCTCACGAAGGGTCTCTGGACGGGGCAGGAGGAGGGCTCGATCTGGCTACCCGCGGTCGAGGGCGTCTCGAGCCGCACCGGCGCGCGCGTCGTCGCAATCGACCGCGCCTCGCGGCGGGTCGCGCTCGACGGAGGGCAGACGGTCGGGTACGAGCGGCTCCTCCTCGCGACGGGTGGAACCCCGCGGCGCCTGCCCTTCGGCGGCGACGGGGTCGTCTACTTCCGGACGGTCGCGGACTACCGGCGCGTCCGGGCGCTTCCGGTGGGCAAGCACGTGGCGGTCGTCGGCGGAGGCTTCATCGGCTCGGAGATCGCGGCCTCGCTCGCGACGGCTGGCTACCGGGTGACGCTGATCTTCCCCGAGGAAGGGATTGGCGCACGCCTCTTTCCGCGAGAGCTCGCGGTGCACCTGAACGGCTACTACACCGAGCATGAGGTCGAGGTCCGGCCGGGGGAGCTCCTCACGGGGCTCCAGCCGCACGGCCCCGGGTTCACGCTCGAGACCGACCGGGGCGAGATCCGGGCCGACCTCGTGGTGGCGGGGCTCGGTATCGTCCCGAATGACCGGCTCGCCGCGGAGGCCGGGCTCGCGGTGGACGACGGCATTCTCGTGGACGAGACGCTG
>JBLMXY010000145.1:0-11618 GCA_050257975.1 Acidobacteriota bacterium
TACACGTGGCTCCGATCTCCGTCTGCGTTGTGTCCTTTCACCCGCTCGTCTTCCCGGCGATTCAAGAGCTCCTCGCCGAACCCGATTTCCACCTCGCAGAGTGCCGGCCTCACCTCGACCCGCTCCCCGACAACCCGGGGGCTGCCATCCCGGCCGCCTCGGTCTATCTCGTCGAGTCGCACCCGCGTCCGGTCTCGACCGCGGCGGCGATCGAAAGAGTCTCTTCCGTCATCGAATCCCCTCACCTTCTCGTACTCGGAGAGCAGTTTGATGAGGAGAGCGCTTTTCTTTTTCTTCGCCTGAAGGTCAAAGGACTCGTCACCTTCGCGCAGGCCTTCGACCAGCTCCGGAGGGCGGTCGAAGCGGTGGCGTGTGGCGGCTTCTGGGTCCCTCGGGCGCTGCTTGCCCGGTTCGTGGATGTGGCGGTGTCCACGGCCGGCCGACCGGGCCCTCCCGCCGCGTCCGCCGCCGACCTGACCAGCCGAGAGCGGCAGGTCCTGGATGGGCTCATGGAAAACCTCTCCAACAAGGAGATCGCCAGCAGGCTCGGAATCAGCGAGCGAGGCGTCAAATTCCACGTCTCGAACCTCTTGTCGAAGTATCGGGTCCGGCGACGCTCGGACCTGGTGCTGCTCTTCCTGAACTCGGCCTGACCGCCTGGTCGGCTCGGCTCTCGATCCGAGGCCGCTAGGCCTGCTTCTCCTTCGAGAATTGCCAGAGCGCGCGATCGAGCTCTCGCATGGAGCAGGACGCACGCGCGGCAAGGCTCCGGCAGGCGAGCGTGTAGTCCCGCCAGAAGGGGAAGTTGTACGCGGGCGGCTTCTCGACGCCGAGCGACCAGAGCGCCCGGTAATCGAGGACGGGATACGGCTCCCGGTGGCAGAAGTGCAGGATGACCGAAGCCGTCGGCCAGTCGACGCCGTCGAGCAGCGTCAGAACCTCGATTCGCAGGCGCTCCTCCGGCGTCGCCATCGCCGTCCGCGTCACCGCGCGGACGAAGCTCTCCGTGTTTCGCTCGACGCGCCGCCGGCTTCTCGAGGTCTTCCAAGCGGCCAGGCGCAGGAAGTCGGCCTTCGTGATGCAGCCCCGTCTTCTTGCCCGGGCGGCCAGCCGTTCGATCCCGGCGTCGTCCGGATCCGAGAACGCGGCCGCCCAGCGCGCGACCTGCCTGACCGGAAAGCGCAGCCGGAATCGGGTCATCGTCTTCTGACCGGGGGCAGGTCCGTTAACATCGCGGCGTGGAGGAGCGAGCCGTCTCGATCGAGACCGCCGACGGTCCGATGCCGGGCTTTCTGGCGCAGCCTCCGGGCCGAGACGCATGCCCGGGCGTCGTCGTGGCTCAGGAAGCGTTCGGGGTCAACGAGCACATTCGCGACGTGTGCCGGCGCCTCGCGGCGGAGGGCTACGTCGCTCTGGCGCCGGAGCTCTATCACCGGGCGGGTCCCGGGACGGTCTTCGAGTACGGCGACTTCGCCGCCGTTCGGCCCGTGCTCGCCGAGCTGACCAATGACGGAATCGAGACGGACCTGAAGGCCGCGATCGCCTTCCTCCGCCGGCAGCCGCGGCGGGCGGGCGCTCCCGTCGCGGCCGTCGGCTTCTGCATGGGAGGCTTCGTCGCGTTTCTCGCGGCCTGCCGGACCGACGTCGCCTCCTCGGTCTGCTTCTACGGCGGAGGCATCGTGCGGCAGCGTCCGGGCGCGAAGATGACGCCGCTTCTCGACGAGGCCGGCCGCATCGGCTGCCCCGTGCTCGGATTGTTCGGGGAGGAAGACGCCTCGATCCCGATGGAAGATGTCGCCCTGCTTCGCCAGCGCCTCGCCGCGCTCGGGAAGGCCGCGGAAATCGTCACCTATCCCGGCGCGGGGCACGGATTCTTCTGCGACCGGCGGGACTCCTACCGCCCCGAGGCCGCGAAGGACGCCTGGCGGCGAACCCTCGCCTGGCTCGAGGCGGCCGGGGCCTCCCGCAAGCCGTAGTCGCGTCGCGGCGAGCCCCTTCGGACGCCTCGCCGGGATCAAGCGACCGCCGCGGCGACGAGCTTGAGGTCGGAAACGAGGATGTCGTAGATGCGCCGCTTGCCGGCTTCGTCCTCCGCGCGGAGCGCGGCGGAGGGATGGTAGGTCGCGAGCAGCTTCGGTGCCCATTGCGTCTCGAGGAATCGGCCGCGCTCGCGCGTCAGCCGGAAGTCGGGCCCGAGCAGCGCCTTGCCGGCGGTCGCGCCGAGGCAGACCAGCACCCGTGGGCGGATGATCGAGAGCTCCGCCTCGAGCCACGGCCGGCAGGCGCCGATCTCCGAGGAATTGGGCGTCTGGTGGATGCGGCGCTTCGGCGTCCGGACGAACTTGAAGTGCTTGACGGCGTTGGTGACGTACACCTGGTCTCTCGGAAGATTCGCGTCCGCCAGGGCGCGGTCGAGCACTTCCCCCGCCGGGCCGACGAAGGGGGCGCCCTGGAGGTCCTCCTGCTCGCCCGGCTGCTCGCCGACGAGAACGGCCCTCGCGCCGGCCGGGCCCTTGCCGAACACGGTCCGGGAGGCGTGGCGGTAGAGATCGCAGCCGCGGCAGGTCGCGGCGGCCCGCGCGAGCTCCTCGAGGTCCGACGTGCGCGGGACAAACGAAGCGGCGCCCTCCGGAGGCGCGCCTTCCGCGGCCTCCGCGGCGAGCCGCCGCAGCCGGATGACGTCGGGATCGTCGGCGCGGGAGAGCAGATCGCGCTGCCCGGCCGCGATGCGGAAGAGCGCGGAATAGAGAACCCGCCAGCGGTCCGGATCGCGGTGCGCTGCGGCTCCACGCGCGAGGTCGAGAAAGGCGCGCGGGACGGAGAGCGTCGACGCCGGCGCGGCCCCCGGCGGGGACGGAGTCTCGTCGAAGAGAGCCGGCGCGGCGTCGCGCTGCGTGGGAGCCTCGCGCCACGTGATCTCCTCGGGCCGAATGCCCTGGAGGATCAGGCTTCGCGCGGCCTCCCGCCAGCTCTCGAGCGTCGGGGCGATGACGACGTCGACCACGACGCCAATGCTATTGCGGGCCGCGCGGGATGTCGCCGGCTGCGACCCCGGCGGCCGGAGAAGGGCCGCCGTCGATGCCGGGCCGACGCGCCGGCCCGAGGTTCAGCCCCGGGCGTCCCCTCGGCCGGGCGGAGCGCCGGCGCGCTCGAGCCACTCCTTCATCTGTGCGCTCGGGACGACACCGGCGTGTTGAAAGAGCAGCAGGCCTCCGCGCATCACGATGAAGTTCGGGATGCCCTGGACGCCAAACCGCGAGGCGAGCTCGGGGTATTTTTCCGTGTCCACCTTGAGCACGAGCGCCCTGCCCGCCATTTCGGCTGCGGTGCGCTCGACTTCCGGCGCGGCCACGCGGCAGGGGCCGCACCACGCCGCCCAGAAGTCGACGAGCACCGGCACCCGGGCGTCTCCCGTGATCTCCCGGAAGGTCTCCGGGTCGGCCGGGATCGGCTTGTCGACGGGAGAGATCGGCGTCTTGCATTCGCCGCAGCGTCCCGTGTCCGCCAGCCGCTCGGCCGGCGATCGGTTCTTCTTGCCGCAGGAGGGGCAGGTCAGGATCATCTTGAGTGGACGACGACCGCCGCGCCTCGGGAAGTCCGCCCCGATCCTTCGCCGCCGGGCCGCAGAAGAGCCGGGCCGCTCACTTCATCACCGCGTCCCACTCGGCCTCGCCGCGGGCGAGGACGTCGGCGAGGTCTTCGGGGAGAAGGAACCGCTCCCGGACCTGTTTGACGGCCGCCTCGGCATACAGGCCGAGATACCTCTCTCGCGAGCCGTAGCGCTCCTCGATCGACGGCCGCTGGTCGAGGGCGCGCTCGCGGTCCGCCCGAGTTCTGGGCAGCGGGACGTAGGAACCGATGAAGCTGACGCGCTCGCCGCCGAACCCGGTCTTCGGGTCCCGCAGGTTCCAGCCCGTGTAGGTCGCCAGCGGAACCTGCATCTCGGGGATTCGCACGCCGGAGACGTCGTTGCCGTCCACGTCCACGTGGGGAACGAGGGTCGCGAACGGGGCGCCGACTCCCGGAGGCTCCTTCGAAACGATCCCCTCTTTCCAGCGCGGCCCGTAGTCCATCCGGAATGCCTGGTGCGCGCGCGCCGGCGGGGTGAGGCCCGGGATCCGCGGGAACCTCAGCGCCTCCGGCGCGACGAGGGTGCCGTCGGCGATCTGCGGATACCGGCTCTCCGGGGGCGCGACGCCGTCCCGCAACCAGGAGTCCATGTCGTCGAAGAGCGCGCGCCACAGCCAGGAGACCGGGTTCGGGTTCTGGGGATGCGTCGCCCGCAGTCCCCGGTAAGGCTCGGCGCTCGGCGGAAACGGGCCCGAAAAATGCTGCAGACCGGCGAGGAAGTAGATGCGGACCTCCTCCGGAATCGGGGCGTCGTTCTTGCCGTCGGGGGTCGTGTGGGTCAGCGAGGCCGCGCGTCCCCAGTACTCGTAGGACGTCGAGGTCGAAAAGATCTTCGGAACGACGTGGTCGGCGCGGGCGCGGTCGAGAAGGCCGGCCTCCTGGCCCGTTTGCGGATCCTTCTCGGGCAGGTCCGTGAAGGGGAAGAGATCGGTCGGGTAGAAGAGCGTCGAGACCGGCTGCGCGTCGCGGGACGGCTGCGCGAAACGGTGGTTGAAGCTGCCGACACCCGCGCCCGCGACGTGGACGAAGAGACCGTCGAAGACCTGGCGCCCCTGCTCGTCGGCGTTGAATCCCTGCTTGAGGAATTGACGAAGAAAGCGGCCCGACTGGGAGATCCCCGCGCCGTAGACGCGGCGGGCGGGCGCCACGGCCTCGGGATCGTGCTTGAAGTAGGAGACCGCGTCGCGGATCGCGGCGAGCCCCAGTCCCGCCACGACCGGGTCCCGAGCCACGTAGACGACCTCGTAGATCTTGCCCGGCCGGAAGCCTCCCTGGAGCCAGACCGAGCGGTCGTCGGCGACCGGCTTGCCCGCCTCGTCGTGCGCGAAGCGCCACTTCCGGCGCGGGATGACGCGGCGAGGCGCCAGGGGCGCGTCCCGCTCGGTGAGCACGTTCGCCCGGCTGCGGGGCTCGGCCGCCGGGTAGCTCGTTCCGCCGATCGAGCCGACGATCACGTGGCCGAGCGGGTGCGACGGCGCGAGATCGTCCACGACGAAGTCGGCGCGCACGAGGCCCGTGATCGGCTTGCCGGCCTCGCGCGCGACCGGGGCCTCCAGGCGCAGTCGCCCTGGAAAATCGCGCACGTCCCACTGCCAGCCGACCCAGGCGACCGTCACGCCGCGGCGCATCAGAAAGCCGTCGCCCAGCTCCTCGGGCGTCTGAGGGTCGGCGGAGCCGCGCCCCCGGTTCATCAGCGAGAGGATCCCCTTCCCGCCGCGGTTGGGCACCTCGAGCAACAGGCTCCCGCTGCCGTGCGCGGAATCCCTGGGCTTGAGCACGTAGAAGTCCGCGGAGAACTCGACTTCGCCCCGCGCGTTTCGGGGCGCCAGCGCGAGATCGACGATCGCGGCGTCGTGCGGATCGTCGGGGCGCACCGCGAAGTGCATCGTGCCCGTCACCTTCTCGTACGGGCCCGCGAGCCCGAAGGCCTTTCCTCCCGCGAGATCCGTGCGGGAGGACACCTCCACCCGCGCGACCCAGGCGGGCGCCGGGCGGGCGGCCAGGAGCAGCGCCGGCAGCAGAAGGCCGCGGAGGACGATCCGTCGCACGGCCCGAAACTATCCCACGGAGCGCGCGGGAAGGATCGGGCGGTCGAGCCGGTGGGCCGGCTCGGGCGGCGGAGCCCGGAGCCATCACCGGCAAACCGGCCGGCGGCGCCGGCCTCCGGCGCCTGCCTGCTGTAGGCTTTCGCGCTCATGTCCGAGTCCGCGGGCCCGCGCTTCGACCCGAAGCGGCGCCGCGCCGTCACGCTCGCGCTCCTGCTCGTGACCGCGCTCGCCTCCTTCGAGTCGACCGTGGTCTCCACGGCCATGCCGACGATCATCGGCGACCTCGGCGGCCTTCCTCTGTACGCCTGGGTCTTCTCGGTCTATCTGCTGACCTCCACGGTCGCCATGCCGGTCTACGGCCGCCTCGCGGACATCCACGGCAGGCGCCGGCTGATGCTGGTGGGAATCGGCGTCTTCCTCGCGGGGGCGGTCACGTGCGCGTTTGCCCGCTCGATGCCGCAGCTGATCGCCGCCCGGGCGATCCAGGGCCTGGGCGCGGCGGGGCTGATTCCCGTCTCGCTGACGGTCGCCGCGGACCTCTACTCGCTCGAGGAACGGGCCCGGGTGCAGGGGCTCTTCTCGGGCATCTGGGGCTTTGCGAGCCTGGTCGGCCCGCTTCTGGGGGCTTTTCTGACCGTGCACTTCGGGTGGCGATCCATCTTTTCGATCAACATTCCCCTGGGCCTGATCGCCTTCTTTCTCGTGGCGACGCGGATGATCGAATCGCGCGCCTCCCTGCCCGATCCGGTCGACGTGGCGGGGGGCGCGACGCTGGCCCTCGGCGTCACGCTGCTGCTCTTCGGCGTCCTGCACGCGCCCGGCCCGGGCGGAATCACCGCGCTCCAGCGGGTCGCGCTGCTCGCCGCGGGAGTCCTCTCGCTTTCGGTCTTCGCCCGCCTTCAGACCCGCCGCCCGCATCCGCTCGTGCCTCCGGACCTCTTCTTCCACTGGCAGACGGCGTCTCCGTATCTGGCGGGAGTGCTGCTCGGCACGACGATCTACGGGGTCGACACTTTCGTGCCGCTCTTCGTGCAGGGCGCGCGCGGCGGCACCGCGGGCGCGGCGGGCGCCGTCGTGACGCCGCTGATCTTCTGCTGGGCGCTCTCCGCGGCCCTGGCGGCCCGGATCATCCTTCGCTTCGGCTTCCGACGCACGGCGCGGTTCGGAGCGGTTCTGATCCTGTTCGGTCTGGGGGGCCTGGTGGCGGGCTCGCTCGCCCATGCGGGCGTCGCGTGGATCAGCGCGGCTTGCGCCGTGGTGGGCGCGGGATTGGGCCCGAGCTCCCTGGCCCAGGTGCTCGGGATCCAGAACGTCGTCCCGGAGCGGCGGCGCGGCGTCGCGACGAGCCTCGTGCCCTTCTTTCGCACCGTCGGCGGATCGATCGGCGTCGGCGCGCTGGGAGGGGTGTTCGCGGCGGGCCTGGCGATGCGGCTCGGCAGCGGCATGGAGGCGGCGAGCCGTCTGCTCGCGGGCCCGCACGCGGCGGCCGACGCCGGGGCGCCTTCGATCGCTCCCGCGCTCTTCCGCCAGTCGATCGAGAGGTCGCTCCTGCCGGTCTTTGGCGTGCTCCTGGCGCTCGCCGCGGTCAACCTGCTGCTGACCTCGCGTTTTCCCGAAGCGACGGAGCCGTCGGGGTCGGAGCGAGAGGCCCTCGCCCCGGCCTCGGTCGAGTGAGCGCGGGCGCGCGTCGCCGACCGAGCGCGTACAATCCCGCCTCGGTTCGGAAGGAGACATCATGATCGTCGCGTCCGCGGCCCTGCTCGGCCTCCTGGCGTCCCCGCCGCCGCCCGCGCCGCCCGCCGCCACGCCGGCGTTTTTCGCGTCGCATCGCGAGAAGTTCCTCGCGAAGCTTCCGCCGGACTCGATCGCCGTCTTCCATGCCGCGCCGGAATCCTCCGTCGAGACGAGTCCCGACCCGTACCGCCAGGATTCGAACTTCTGGTACCTGGCCGGCCTCGAGGAGCCGAGCGCGATCGCCGTGCTCCTGCCCGGCGGCAACGCGCGCGGCCGTTTTCTGCTCTTCGTGCGGCCGAAAGACTTTCCCGCCGAGCAATGGACCGGCTGGCGCGCCGGTGTCGAGGGCGCGAAGAAGGACTTCGGTGCCGAGGAGGCCTATCCGATCGGCGAGTTCTGGAGCCGGTTTCCGGCGCTCGCGGCCGGGGCAAAGAGCCTCTACTACGGCGACGGCGGCGACGCGGAGTTCGGACGGCGCCTGCTCGCGGCCTGGAACGAAGGCAACGCGAACGCGACGTCCGCGCGGCCCGCCTCCGAGGCCTCGCCGATCCTGGCGGCCCTTCGCCTGGTCAAGGACCCGCTCGAGCAGGACCTCCTGCGCGAGGCGGCGAGGATCTCGGCCGACGCGCACCGGGCGGCCATGGGGGAGCTTTCCCCCGGGCGCCGCGAATGGGACCTGAAGGCCGCGATGGTCGGACTCTGCCTCTCCCGAGGGGCCGCGCGCATGGCCTATCCCCCGATCGTCGGCTCGGGGAAGAACTCCGTGATCCTGCACTACGAGCGCGACGACGAGACGATGGAGGACGGCGAGATCGTCGTCAACGACACCGCGTGCGAGTACGGCATGTACGCGGCCGACGTCACGCGGAGCTACCCGGTGTCCGGGCGGTTCTCGGCGGAGCAGCGGAAGATCTACGAGATCGTGCTCGCGGCGCAGAAGGCGGGTTTCGCGGCGGTCAAGCCCGGCGCGGCCTTCCACGAGGTCCACGACGCGACCGTCTCGGTCATCGTGGACGGCCTGCTCGCGCTCGGAATTCTGTCCGGCGATCGGGCCGAAATCCTCCGGACGCGCGCCTACCAGAAGTTCTACGTCCACGGCTCGAGCCACTGGCTCGGCCTGAACGTCCACGACGCCGGAAGCTACGAGTACCCGGCCGGCGTCGGTCGCCTGGAGCGGTACGGCAAGGCGCAGGCGAGGCTCGAGCCCGGGATGGCGTTGACCGTCGAGCCCGGGATCTACATCCCCGAGCACTCCACCGCGGACCCGAGGTGGTGGAACATCGGCGTTCGGATCGAGGACGACGTTCTGGTGACGCCCGGAGGGATGGAGTGTCTTTCCTGCGGCGCGCCCCGTGAGATCGCCGACGTCGAGAAGGCGATCGCCCAGGGAAAGTCGCGAAGAGAGGGGCGGAGGGCCCGATAGGTCTGTCTCCGAGGGTCGAAGAATGCGCTCGCCGGCGCGTTTTCGTTTCCGGGCGCAAACGACGAGAGGAGCGACGATGTCCAAGCGCCTGACGGCCGTCTGCATTTCGCTTTTCCTTCCCCTCGCGCTGGGCGCCCAGGTCACCGCGATCCGCGCGGGCCGGCTCGTCGATCCCGAGACGGGCCGCGCGACGGCCAACGCCGTGATCCTCGTGGAGGGAGAGAGAATCACCGCCGCGGGCGCCGGCGTCGCGGTGCCGGCCGGCGCCGCCGTCATCGATCTGTCGGGGCTGACCGTGCTGCCTGGCCTCGTGGACACCCACACGCATCTGGGCATCACCTACAAGGACATCCCCGAGCACGACTACTACTACCTGACCTACATCATGGACTCGACACCGCTGCGTGCGATCCAGGCCGCCTCCAACGGGATCCAGCTTCTCAATTCCGGTTTCACCGTCGTGCGGGACCTCGGCAACAACGCCCTCTACACCGACACGGCGCACCGCGTGGCCGTCGAGCAGGGATGGATCCCGGGGCCCACGATCGTCAACTCCGGAATCATCATCGGCGGCAAGGGCGGGCAGTTCTGGCCGACGCCGGAGATGTCCCGCTACCACAACATCGTCTATCCCGAGTACCTCGAAGCCGACACCAAGGACGAGATCGTCAAGGCGGTGCGCGAGAACATGCTCTACGGCGCGAAGGTCATCAAGATCTGCGTCGACTGCAAGCCCTGGGGCTACACGGTCGACGAGATGAAGCTCTTCATCGCCGAGGCGGCCAAGGGCGGACTCAAGGTGGCCGGCCACGTCCAGACTCCCGAGGGCGCCAGCCGCGCGATCGAGGCCGGCCTCTGGTCGATCGAGCACGGCTTCGCCCTGACCGAGGAGCATTACAGGCTCATGGCTCAGAAGGGCATCTTCCTCGCGTCGACGGACACTCCCTTCACGCCTTACGCGGGCAACAAGGACCGCATGGCGAAGGCCGCGGCGCAGCTGGCGAGCGCGTGGCGGCACGGCGTCAAGGTGACCTTCTCGACCGACATGGACTACTGGGAGACCGGAAACACGTTGAGCCGCGGCGAGCGCACCATCAACTTCCTCCTGACCTGGAAGGCGTCGGGAATTCCGAACGGCGACATTCTCAAGGCCATGACCATCACGGGCTACCAGTGCGCGCAGGTCGAGAAGGAGCGCGGTCCCATCAAGCCGGGCCTGGCCGCCGACATCATCGCGGTCCGGGGCAACCCCCTCGAGGACATCGACGCGCTGCGCGACGTGCAGTTCGTGATGAAGGACGGGATGGTCTTCAAGCGCGACGGCGTGATGACGCCGGAAAAGTTCTTCCACGCGGGGCCGGTCAAGGGCTGGAACAAGCGCTGACGCGCCCCGGGAGGCCAGGGTGAAGATCCTGCCGGAAGCGACCGAAGATTCCCCGATGCTGATCGGCGGGCAGTGGGTCCGCCGGCCGGCCAGGATCGAGGTCCGCAATCCCTTCGATGGCGCCCTGGTCGGCCGCGTTCCCTCGGCCGACGCCAGCGACGTCCGGGCCGCCATCGATGCGGCGCAGAGCGCTCAGGCGCGCGACTTTCCCCTTCATGCCCGCTACGAGGTCCTTCAGCGCGCGGCGGGCCTCGTCGACGCGCGGCGCGAGGAGTACGCCTGGACGATCGCGCGCGAGGGGAGCAAGACCATCCGCGAAGCCCGGCGCGAACCGGTGCGGGTCTCGACCCTGCTTCGCCTGGCGGCCGAGGAGGGCCGGCGCCTGGGCGGGGAGACGCTCCCCTTCGACAGCCGCCCGGGCTCGGAGAATCGGGAGGGCTACTACTTCCGCTTTCCGGTGGGACTGGTCGGCGCGATCACGCCTTTCAACGATCCGCTCGCCATGGCGGCCCACAAGGCGGCGCCGGCGCTGGCGGCCGGCAATTCGGTCGTTCTCAAGCCCGGCTCCGCGACCCCGTTCTCGGCGCTCGGCCTCGCCCGAGACCTCGTGGAGGCCGGGCTGCCGGCGGGCCGGCTGAACGTCGTGACGGGGCGGGGCGAAGCCGTCGGCGAGGCGCTGGTCACCGACCCCCGGATCCGGCTGGTCAGCTTCACCGGAGGTGTGGAGACCGGCGAGAAGATCACGCGGATCGCCGGGATCAAGAAGCTCGCCATGGAGCTGGGCTCGAACTCCCCGGTGATCGTCCTTGCCGACGCGGACCTCGCCAGGGCGGTGCCGGCAATCTCGGCCGGGGCGTTCGCCCAGGCCGGCCAGAACTGCCTGGGCGTTCAGCGGGTCCTCGTGCACGAGTCGGTCTACGACGATTTCCTCGGGCGCTTCACGGCCCACGCGGCGTTGCTCAAGCCCGGCTCCTCCGTCGACGAGGAGACCGACGTCTGCGCGATGATCAGCGAGACACAGGCCGCCCGAATCGAGACGTGGGTGCGGGAGGCCGTCGACCGCGGCGCCCGGGTGCTGACCGGCGGGCGCCGCGAGGGGGCGCTCTTCTGGCCGACCGTGCTCGCCGACGTGCCGGAGGGCGCGCGCCTCGACTGCGACGAGGCGTACGGCCCGGTGGTCTCGCTCTACCGGGTGCGGGATCTCGAGGAAGCGATCGCGGTGGCCAACCGCGTGCGGTACGGGCTTCACGCCGCGATCTTCACCGAGAGCCTGCGCGACGCCTACCGCGCGATCCGCGGCCTGCACTACGGCGCCGTGATCGTGAACGACTCGACCGACTACCGCCTCGACGTGATGCCCTTCGGCGGAACGAAGCTCTCCGGCCTCGGCCGGGAGGGA